>JBFHRI010000162.1:0-7119 GCA_041591755.1 Oleiphilaceae bacterium
TAACTCACTGAACATATCGAGCAGGCTATTGGGCTGAAACAAATCATCGCCATAGGCCTTGGCCAGGTAAACCGCCGTGTTATTGTCATTCAGCATATCGGTGTAAGTGCTGGGCGAACGAATCAGCGCCCAGTCGATCACCGCTGGAATGCCCGCCAGATCCTGGTTTTTGATGCGACGCCAATATTCATCAATGATGGGCTCGGGATTACCCTGCAGACCGCTCGAGAGATTTAATAGTTCGCCCCACACCAAACGCGGGCTCTGGTTGCCATAAAGCGAATGCGCCAGATTGCCCCATGAACTGAGCGCTGCGACGGCCTTGATGCGCGCGTCGTGCGCGGCGCCGATTAGGCTGATGCCAGAACCGTAGGAGATGCCGCCGGCACCAATGGCATTGGGGTTGACCGGGTAATTGGCAATCAGAAAATCGATCACCCGACTCAAATCGCTGATGTCTTTAGGACCCGCGGTATTGATCAAGCCACCCGAGGTGCCAAAGCCCCGCGTCGAATAACTCAGTACGATGTAGCCGCGCTTCGCCAGATCGGCTGCCTGGCTCAGGTACTCATACTCATTCAAGGCCCAGCTATTGATAAAGATGACTGCGGGCGCAGGCCCTTGCAGGCGTGTCGGGACGAAGATATTCGCTTCGAGGTTAGTACCGTCAGCGGCATAGATGCGAATGTTGTCATCGGTGGTATAGGCGTCTGATTTTGGGAACACGCCCTGATTCAGCAGCCCCGCGGCAAAACTCAAGATGGGTACGAAAGAGTCAGACACCGCCGGTTGCGCCAGGCCCAATCCCAGCACAGCCGCCAACGCGGTCAGCATTTTTTTCATGATTGGCTCCGTTGTTAGCATTATTTTCGGAACCCACAGTCTAACTTTTACCGCGTCGCGCTGGTTTATATGACAGGCCACGCCATTTATCTGACAGGCCGGCAAGGCAAAAATGAGAGAATGTTCACATGCATTGCCAGCGACGACGCAGCCCTTTAAGATTTGCGCCAGTTCTCTTATGTAGTGATGGAGTGTGCATGTCCAACCGTATCGAAAAAACCATGGAACAGGCGATCTTCAGCAGCCGCTGGCTGTTGGCCCCGTTCTTTTTTGGCCTGGTCATCAGCGTAATGCTGCTGTTGTTTAAGTTTTTACAGGAAATGGCCCACCTGGCGCCCAAAGTCATCGAGCTTGATCACAGCATTGTCGTGATCAAGATACTGACTTTAGTCGACATGTGTCTGGTCGGTAGTTTATTGCTGATGATCATATTCAGTGGTTACGAAATCTTCGTTTCGAAGATTCACGTCGAAAACCACGAAGACAAGCCCTCATGGATGGGCAAAGTGGATTTTAGCGGCCTCAAACTAAAGGTCATCGGTGCCATCGTTGCAATTTCGGCCATCGACCTTTTGAAAAGTTTCGTCGAAATGAAAGTCCTTGATGAGTCGGGCGAGATGGTCATCATGTGGAAAGTCCTGATCCACCTGACCTTCGTTTTTTCAGGGGTGATGTTCGCGCTGATGGACCGCATTGCCGCAGGCACCGAGACACACTGACCGACCGACACCTGCGGGCAACCCATCGACCCTACTGCAAAGCCTGCCAGGCCAGTTTAAGCTTCTCCTCTTCGGAGAAGCTCTGGTTGCGCAGGCTGTCGACCTGTCGACGCTTTTGTTGCTCGGAAAGCGTCACACTGGCCAGTATCTGCGCTTTCTGCTGCTCGAATTGACTGACTCGGGCACGCCAGGCATCTGAACTCTCATCCATGAAGCCCAGCATGGCGGCGCCCTTTTCACCGTAAAAGTCTTTGCGCAGTGCAAAAATTTCCGCTTCCTGACCGCCTTGCTGCTGCAATTGACGGATCTTGTCCTGCAGCAATTGCTCTTCACGCTTGTAGCGCACTTTTTCGCGGATATGCGGCGGCAGACTTGCCTCATGTTGTGCGATCTGCGCCAGCTTCTGCTCTTGCGTCAGGCTCTCATCCTGCGCCGTTTGCAACATATTGACGGCGTAGGTTTCGTACTTCTCGCTATCGCCAAACATCGCCTGTGCGACCTCCTCGCCCAGCGTTTCGCGTCGCAGCGCCTGGCGCTGTGCCAGCGCTTCGCGCAGGGCAGCCATTTTTTTGTCACCGGCAAGAATCACATCCTGACGTGATACCACGCTATCCAGTTGCTGGCGGTAGACCATGTAGTTGTCGAGCAGCGCTCGCGCCTGGCTCTGTGCCGGCTCGGGCAGCGTCATGGCGAAGTATTCCTCCATGCGGCCGAGCGAGGTATGGGTCCCCTCCTCGCGCGCGGCGCTGATGAAGTATTCGATAAAGTCTTTAGCGCTCTTGTCCTGCACCAGATTGCCCTCACTGTCGAGATACAGGGGAGGTATCGCGGTGCCTTTGAGCGTCAGGGGAAAATCCCCGTAAGCGGAATTGGCCAGATATTCGCTGGCAGGTAGTGACACGGCCAGTATCCGCTGCAGATCCTCCTGGCCTTGATAACGCGTGTCTCGTTCGTTATTCGAGTTGCCCCCAGCCTCTGAAGCGTGCACCGGGGCCGGATCGTTCTCGGGCGCCATCTTGCTCAGCGCCTGCTCCGGCGCCTGCGGCACGGGTTGATCGGCAAAAATTAATGCGCCAGCCAGTAGCGCGAGCACCAGGCCTGCTGCCAAGCCAGCACCGATGTAGTGTTTACTCATGCTGAAAGCGTCCTGTTATTGATTGTGATTGAACCGACCGCGCCCAATCAACCGCGCTGGCAGAGCGGCCCGTGTAAGCGGGCCGTCTGGCCGTGGCGGCGGGTTGGGCAGAGCTTACAGACCCGCTCTCTGAAGTCTGTTGGCATGCAGTTTGTACACCGTATTCGGCTGCGCCACGGGAACATTGTTCGGGTCGACGCTGGGCACCAGACCGACAAACTGATTCTGCTCATCCACATGGTTCCAGTAGTGCTTGCCCAGATAAACACCGAACTTGGCGCTGTCGACCGGAATGAATCCGTCATGCGGAATCCACTCAGGCGAACCACTCGGGAAATCGCTTTCTAAGGGGGTATCCATGCGATTCCAGTACATCGCACCGTAGAAGGAATTGAAAACGCAGAGCACGGAGTCCATCAATACATCCAGCGAGACTTGATCCCCCATACACAACACCCTATCCAGTACCGTGCCATCCGCAAGCGGGAACGGTTTTGGTAGGGAATTGGAAGGCGCATCGCCGGTAAACGAGTAGAACTGGATCGCATCCGGGTCATTGATGTCGGCTTCCTCGCCATAAGGATCGCCGATGATCATGTCCATGGTTTCGATGGCACCATTCGCTTGCACCACGGAGTATTGCTTTTTAGTTTGTGCATACCAGTCGTCGTACAAGCCGCGACCGTAGCCTTCGTAGAAGTGCTCCACCTGCTCAGCCGCCGGAATGTTAGACAAAAAGTACTTCCCGCCCGTGGGCACACCATAGGTCGGATAGTTTTGATTGAAGGTGTACATGCCCTGCTGAGTGAAATCGTTGAGCACATCCATCAAACCAGTGGCCCGAATACCGTCGTCACAGTAATGCGCATCGCCGGCGAGTGCAGCCAGCGTACAGCCCAGCACTTCGAAGAACGGAATCAGCGTATTCTGCAAGGTGGGCCCCCAGAACGGCCAATTATCGATACCATGCTTGGCACCGTCGGCTGTTGGCGTACCGAAATGCGGGCCCGCCACAGTGGTGAGTGACGCCACCGCGTCAAAGCCCCGGTCTTTCAATTCACGAATTGCCACACGCGAGGTGGTCGCACCATGACTGTGTGCGAGCAGGTTGACTTTGGTAAAGGGCACCGGACGCTGCTTCAGCTCCGCATCGGTTTTGGCTGCTTTGGCCAAGGCGATCTGTTGCAGAATCTTGGCCGCCAGATCTTTACCCCGCTCTGTGGTTTCCTGCCAGGGATCGAGGGAGAAGGTATGCACCCTCTGATCGGATTCGGCTTCAATCACTTCAGAGAATTCATAGAAGTAGTCGATGCGGTCGATGATCGCATTGATACTGTCGTACGCCAGCACGCCGGGCACTACCATGATCGGATAGCGGGTTTGCGTGTAGCTGGGCGTATCGATTTTCAGCTGTACCACTTTTTCGGAATATTCGCCCTTGTGAAAACACAGGGTCAGCCAATTGTTGTAGCCTTTGACCGTCAGCTTCAACTGATGCGTTCCAGCACGATGCAGCATCTTCTCGGCATACTTGGTGTGATCAAAATTATGCCACTCGCTAGCACCCTCGAGTTTGATAAACCATTCAGCATTACTGCAGGTTTGACCATAGCCGGTATAGCGGAACTTGTTTTTACCCGCAGAGAGGGGCACCTGTCCGTTGCCATTGAGCAGTTTTGAAAGTGCGACGCCATTGATGCTCATGTCAGCGGCATTGACTGGCGCCGCCTGAGCGGTGCCGGCGACCAACAGCAGGCTGCCCGTCAATGTCAGTGCGGGCAGCAGCGCGCGTACCGCCCCTTTGATTGGATTGTTGTTTTCCATAGCAAACTCCCTGGATTCATCGCTTTTATCTTTATTCAGATGGGATCTAGAGTTTGCATGGTAAAGCCAGGGCGCTATGGAGCACCCCCTGCAAATGGAGTAAACGCGCGATTTTGTGGGCTAGGTCTCGCCCAAGTATTGAACGGAACTGCACTGCAAAACCCGTATTCGACGTGAGCAGCCTACGCGGCCGTCGACAGATACTTAGGTAAGCGCCAACCCGGCGATCCCCACCACCCCGACAAAGCCCAGGCAAAACGCAGCGAACAAATAAGGAAAGAAACGCAGGTAAGAGAAGAAGGTCAGCGCTTTGACCTTGCTCATCGCCACCACACCCGCCGCTGAACCGATCGCCAGCAGGGAGCCCCCCACACCGACCGCATAGGTCAGGGTCAGCCAGTCAGCTAGGGGCATCTCAATACCGGACTTCAACAGGGCTGCCGTCAGCGGCACGTTATCGACCAATGCTGAACTCATGCCAATCAGAAAATTCGCAGCGACCGGCGGTAACACTTCGTACAGGGTCGGGAAGATCTGCAGCACCTTGAGCTCCTTGAGCATCCCCACCAGCAATAACACGCCAAGGAAAAACAACAAGGTATCGAATTCAATGCGGCGCACGTAGTCGAGTGTCGGTTCATCGCGGTTCATAAACTGCACCACCATAAACATCAGCGACAGACCAAACAGGAAGGTGAGTACCGGCGGCACGCCAAACGCGATATTACCGATAATCGTGCCGACAATGGTGCCAAAAAACAGCAGCGCAATCACCAAGTCGCCACGCTTGATCGCAAACGGTTTAGCTTCGAACTGCAGTTCGCCACGCAAGGGAATGGAAAGTAACAACGCCAGCGCAATCACTGCGATAAAGGCCGGCAAGCTCAGCAGCAGCAGGTTTGGAATGGACACCTTA
Organism: Oleiphilaceae bacterium; assembly: GCA_041591755.1. Classification (GTDB taxonomy): domain Bacteria; phylum Pseudomonadota; class Gammaproteobacteria; order Pseudomonadales; family Oleiphilaceae; genus JBFHRI01. The sequence continues at coordinate 5,438 of JBFHRI010000162.1, forward strand.
CCGGCCAGGAAAATCATCAAGGTCGTGACATCACCGGTGATCAGGGCCGCGCCCCCGGAGTTGATCGCAAACACCACCAAGACAACGTAACGCAGCAGCTTTTCAGAGGGCAGCTGCAGCGTCATCAGTACCGAAATACACACCAGCATGGTGGTGATGTTGTCGGCCATGGAGGAAAAGAAAAAGGCGAACAGTCCGACCAACAACATCATCTTGCGCTCGCTGATACGCTGCGGCAAAAAGCGATTGACGATGCCGTCGATAATACCTTTGCTCGAGAGATACACCACAAAGGTCATCGCTGCGACCAGAAATAGCCACAGCGTGGCGATATCCAAGAGGTTTTCTCTGAGGGCGTGATTGATTTGCTGGGGTGACTGTCCGGAAGGCGCCGTGATGAAATACAACACCCAGACCAGGGCACCAAAAAACAGCGTGGTTTTGGCCTTATCGATATGCACCAGATCTTCGACAATAATCGAAATAAACCCCAGCGCTACCAGAAACAACAAGACTGCCGTCATGCCTCACCCCTCCCCTCAACTATTGGTCAGACCCAGGCGCGAGGCAGTGTAGAGTATCCGCAAGACGAAAAATACGGGCGCGGGAGGATATTTTGTACAGCCCGAGTGGGTAGTGCTTTGCAGCCCATCAGCTTCTGTGTACCCTTACCAAAACTTAAACCACACTGCCGTCATAATATGAATAATAGAAGGCGCTAACGATCGGAAACGTATGCGAGAACTCAGAATCCACCCCCGTACGCCTATGAAATGCACCATCAAGCTCACGCACGAGAGTGTGGGCGAGCTGCTGGTACAAACACGTGATATTTCTGATGGCGGCGTGTTTATTTTGCGCCAGACCCTGGGCTTACCGCCTATCGGCAGCATCGTCACCGGACAAGTTCAAGGCATGGGCGCCGACGCACCCGTCCTGCAAATGGAAGTGGTGCGCGAAGACCCGCATGGGGTGGGCCTGCGTTTCGTCAATTCCGATTCTCAAAACTAAAAAACACATCCCTAATCGCTTCTAGGAGAACCACTATGCGTTTGCATCGCACCGCACTGAGCACCAGCTTGCTGGCCCTGACTGTGGCGGCTACAGCCGTTCAAGCCAATCCACGTAACTATAACGAACCGACACGCGGTTTTTTCCTGGAGCACGGCGAAGTGGCTCGTAATGGACAGGCTTCGGTGGAGTTGCATAGCAGCGCTGGATTCAATCAAGACTTCGGTGGTGGTATTCGCCTTGGGCTAGCAGGCGCCGAATTGCTGGTGAATAGCGGCGTCAACGATTACGACCAAAACGAGGCCCTTGTGAAATTTGGCTTGCCGCCGCTTTCACAAAGCAGCAACTCATCAATCAATTGGGCAGCACTAGTCGGCGTTTCACATATGGATGTCGAGCTCTCAGAAGCAGATTTTTTCTTCGAGCCAAATGCGAAGTACAAACAAACTAATCTGAAAGGCGGACTGGCGCTTACTATCCGAGCTGATGCGGGCGTGTTCACCATTCAGCCAATGCTAGTCTACGCAGACGGCAAACTCAAAACTAATTCTGGAACAACTAAAAGCATTGATGACACCTTCTTCGAACTCGGTCTGGGCGGTTACATCGGCCTGGTAGACACGCAATCCGGCAAGTTCTCAATCGGCGTTGAAGCCATCATTACCGACCAA
>JBFHRI010000163.1:0-7064 GCA_041591755.1 Oleiphilaceae bacterium
GGTGGGCTTGCCGCCGGTGCGTGTACCCAAGAAAACGCTGCAGGAAATGCTGGATCAACAGCGCCTGCAGCGTAAGACCTGGGACCCGGCTCGCAGTAAACGTAGTAGCAAAAGCGACTCCGGAAAAAGCGGCAGAACGCCGCGTTCACGTTGAGCTCCTACCTCGCGCGTCGATCTTAAACCGATTCGGTGGAGGCCGAGGTTTATTCTGCTACGGCAGCACTGCTGGACTTTTCGGCGCAGACCGTTTGGTTGCGTCCTCCAGTCTTAGCTTGGTACAGCGCGCTATCTGCGCGATCTTTAAATGTGTGAAGGGTTTCGCCGGGTTGGAAGGTTGCGGTACCCAGACTCACGCTCACCCGCACCGGATGACCATTGAGCTCGATGTGGCGCTCCGCTACACAGCGACGTATGCGCTCAGCGGCACGATAAGCTTGGGTCGGATGACTGTCCTGCAGTATCAGCATAAATTCCTCGCCGCCGTATCGAAAGCACAAATCACTTTGGCGGGCGCTGTCACGAATCGCCGCGGCGACTTCTCTGAGCACGTGATCGCCATTAATATGGCCCCAAGTGTCATTGATTTGCTTGAAGTGGTCGATATCGAGCATCACGATTGACAGCGGGCGCTGGTGACGTGTGGCCAGTTCAGCTTCACGATGCAGCGCAGCGTCGAGGGCACGGCGATTACCAAAAGCGGTTAATTCATCGCGCAACGCGCTGCGCAATGCCTGCTGGTACATCAGGGCATTGCGCAACGGGAACACCAGCGTACTGGCCAAGCGCTCGATGATCGCTAATTCTTCCTCGGCGAATCGGCTACGACGAAAGAACTGCAGCGACCCCAGGTTTTCGCCTCCGAGTGCAAGGTTGTAGAGGCAGCTGTGAGCACCGGAACGTGCGCCGATTTTTAGCGTGGGGCACTCAGGATGTTCAAAACGGACTTGATCGAATTTGACCAGCGTTTCGACTTCCTCCGTAAACAAGGCGATTACGCGTGCGGGGTCAAGCGATGTTTGCAGGCGTCGCGTCAGTCTGGAGATCACGTCATTGTTATCCAGAATCAGGCGATTCAAGTCTTTATAGGTGGATACCAAACGCGCCTTGTTGAAGTCGATCGTCTGTACTTCTTTTTCGTTACCGCCCATGAGTCGCTCCAGCCAAAAAAAGGTGACTGAGCGGCAATTAAACAAATGTCGTGCCACAAATAAATTGTTCATTTAATACAGTCACCTGCAGATGAGTGGCGCCAGAGGGGCATAATTTGTCCGCTGAAAGTGCTTTATTTTTCTGCGCGAATGTCAAAAAATTGCCGCTTCATTTATGGCGGGGGCAGGCATGCGTCTCAAATCAATCAAGCTGGTCGGATTCAAATCGTTCGTGGATGCGACAACAGTGCCGTTTCCCACCAATATGACGGCCATTGTTGGTCCCAATGGTTGTGGTAAATCCAATATCATCGATGCGGTGCGCTGGGTCATGGGTGAAAGCAGCGCGCGTTATCTGCGCGGCGAGTCCATGACAGATGTGATCTTTAACGGATCGACGGGCCGGCAGCCTGTTGGACAGGCCTCAATCGAACTGCTCTTCGACAACAGTGAAGGCAAGCTGGGGGGCGAACATGGAAAATTTGCCGAGCTTGCGATAAAGCGCAAGGTCACGCGTGACGGGTTGTCCCAATATTATCTCAATGGGGCCAAATGCCGGCGGCGTGACGTCACTGACATCTTCCTCGGCACCGGGATGGGGCCGCGTAGTTATGCAATCATCGAACAAGGGATGATATCTCGCTTGATCGAGTCCAAGCCGGAAGAGTTGCGTGTGTATCTCGAGGAAGCTGCGGGTATCTCCAAGTACAAGGAGCGTAGAAAGGAAACCGAGAATCGCATGAAGCGTACCGAGGAGAACCTTGAGCGCTTATCAGACATCCGAGATGAGCTGGATAAACAGCTACAACATTTGAAACGACAAGCCCGCGCTGCCGAAAAATATGCTGAGTACAAGGCGGAGGAGAGATTGACGCAGGCGCGCCTGTATGCCCTGCAGTGGTCGGCATTGAACCAAAAGTCTGAAACACAGCTGCGCAGTATTGAGGAGTATGAGCAAGGCGTGGAAGCGCTGGTGTTTGATAAAGCGACGAATGAGGCCGCGCACGAGTCAATGCGGACGCAGCTGGAAGAAAAGCAGGCGGCGTTCAACAAGCAACAAGCGCGTTATTATGAGGCGGGTGCCGAACTGGCTCGAATCGAACAGCACTTACGCTATCAAAAACAACGCCTGAGTGAGCAAAGCACTGAGCTGGCCCAGTTGCATGAGGAGTTTGCGGCACTCAAGGCCAAAGAGGCGCATGATCGTGAGCGAATGGCGCAGATACAGGATGTATTGGAAGCGCTGGCTCCGGAAATTGAGTTACTGGAGGAGCAGTTAGCGCAGCAAGCCGATACGCTCGAGCAGTATGAACAGGAGATGCGCGCCTGGCAGGAAGAGTGGGAGCGTTACAACGCGCAGTCTGCAACTCTACGCCATAACGCCGAGTCGGCTCAGAGCGCGATCCAGCAAGCGGAAACCCGCATTAAGCAGCTGCAGACAAAAGCTGCAACGATTGAGCAGGAAGAAGCACAACTGGCAGAGCAGGTAGAGGGGAGTGAACACACCGAGTCGCTCGAGCAGAAGATTCTAGTGGAAGAGCAACTGCAGGAAGTTGAGCTTGATATCAACACTCGGCGCGACGCGATTCAGCGCCTGCGAGCGGAACTCGAAAGCACTCAGCAGCGCCGCGCGAGGGCAGTGGCCGAGCTATCCGAACGCAAGGCTGTGTTGGCATCCCTAAGAACGCTGCAGGAAGGGGCTCTGGGGCAGAGTCTGGAGCAACTGGAGCGTGAGCTCCAGGCGCAGGGCGTGCACACCTCGCGTGTGATCGAACGAGCACAGGTTGCGGCGGGTTGGGAAGCCGCAGTGGAGCACGTATTAGGCGATTGGCTGCACGGCTTAGTGGTTGAGGATGATCGACTCGCCTGGGAATCGGTCGCCGCGCAAAGCATGCAGAAAATTGAACTGGTGCGCGATTCCGGTCAGCAATCCCTGGTGGTCGATGGCGGGCCGCAACAAAGCCTGGCGCAATTGGTCAGTGGTATTGATGCGCTGGTGCCATGGTTGAGTCAAATTTTCGCCGTCGACGCAGACGAGGAGGCTTTTGCGTTGCGTGATCGTTTGCAGGCCGGTCAAAGTGTCATCGCGCGCAGTGGTTTGTGGTTGACCCCTTCGTGGCTGCGTGCACCTCAGAAAGCAGAGCAGTCCGACAGCATGTTGCTGCGGCAGGAGCAGATGCACCGCCTGGAAATGCAGATCCCGGGTTTTGAAGAAACTTTGGCAGAACTCGAATGTGCGCTGGTGCGGGATGCTGATGGGTTACGCGAGCAAGAACAAGCGCTGCAGTATGCGATGACGCGGCAAAAGCAGCTGCATCAGGAATTGAACCTGTTAGCCTCCAAGCTCAGCGCAGAGCAGGCACGGCAGAGTCAGATTCGATTGCGTATGGAGAGAACTGCGCGAGATGCACAGGAGCTTAAGCTACAGCTAGAGCAAGAACATGAGATGTTGGAAATAGCCCGAGCCAAGTGGGAGACGGCTATGGCGGAGCTTAATCTTCAAGTCGAGTCGAAGGAGGCCTTGCTAGCGCGCAAGGAGCGCATTCAGCAAAACCTTGAACAACTACGCAGCCGTCAACGGGTGTTGCAGGAGCAGGCACATCAAGGCCGTTTGCGTCAGCAAATGCAATTGGGTGAACAACGGATGTTGCAGCAGTCCTTGTCGAACATTGAGCAAGCGCGCAATCAGTTGCTGCGTCGGCAAACGACGCTCGAATCGGGTGATCGGGTTGATGAGGCAGCTTTGCTGGAGCTTGAAGGGCAGTTAGAGGGCTTGCTGGAAACCCGAATGGTGGATGAAGAAAAGCTCGCTGCGGCGCGAACTGAAATGGATCAAGTTGCGCAGGCTATTCGACAAAAAGAAATGGCTCGCCATCAGTTAGATGCGCGATTGCAGGAGCGACGCGCGGCGCTCGAGAATTTGCGCATGAGTCAGCAGGCTTTGCGTATCAATATGGAAAACCTGGTGCGGGCTGTCGAGCAAGATCATTTCGACCTGACGCAGTTGCTCTCAGAAATGCCAGAGGCGCTCAATGTTGAGGCCTTGCAGCAGCAATTGACGGGGCTGGCAGATAAGGTTCAGCGCCTGGGCCCGATAAACCTTGCCGCAATCGATGAGTACCAAACCCAGAGCGAGCGTAAAGATTATCTTGATCGCCAGCACGCCGATCTGATGGATGCTTTGGAAACTTTGCAGAATGCGATACGCAAGATCGATCGCGAGACGCGAACCAAATTCAAAGAGACCTTTGATCAGGTCAACGATGGTCTGCAACGTTTGTTTCCGAAGATTTTTGGGGGGGGTAACGCCAGTCTGTCGCTGACCGATGATGATCTTTTGGAAACGGGGGTATCAATTCTGGCGCGCCCGCCGGGTAAAAAAAATGCCACGATTCATCTGCTTTCAGGTGGCGAAAAGGCATTGACCGCACTGGCGCTGATCTTTGCGATATTCGAACTTAATCCAGCGCCATTTTGTATGTTAGATGAAGTTGATGCGCCATTGGATGATGCGAATGTCGGGCGCTTTGCTAATCTTGTGAAGGACATGTCCAAGACGGTTCAGTTCATCTATATTTCGCATAATAAGGTATCGATGGAGAAAGCGGATCAATTAATGGGCGTGACCATGCACGAGCCGGGCGTGTCAAGACTCGTGTCTGTCAATGTCGAGGAAGCGACGGCTTTGGTTGAGGTCTGAGCATAATCTTGCCGTTCATTACATTTACGTATTGGTCTGGTAAGCCTGTGTCGGCTAAGATACCTCTTGGCCAAGACACGCAAATCCACAGTCGAAAAAACATACAACACTGAAAGATAGAACATGAATCTACGAGATTGGCTCTTCCTGATCGGTGCGGTCATTTTGATCGTCATCGTCCTCGATGGTGTGCGGCGCATGCGTCAGGCGAAACGTGACTCGCTGCAAATGTCTCGCGATATGGGGGGCACAATCGAAGAAAGCCCACTGGACGACTTCAACCCAGAACTGCCTTCCGGCGGCGCACGCATCGTTGAGCGCTCGGGTGACGACGCGTCTGCGGACCATAAGCCCATCAAAATGGCCAAGCCGTTACGGCAAGAGCCTGCGCCGCGTCCCGTTAAAAGCAGTCCTGCCGCGCCGGTTCGCGAGGCGGCAGAACCGGCACAAGTCTCAGAGCACAAAACTGCTCCGAAAATCAGCATCGAGCCTGAAACTGCGTCATTCGCGGCCTCGGCCATGGAATCCATGAGAAAAGGGTTTATGGGAGGGGTAGCCGCCAAGGCGTCCAAGCTGGCCGGCGGCAAGTTACGCTCCACGGCGGTTGAAGAACCCAAAGCACCTCAAGGGCCACTTGAGGTGATTGTGATCAATGTGGATAGCCGCGACCCTGAGCAAAGTTTTCAGGGGGTCGACCTCAAGCATTTGCTGGAGGCCTGCGGTCTAGTGCATGGCGAAATGTCTATTTTTCATCGCCACGAAGAAGATGATCTGCTCAGTCCGTTGCAGTTTAGTGTGGCTAACGGGGTTGAGCCCGGATACTTCGATCCGGCACAGATCGAAGAGCTGGAAACACCTAGCGTTTCGTTCTTTATGAGTTTGCCCGGCCCTCGAGATTCGCTCAGAGCCTTCGAGTACATGCTGGAGACAGCGCAGTGCTTTGCCCGCAATTTGGGAGGTGAGTTGCGTGACGAAAATCGCAGCGTGATGACGGCGCAAACCATTGAGCATTGTCGTCAGCGCGTAAAGGAGTTCGAGCGGAAGCAGCTGTCGCGTACCCGCACGGTTTAACTACTCTTTCTCACTATCCTCTCCTAGGTGCTGTTGTGGCTGCGAGTGATTTGTCTCCCGTTCAGGAACAGGTCCTGAAAGAAGTCGGGTTGCCCCCGCTTGAAAGTACGATGATTGAGGCGATCCGCCTGCGTTCGGCAGAGTCATTGGATTTACCTTCGCTGCTCAACTTGTTAGAGGCTTGTAACGCCCTATACCGTGCCGGTCACCCATTAATTTCTGATGCCTTGTACGACGAGGTGTTTGTCGCGGCACTGCAGCGACGCGATCCAGATAACCCTTTCCTGCATGAAGTTGAACCTGAGCCGGCTCTGGAAGGCAAGACGGTAGCGCTTCCTCAACGGATGCTGTCCACAGATAAGGCCTATTCCAAAGACGAGCTTGCGCGCTGGCTTGAGCGTTTGTACAAGGCCGCTGAAGAGCTAGGCGAAGATCCAGACACCTTGCTAGTTCGAGCTACCCCAAAATTAGATGGCTATGCCGCCTATGATGACGGCGAACGACTCTACACACGTGGCGATGGGGTACGTGGGCAGGATATCACACGTGCATTTGAGCGCGGACTGCAGGTCGCCAAAGGCGGAACACGCGGCCTGGGTCCGGGCGAGATCGTGATCTCCAGAAGCTACTTCGAGCAGTTCTTGAGTCGCGAGTTTGAGAATTCTCGCAATATACAAGCCGCCATCATCGCGGAGAAAAATGTCGAGCCATCCGTGCTAAAAGCCATTGAAGCGGGGGCCTGTGTATTCTATCCCTTTGCAATCTTGCCTGAGTGGGTCGGGGCCGCTGTGGAATTGTTGCCGCAGTTTGATGCAATCTGCACTCGATTATGGCAGGCCGAGGATTATGATATTGACGGCATTATTTTTGAAGCCAAGTCGCCATCTTTGAAATCGCATCTCGGTGCGACTAGAAAGTTTCATCGGTGGCAGATTGCCTACAAAACCAATACCGAATCTGCAGTGGTCGAGGTGCTCAGTGTTACGCCGCAAACCTCTCGCACAGGGCGAATTTCGCCTGTTGCTGAGTTGGTGCCGACGCGGCTCAGTGGGGCGACGATCAGTCGTGCCACAGTCCATCACTATGGCATGGTCAAAGCCTTGGGCGTGGGGGCAGGGGCCCGTATTCGTCTGGTGCGCAGCGGA
>JBFHRI010000164.1:0-6966 GCA_041591755.1 Oleiphilaceae bacterium
CCAATTGGTGCAACCTTTACGTTCCTCGCGCTCTTTACTGGTGCGGTGTGGGGCAAGGCGACCTGGGGGGCTTGGTGGGTCTGGGATGCACGCTTGACCGCCATGTTGGTGTTATTGCTGTTGTATTTTGGCGTCATGGCGCTGCGTGCGGCCGTGGAAGATCCGGACCAAACCGCTCGGGCCAGCGCGATTCTGGTTTTAGTCGGCGTCGTCAACATTCCAATCATCAAGTATTCGGTTGAAATATGGGAAACGCTGCATCAACCGGCCACTTTCAAGTTGACCGAAAAGCCCGCCATGCCGCCCGAAATGTGGTTGCCTTTGTTGTTGATGGTTTTGGGAATTTATCTGTATTTTGCTTATGTCGTGGTCTGTCGCATGAATAATGAGATCCTGTTGCGCGAACGCAAAACGAAGTGGGTGCAACAAATCGTGGAGACAGAGGTCAAACTATGAGTTTTGAAAGCTTTAGTGACTTTTTGCACATGGGCGGACACGCGCTCTATGTCTGGCTGAGCTATGCGGTCGGGCTATTTTTTTTGGTCGTTAACCTGCTGGCCCCCTTGCGTGCACGCCAGGCCTTGCTGCGCGAGCTGTGGCAACGGCAGCGACGGCAACAAGCAACGCAAGAACCTGTCGAGGAATCCTAAGTGGCAATGCACCCGAAGCGCAAACAGCGCTTGATTCTGATCATTTTTCTCTTGGTGGGTGTAGCCACCGCAGTCACGTTGTCGCTGTTCGTGCTTAGCGAGAATATGAACTTCTTTTTTAGCCCCAGCAAAATCGCTGCGGGTGAGGCGCCACAAGGTGCGCGTATTCGTGCTGGAGGCATGGTGGTGGATGGCAGCGTGAGGCGCGATCCCCAGAGCCTCGCCGTATCCTTTACGCTGACCGACTATGAGGCCAATCTAAATGTGCAGTACACCGGCATCTTGCCCGATCTGTTCCGAGAGGGGCAGGGCATTGTGGCAATCGGTCGTCTCAATGAAGAACGCGTATTGATGGCAGAGGAAGTTCTGGCGAAGCACGATGAAAACTATATGCCTCCAGAAGTCGCCGAAGCGTTGCAACAGAGTCATGCTAAGGCACTTGAGGCGAAGGCCGCTTATGTGAACGCTATCGTTAAAGACGATTCCCCCGAAGCTTCGGAGGCCCAGCCCGAGATATTAGAGCAGACTGAGAGCGTGCAGCCATGATTCCAGAGTTAGGTCTATTTGCACTGATCCTGGCGGGTGTTCTCTCGATATTATTGGCGATCTTGCCATTGGCCGGTGTAGCGCTGGCGCATGAACCGTTGATGCGATCCGGTCGCAGCATCGCCTTGGGGGCTTTTGCGCTGACCTTGTTCAGCTTTGTCTGTCTGACGCTGGCGTTTTTGGCGGACGACTTCAGTGTCAAATACGTCGCCAATCACTCCAATTCGCTCTTGCCTTTGCAGTATAAGATCAGTGCTGTGTGGGGAGGCCATGAGGGTTCACTGCTACTTTGGGCGCTGATTCTGGTTGCTTGGACCGCTGCCGTGGCCTTGTTTAGCCGTAGCTTACCGCTAGCGATTGTGGCGCGGGTGTTGGCGGTGATGGGGATGATTGCGATTGGCTTCATGTCCTTCATCCTGTTTACATCCAACCCTTTCGAGCGTTTGTTGCCGGAATTTCCGTTTGAGGGGGCAGATCTCAATCCCTTGTTGCAGGACTTTGGCTTAATCGTCCATCCCCCGATGCTGTATATGGGGTACGTCGGTTTTTCGGTGGCCTTTGCTTTTGCCATAGCGGCCTTGCTGAGCGGCCGTTTGGATACCGCTTGGGCGCGTTGGTCGCGCCCCTGGACTACAATTGCCTGGGCCTTTCTCACACTGGGTATCGCGCTGGGCAGCTGGTGGGCGTATTACGAGCTGGGCTGGGGGGGCTGGTGGTTCTGGGACCCGGTTGAAAACGCCTCGTTTATGCCCTGGTTGGTCGGTACCGCGCTGATTCATTCGCTGGCGGTGACGGAAAAGCGCGGGGTGTTCAAGAGTTGGACCGTATTGCTCGCCATCATCGCGTTCAGTCTAAGCTTGTTGGGCACCTTCCTGGTCCGTTCCGGCGTGTTGACCTCGGTGCATGCCTTTGCCTCGGATCCCTCGCGCGGCATGTTCGTATTGGCGTTGCTGGGGATCACCTTGGTCGCGTCGCTCACCCTTTATGCATTGCGGGTGCCCGCAGTGGGCAGCAAAATCAAGCACGAGCTACTTTCGCGCGAAAGTTTCCTGCTGCTCAATAATATTCTATTGATCGTCATGTGGCTGATGGTGATGATCGGCACCTTGTATCCGTTGGTACTGGATTTCCTGAATCAAGGCAAACTGTCGATCGGTCCGCCGTATTTCAATGCCTTGTTCGTGCCGCTGACCTGTTTACTGGCATTAACGCTCGGGCTGGGGTTGAGTGCGCAGTGGAAGTCGGTGCCAGTGAGCCGTTTCGTCAGTTCAGTGTTGAGTGTCGCGACGCTCAGCATTCTGCTGACCTTGGCCTATGCCTCGCAGCAAGATCTGCATGGTGCGTGGGGTGTAGCGGGCGTGCTGGCCTTTTTCTGGGTACTCATCATCACCGTCACCGACATTTGGCGCAAGAGTGCCAACTCCCAGGGACGCTGGGTCGGTTTGCGCAAGATGCGCCGCGCCTACTGGGGGATGGTCTTGGGGCACCTGGGGTTCGCTGTTTGTATTATGGGCGTGACCATGGTTTCACTCGACAGTATCGAGCGAGATTTCAGAATGCAGGCGGGCGATAGCATCGAGGTCGCACCGTATCGCTTCGAGTTTGTCGAACTCAAGGCGGTGCAAGGGCCTAACTATCGCTCTGAACGCGCCGAGTTCAAGGTTTATGAGGACGGACGTCAGGTCGCAACCATGCACCCAGAAAAGCGTGTCTATTTCTCACAAGCGAATCCGATGACCGAGGCCGCGATTGATCCTGGGCTTTTCCGCGACCTTTACATTGCCTTAGGTGAGCCTTTGGGTGACGGGGCTTGGGCGGTACGGGTGCAGGTGAAACGTTTTGTGCGCTGGATCTGGCTCGGCGCCATCTTGATGGCCTTGGGCGGCACACTGGCGGTGGCTGACCGCCGCTATCGCAAGACCGTACGTGCTCCCCAGGCTAATCCTCTTACCGCGAACGCTGACTGAACATGAATCGACGAGTTTTTCTTTTTACGCCACTTTTATTGGCGGTTGCTCTAGGCCTGGTGTTGTTCACCGCCATCGGGAAGGACCCGACGCATTTGGAATCTGCGCGCTTGAATGAGCCCGTGCCCGCGTTTTCATTGCAAGATTTGCAGGATCGGGAGCGTTTGCATACCGAGCAGTCATTGCAGGGCGAAGTGATGTTGGTCAATGTCTGGGCGACCTGGTGCCCGGCCTGTCGCGCCGAACACGGCTATCTGATTGAACTGGCTAAACGCGGTGTCCCAATCATTGGACTGAACTATAAGGATGAGCGTGCGGCAGCGCTTAAATGGTTAAATGATCTAGGCGATCCCTACCGTTTTAATCTCTACGATCCGCATGGCAAGTTGGGCTTTGATCTGGGCGTCTATGGTGCGCCCGAAACGTATTTACTGGATGCGCAGGGCCGGGTGCGACATCGCCATGTCGGTGAATTAAATGAGCGAGTTTGGCAGGGGTCGCTCGGCCCGCTCTATGAGTCCCTCAAAGGAGCAAAGACGCTGTGAGCGAGTTCAAACTGGGTACCTCTTTGTCAGCACTTCTGTTTTTGCTCCTGCTGAGCGCACCTTCCAACGCTGTGATTGATGTGTATGAGTTCGAAACCGATGCACAGCGCGCGCAGTATCAATCGTTGACCAAAATACTGCGTTGCCCCAAGTGCCAAAACCAGGACATCGCTGACTCCAATGCGCCCATCGCTTCCGATATGCGGCGCGAGGTGCATCGCCTGATTCTCGACGGGCACAGCGAACAGGAAATCGTTGATTTCATGGTCGAGCGTTTTGATGAGTTTGTCACCTATAAACCTAAAGTCAGTCCGGCGACTTATGCGCTGTGGTATGGCCCTTGGATTCTACTGGTGCTGGGTTTGGTGGTGGTGGCGCTGATCGCCTCCAAGCGCCGTCGTGCCACAACCAATGCCAAGAAAGCCGCCGACGGCGCTTTGAATGCCGAACAAAAGAAGGCCCTGGAAAACTATATTACGCAAATGGTCGGCACGCAGGCGGAGGGCGAAAAATCAGACGCCCCGCATAAGGAGGAGAAAGGCGCATGATGCTCTTTATATTGGGCGCATTGGTACTCACTGCGTTGGCCTTGTTCTCAGTTTTTTTACCCTTTATCCGTGAAACAAAGAAAGCCTCCAGCGCCGCCGCAGTGCCGGCACTTGATGAGGAAAATCGTGCACGCGCGCAAGAAAACGTGCGGTTACATCAAGAACGTTTGGCCGAGCTGCAGCAAGATTTGCAGCGCGGCAGTATAACGAACGAAGACTTCGAACGATTGAAAAGCGAAGCTGAAGTGGCTTTGTATGAGGACGCTTTCGCCGTGAGCGAGGGGGCGTCTGAGGCCAATGCGAGTGTGGCCAGCGGCGCTAAGCTGCCCAAGTCGCTGTTGCTCGGGCTCTCGCTCTTTCTCTTGCTGGCCTCCGGTTTGATTTATGATCAAGTCGGCGCATTTTCTGAAGCGCAGGCCTTTGTCGAGCAGGGTTTAACGCCCAAAGAGCTAGCCGCGCAACATCGTGAACGCCAGCGCATGGAGCAGGCGGTCGCCAATCGCGATATGGATACCTTGGTTAAGCAGCTATACGAGAAGCTTCAGGCGAATCCGGAGAATATTGAGGGTTGGCTGTTGTTGGGGCGATCCGCGATGTCCACCGGGAATTTCGAGTTAGCCGAGGAGGCTTACTTGAAGGTGATAGAGCTGGCGCAAGCTGAAGATGAAAACCCCGCACCTTTCTACGGACTGCTGGCGCAAACGCGCTATTATGCCGCTGGTGAGAAAATCCTTGCCAGGGTTCAGGAGGCGATTGATCAAGCCTTGCTCTACAATCCGGATGAGGTGAATGTGTTGGCGCTTTTGGCCATGCATGCCTTCTCGCAGGCGGATTATGCGCAGGCGCTTGCGCGCTGGCAGCGCATTCTAGAGGTTGTACCGGAGCATCCATCGCGCGGCAATATCGAGCAGGGTATTGCCGAAGCACAAAAGCGACTGGGTGTAGCAGGTGCCGCGCCTGAGAAAGTCGCGCCGGAGCCGGTCAGCGGTCCCGAGGTTCGAGTGAGTGTTAAACTCGCGCCCGAGTTGCAAGGACGCTTGGCACCCCAGACCCCGGTGTTTATTTTTGCGCGGGCGGTCAGCGGCCCACCCATGCCGGTCGCCGCCAGCCGTCATACGGTTGCGGAGTTGCCTTTGCAAATCACCTTGAGTGATGCGACGGCGATGGGGCCGATGGCCAAAATCTCGCAGTTTGAGGCGGTCGATGTCGTGGCACGCGTGTCTCTGAGCGGTCAGCCGGTGGCGCAAGCCGGTGATTGGGAAGGTGAAGTCGCCAATGTGAAAGTGGGGCAGGCGCAAACGGTTGAGGTGCTGATTGCACGCGAGATTGGCAAGCAATAATTAAGCCGCCTGCTAAGCTAAAAACAAAATGCGCATCGAGCGCGAATTACTCGGCGAAGGCTGATTGAATAGCCCGCCGAGCCTGAAGTTGATGAGGCCAGACAGAAATGATGAAAGTCCCAGAATTTGTAGATGAACTCGAAACCCAAGTGATGAAAACCCTGCGATTGACACGCTTCAAGAACAAGCTGGTTGGCAAGGGTTATGTGGCTGGCCTGAAAGCGATTTCATTGATTATCAATATTCCGAAGCCGACTGTGATGACCGGTAAGGGTTCTTCGATACGTTTGTGTGAAACCGTGGGCCAGTTTGGTCTGGGGCGTTTGCTGATCGTGACCGACAGCGTGCTCTACAAAATGGGCCTGCTGGAAGAAATGTTGAAAACCCTCGAAGCACAGGGCACTCCTTACACACTCTTTTCCGATGTTGAGCCCGATCCCACGTTTGCCGTGGTCGAAAAGGGCCTGAAACTGTATCGCCAAGACAACTGTGGTGGCGTCATTGCGGTGGGTGGAGGCTCTTCCATCGATGCAGCGAAAGTCATTGCACTGGCGGCCAGCAACGAAGTTGAACCCAAGTCTTTGGTGGGAATCATCAAAGGTAAAAAAGCCTCCGCGCCGTTCTTTGTGGTGCCCACCACGGCCGGCACAGGCTCTGAAGCCACCATTGGTGCGGTGATTTCAGACACCCAAACGCATAATAAAGAGCTCGTGATCGATCACAAAATGGTGCCACTGATGTGTGCCCTTGATCCCGCTCTAATGACCGGCCTTCCAGCGCCCATTACCGCGGCGACGGGCGTTGACGCACTGACACACCTGGTGGAAGGCTTCGTCTCCGGCATGGCCAATGACGCGACCGATTTTTATGCGCGTTCCGGTATTAAACTGGTGTTTGAGAATTTGCCAAAAGCCTGTAAGAAAGGAACCGATGTCAAGGCCCGTGAAAATATGAGCCTGGCTTCTTACTATGGCGGCCTGGTGGTGAACTCTGCCGGCCTGGGGTATGTGCACGCGTTTGCGCATCAGCTGGGTCGACTCTACAAGCTGCCGCACGGGATCGCCAACGCCAAGGTTTTGCCTTTGGTACTGGAATATAACCGTTATGCCACAATGGATCGTCTGGCCGAACTGGCGCGCATTATCGGTGTCGACGAGGCGGGCGATGATGAATTAGCACTGGCCGACAAGTTCATCGAAGCGGTGCGCAACCTGATCCGCGACGTGGGCATTGACCCTTGTGTTGAAGGTTTGAAGAAGAGCGACTACAGCTCGATCATTCGCCTGGCCTTTAAAGAAGCCAATTCAACCTATGCCGTGGCTAAGTATATGTCTTACGAAGAGGCCGAAGAGCTCTTGGACGCCTTGGGC
>JBFHRI010000165.1:0-6874 GCA_041591755.1 Oleiphilaceae bacterium
CAGGCATCCTGGTGGATGTTGGGACTTGGGTGACGCCAATTCGCTGCGTTTCAAAGGCTTGCAAACGCGCTTTTCGAGTGCCACCTCCGGCGATGTTGGGTGGAAACTGACGGCCGAGGCGTCATGGCAAACAGATCCCGAATGCGCCATCTACCAGGAGTCGAGTGGCGGCGAAAACTGGCAAAGTCGGACGCATGTGAATCACCAGAATAGCGTGCCCACTCTACGTCGTGGCTTCGTCCTGAAAACACCGCAGCAGCAGAATGAGGGTTTGCGCGCTGCGCCCCATATGAGATGGCGATCGGAGCAGGGTACCTTGCAAATCCACCTCAGTGAGTTTTGGCAGAATTTTCCCAAGGCCATGCAGGCAGATCAACAAGGGCTCAGGCTGTCTTTTTTTCCTGAGCAATACCCTGATCCACACGAACTGCAACCCGGTGAACGCAAAACTCATCGGCTCTGGCTGAGTTTTTCTGATGATGGCAATCTCGACTGGGCTGAGGCGCCTTTGATTGTGCGCATCGATCCGAACTGGTACCAACAAAGCGAGGCGCTGGGGCCTATACTGGCGCATCCCGAGGCGGACCCTCTGCGGGAGATTCTGAAAGAAAGCCTCGACGGGCCCCACAATTTTTTCAACAAGCGTGAGCGCATTGATGAGTACGGCTGGCGCCATTATGGCGAGGTCTACGCGGATCACGAAACGCACTATCAGAAAGCCGGTGAAGCGCCGCTGGTGTCTCATTACAACAATCAATACGATGCGGTCATGGGTTTTGCGCGGCAATTCGTACAAACGGGTGATGCGCGCTGGTATCGCTTGATGGACGAATTGGCCCGTCACGTCAGCGATATCGATCTCTATCATACGCAGCAGGACAAGGTTGAGTACAACGGTGGCCTGTTTTGGCATACGGATCATTATCTGCCGGCGCATACCTGTACGCACCGTACGTTTACCCGCTTTAGTACAACCAGCTCGACGCCGGGGCAAACGGGCGGAGGGCCGGGCACCGAGCATTGCTATGCCTCGGGTCTGCTGTGGCACTTTTACCTGACGGGCAATCCTCGTTCGCGTGAAGCCGTTCTGCAATTAGCGCAGTGGATGTGTGTGCTGCATGACGGTGCCGAAAGCTTTTTGGCCCAACTTTGGGCGGCAAAAAAAATTGAGTTAACGCTTATCCTGGCGCGCTTAAAAGGGCATGGCATGCTGCCATATCGTTATCCGTTCACGCGCGGAACGGGTAATTTTATTGTCACCTTGCTGGACGCGTATGAGTTGAGTGACGATGTACGCTGGCTGCAACGTGCCGAACAGGTGATTGCTCAAACGGCACATCCTAACGACGATATCGCGCGGCGATGCTTGGAGGATATTGAAAACACCTGGTCATATGTGGTGTTTTTGCAATCACTGCTGAAGTACCTTGCGGTCAAAGAGAGCGCCGGCCAATTTGATCAAGCCTGGCATTATGCTCGGCAGACCCTGGTGCACTATGCCGGGTGGATGTTGCAGCATGAGCGGCCCTATCGAGAGCGCGAGGAGATTCTCGAGTTCCCCAACGATACCTGGGTGGCGCAGGAAATTCGTAAGGCAGTGATTTTGGCCCAAGCTGCGCGCTACGCCCCGGCACAAAGCGAAGCACTTATCGCACGAGGCCGGCAATTTCTCGAGTATCTGATCGAGCGCTTAAGGCGCAGTGAAGAACGCCATTACGCGCGCGTACAGATTGTACTGTTACAGAGTTATGGGGCCCATGCGGCCTGTCTCGCAGGCGAGCAGGTTTCGCCACTGCCTCAGGAACTCCTGCAAGATATGGATTTCGGACCCGCGCCGAAACTCTCATTACCGCGGACCTTTGGCGCGATGCTGCTGCGCATCTTGAAGGGCCTGCGTTATCTGTCACCGCGGCGCGAACTGGAGTGGTTGCAGCGGCGCTGAATAGTGACCCGCATGAACTGGAGAAATGCGTAAATGAAACATTTCATGGTGGTTTTGTTGTGTATTGCCCTGTACGGCTGCCTCGGGCTGCCGGAAGGCGTGTCGCCGGTGAGTGATTTCGATAAGACCCGGTACTTGGGTACTTGGTACGAAATAGCACGGCTTGACCATCCTTTCGAACGAGGTTTGACCAATATTTATGCGGAATATTCTCTGCGAGAAGATGGCGGCATCAAGGTTTTGAATCGCGGTTATTCACCTCAAGAGGGGGCGTGGGAAGAGGCCGAAGGCAAGGCCTATTTTGTAGAGAGCGACAAATTAGGTTATCTGAAAGTTTCTTTCTTTGGTCCATTTTATGGTTCCTATGTGGTGTTTGAATTGGATCATGAAAATTATGACTACGCCTATGTCTCTGGGCCCGATTTTAAGTATCTTTGGCTCTTGGCGCGCGCTCCCCATCCCGATCCCGAGGTGTTGCAACGCTTCAAAGAAAAAGCCGGCGCCTTGGGCTTTGCGGTGGACCAGTTGATTGTCGTCGAGCATGATCAACTCTAAATAAGCCCAGCGCTCAAAAACGAGAATAAAAGCATGAGCCAACCCGATTATGACTATTATCGCCAATGCCTAAAGGGTCAGCGTTTGCCGCTGGCCTTTGTCGATCTCGATTTGCTGCAGGAAAATATCGCGCAAATCTTGATGCGGGCCGGCGATATGCCGATTCGCATTGCGTCAAAATCCGTACGTTGTATCGGTCTGCTTCGTCGCCTATTGAATGCGTCACCCCGCTTTCAGGGCTTGATGTGTTTTAGTGGTGAGGAGGCGGTCGCGCTGAGTCAGGCCGGTTTTGATGATTTGCTGGTGGCTTACCCGGTGCTGCAACCGTCGATCCTGCAAGCCATGTGCAAGGAAGTTGCCAAGGGTAAGCGACTGATCGCCATGGTCGATAGCGCAGAGCATGTGGATGTGCTGGCGCGCGTTGCGCGTGGCGCCGCGACCACGGTGCCCTTGTGCATCGATCTGGATCTATCCAATCGTTTGCCGGGCTTACATTTCGGCGTGCATCGCTCCAGCGTGCAGAGTCCGGAGCAGGCTCTGGCACTGTATCAGCATATTCTTCGCTATCCCCAACTCGAACTCTGCGGCTTGATGGGTTACGAAGCGCAACTCGCCGGGGTGCCCGACCAGCTGCCCGGTCAGCGTTTGCAAAACCTAGCGGTCAGTAGTCTCAAATGGCTCATGGGGCCCGCAATTTTGCAACGCCGTGAGCACACCGTACAAGCGCTGCGTGAAGCTGGTGCGGTGCTGAGCCTGGTCAATGGCGGCGGGACGGGTAGCCTGGAGCAAACCCTTGACGACCCAAGCGTCACTGAGCTGACGGTGGGGTCGGGTTTCTTTAATTCCCATCTATTTGATTACTATCGAAGTTTTAGCCATCTACCTGCGGCCGGTTTTGCGCTGGAGGTCGTCAGACGGCCCGATGCACAAACTCTAACGTGCGCGGGCGGGGGCTATGTTGCTTCAGGCACCCCGGGGGTTGAGAAGCTGCCCTTACCTTATCTACCACGCGGGTTACATTATTATCCTCACGAGATGGCCGGAGAAGTGCAAACGCCGCTGCTGTATCAGGGCTTAGATTGCGTCGAATTGGGCGACCCCATCCTGTTTCGCCACGCCAAGGCGGGTGAGCTGTGTGAGCGTTTTAACGAATTAGTGTTAGTGCAGTCGGGTCGGGTAGTGGGGCGCGAGCCGACCTACCGTGGGATGGGCTGGTGTTTCTTTTAATGTAGATCGTTTCAGGAGCTTAGGTATGAGTGTGTCAATCAGCCCTGAGGCTGCGAGGCAAGTTGACTGGTCCAACTGGGCCGGTACGGTGCAATGCCAGCCACAGCAATTTTGTCAGCCGCAAAGTGAAGATGAGATGGTCGCCTTGGTTAAACAGTGTCGCCAAGAGCGTCGCAGTCTGCGCGTTGTCGGTTCGGGACATTCTTTTACACCCTTGGTCGAAACCCAGGATGTTCTGGTCAATTTGGATCATTGGCAGGGCTTGCTCGCTGCCGATCGTGCCCAATTGACGGCGGTGGTCAAGGCGGGAACCAAGTTGCATCAACTGGGTGAGCTGCTGTTTGAGCAGGGCATGGCACAAGTCAATATGGGGGATATTAACCTGCAGAGTGTTGCCGGCGCGATTTCTACGGGGACTCATGGTACCGGCGAAAAATTGACTGGGATTGCCGCCCAGGTGGAGGAACTCACACTGATTACCGGGCGCGGTGAGCGACTGGTATGTTCGGCCCAGCAGAACACCGAATTGTTTAAAGCAGCGCAGATTTCACTGGGCGCCTTGGGTGTGATCACTCAGGTCAAACTCAAGCTGGCGCCGAGCTATAAGCTCAAATACGAGTCGCGTCGCAGCAGCCTGCAGACGTGCCTGCATGACTGGGACCGTCACAATGCCGAAACCCGTAATTTCGAGTTCTATTGGTTTCCGCATTCCGACAAAGTCCAGATGAAGTTTATGAACCAAAGCGACGAACCCAGCTCGGGTGGTGGCTGGCTCAAACAAGCAAATGATGTGGTGTTGGAAAATGGTTTGTACTGGGTGGCGAGTCATGCTTGTCGACTCATGCCGTCCCTGTGTCCTTCGGTGAGTCGTTTGTCGGCCGCATTAATTGGCGAAAGCCAACGCGTGGATTACAGCCATCGCCTGTTTGCGACGCAACGTCTGGTGCGCTTCCAAGAAATGGAATACAACCTGCCGCGAGAACACTTTCAGACAGTGATCGAAGAGATTCGAGCGCTGACCGCTAAGCAAAACTATGCGGTACATTTTCCGATCGAATGCCGCACGGCCGCAGCAGACGATATTTGGCTGTCGCCGGCCTATCAGCGTGCTTCGGCCTATATCGCGGTGCATATGTTCAAAGGCATGCCGTGGCAGCAGTATTTCAGTGAGATTCAGGACATCTTCCTGCGCTACGACGGGCGGCCCCATTGGGGCAAATGGCATAGTCTGCGCGCCGACGAGTTGGCCAAGCGTTATCCGCGTTGGCAGGATTTTCTTGCCATGCGTGCCGAACTGGATCCGGAGGGCGTGTTTTTAAACCCGTATTTGCGGGATGTCTTTGGTCTGAAGGAGTCAGCTTGATATGAAAGCAGTGAACCCGCAACGCGTAAATCTTATATCTGTGCTGATCTTGTGTTTAGGGTTAGCCGCCTGTGGCGAACCCAGCGTCGAGGATTTAATGGAAGATCCCGATAAACTCGCTGAAGTCACGCAAGAGTGTATGTCGAAGATGATGCAAGGGCAGGAAGCTCAAGGTGAGGTTTGCAAAAATGCAATGGAAGCGCAAAAGCGTATGATGGGCAATATGATGAAGGGCATGCAGGAGATGATGCAGCAGTTCAAACAGACTGAGTAATGGATACGACGCGACGAACTTGTTGGCGCAAGGCCTGTCTGTATCTTTAGCCTGCCACGTTCAATATTCAACGCACGTAGGGGAGTATGAACATGAGCACACGCATCGAAACCGACTCGATGGGATCAATCGAGGTTCCCGAGGAGCGTCTCTGGGGCGCACAAACACAACGTGCGCTACAGCACTTCAATATTGGTTGGCAGCGCTTACCCTGGCTGTTTGTGGAACAATATGTTGTGCTTAAAAAAGCCTGTGCCCTGGCAAACGGTCGGCTTGGAAAGTTAAGCCAGGAGCGCGTTGATGCGATCGCACAAGCCTGTGATGCCGTGTTGGCGGGGCGCTATCAGGAAGAGTTTGTCATGTCGCTATGGCACAGTGGCAGCGGTACCCAGTTCAATATGAACATCAACGAAGTGATCGCTAATCTGGCAAATGAGGCGCTGGGTGCGCCGCGTGGCAGCAAGGAGCCGCTGCATCCAAACGATCACGTTAATCGCTCGCAGTCAACCAATGATACCTTTCCCAGTGCCATGCACATGAGTACGGTTGAAGCGCTCGAACGCTCTTTGAAACCGGCCTTACAGGGTTTAAGGGAGAGTCTGCAAAAGTTTGCCGAGGCGCATCAGGCTCAGATCAAGGTCGGGCGTACGCACATGATGGACGCGACGCCCCTGACCGTGGCGCAGGAATTTGGCGCCTATGTCTCGCAACTTGAATGCGTTCAGGAACAATTGGCCGCCGTGAGTCCCCAGCTTATGGAATTAGCGATAGGCGGCACCGCTGTGGGCACCGGGCTAAATACCTCTGAACGCTGGGCGCCAACAGTCATCGAGTGCTTGGTGCAGCTGAGCGGAAGGCCGTATCAAGTCAGTCGCAATCATTGTGCGGCCCTGGCAGGGCGGGAAGCCTTGTGCGCCTGCCACGGCGTACTGAAAACACTGGCCAGCACACTTTTTAAAATTGCCAATGATATTCGTCTGATGGCCAGCGGACCGCGCTGTGGCTTAGCTGAACTGCATCTACCCGATAATGAACCCGGCAGCTCTATTATGCCAGGCAAGGTCAATCCGACACAGGTTGAAGCCTTGACGCAGATTTGTTTGCGCGTGATGGGCAACGATACGAGCGTCGGGATTGCGAATAGTCAGGGGCAGTTCCAGCTAAATGTCTACAACCCGCTGCTGATATATTGCGTGCTCGAGTCGATTACTCTTTTGGCTGACGGTATGCAGAGTTTCACCCGTTATTGCATTCAGGATATGCAGGTCAATGCGCAAAGAATGAGTTATTACCTCAGTCAGTCTTTGATGTTGGTAACCGCCCTGAACCCCGTCATTGGTTACGACGCGGCGGCTCAGGCCGCCAAATATGCCTGGCAGCACGAGTGCAGCCTGGAAGATGCTGTGGTGGCCTTGAAGTTGATGTCGCGGGAAGATTATCGAGCCGCGGTCCAGCCCGCCAAGATGACGCATCCCTCCAAGAGCTAATGGGTGAGTTTGGGGTCAGAGTAAAA
>JBFHRI010000166.1:0-6834 GCA_041591755.1 Oleiphilaceae bacterium
CGATCTTCGTCATCCATCAGCACCACCATTTTGCCCTGACGGATATCGGCTACGAGTTCTTCAACGCTATTGAGTTTCATAGGGCCCTTCACAGAAATTCTTGAGAAAACGCTGAATGTCAGCGCAAACGGTAGCGCAAGCGTAAATCGCTGCCAAGCTGGCGTAACTCGCTCAGCTCCAGTTCAATGGCCTGCGCCATGCTCTCTAACTCCAGCAGCGCCAACGGACGCGCCAGACTTCCCAGTAATTTGGGAGCCATATAGACCACCAGCTCATCACACAGTCTGGCACGAATAAACGCACCTGCCAGTTCGGGTCCGGCTTCAACCAAGAGCTCGTTACAGCCCGCTGCCGCCAGATCCGCCAATAACTGAGGTAAAAACGTATCACTGTAAGCGTCCATGCGGTGCAGTTTGACCTGCGCGGGTATGAGTCGATCCTGAAGATCAGTCTGCTGATCGACCACCCACCACAAGGGCCCCTCGACCTTGAGCAAGGCACATTGACCTGGCAGACGCCCGGCACGATCCAGCACCACCCGCAGCGGCTGGCGTACCGCTAAGCCTGCGGGCGCCAGCCCGGGGTTACGCACACTCAGCTGGGGATCATCTGCCAGCACCGTTCCGATACCGGTCACGATGGCCGAACTGCGCGCGCGCAAACGCTGCACATCGTCGCGCGCCTGCGGCCCGGTAATCCATTGACTCTCACCCGAGGCCATCGCGGTGCGTCCATCCAGACTCATCGCCAATTTGATTCGCACCAGCGGACGCTGCACGGTCATGCGCTTGATAAAACCGGGGTTCAGCGCAGCCGCTTCATCCTGCAACAGGCCACAACTGACGTCGATTCCCGCTGCACGCAGGCGCGCCAAACCCTGCCCCGCCACCAGCGGATTCGGGTCTTGCATGGCGACCACGACCCGCGTCACGCCCGCCGCAATCAGCGCATCCGCACAGGGCGGAGTGCGCCCGGTGTGGCTGCAGGGTTCCAGCGTGACATAAGCGGTCGCACCGCGCGCCCGCTCTGCCGCTTCGCGCAAGGCATGGACTTCTGCATGCGGACTGCCCGCCTGCCGATGCCAACCGGTACCGACCACGCGCTGCTCATGTGCCAAGACACAGCCCACACGCGGATTGGGATCGGTGCTGTAAAGACCCAAAGCGGCTAATTGCAGCGCCTGCGCCATAAACTGACGGTCGGCAAGGCTCCAGGCATCCTCAATCATCGGGCGTGGCGGGTCTTATTGCTGTTGCTGGGCAGATTGTTGCTCTTCTGCCTGGCTACGTGACAGGCGATCAACTTCTTCCTTGAACTCGTTGACGTCCTGAAAGCTGCGATAGACCGAGGCAAAGCGCACATAGGCCACCTGATCGATCCGGCGCAGCTCGCGCATCACTTCTTCACCGATTTCCAGCGAGGTCAGCTCACGTTCACCGGTAGCGCGCAAGCGATGCTTGATGTTTTCGATCGCGGTTTCAATTTCATCGATGCTCACCGGGCGCTTTTCCAAGGCTTTGGTGATACCTCGCACCAGCTTTTCTTCATCGAAAGGCTGGCGCGTGCCATCCTGCTTGACCACCCGCGGCATCACCAACTCGGCGCCTTCGAAGGTGGTAAAGCGCTCCTTGCAAGACAGACACTCACGGCGCCGCCGCACCTGGTCGCCATTGGCGACCAGGCGCGAGTCGATCACTTTGGTATCGCTGGCCTTGCAGAAGGGGCAATGCATCGTGAATGAACCTCTGGGTTAAGCTCAGGCGTAGACCGGGAAGGTCTTGCACACGGCTTTGACCTTGTCACAGACGGCGTTAATTACGCTGTCGTCACTCGGGTCTTTGACCAGTGCATCCAGCACGTCACACATCCAGCCGGCTAATTCCTGACACTGCTCGGTCTTGAAGCCACGACGCGTCACCGCCGGCGTACCGACGCGCAGACCACTGGTCACGAAGGGTGAGCGTGGATCATTCGGTACCGCATTCTTGTTAACGGTAATGTTGGCACGACCCAAGGCCGCATCGGCATCTTTACCGGTGATGTTTTTGTCGATCAGATCAATCAGGAACAGATGATCGTCGGTGCCATTGGACACGACCTTGTAACCACGCTCCTGGAATACACTAACCATGGCCTGTGCGTTCACTACGACTTGCTTCTGATATGCCTTGAACTCATCACTCATGGCTTCTTTGAAGCACACGGCCTTGGCGGCAATCACGTGCATCAAGGGGCCGCCCTGGCTTTCGGGGAAGACCGCGAAGTTCAGTTTCTTTTCCAGCTCTTCATTGGCTTTGGCCAGAATCAGACCGCCACGTGGGCCGCCCAGGGTTTTGTGCGTGGTGGTGGTGGTGACATCGGCGATTTTAACCGGACTGGGGTAAACGCCTGCAGCAACCAGACCCGCCACGTGCGCCATATCAACGAACAGATACGCACCGACTGCATCGGCAATGTCTCGGAAGCGCTGCCAATCGACGACTCGACTGTAGGCAGAGAAGCCCGCAATAATCATTCTCGGCTTGTGCTCACGCGCCAGTTTTTCAACTTGCTCGTAGTCGATCTCGCCCGTCTGCTCATTGAGACCGTATTGCACCGCTTTGTAAATTCGACCCGAGAAGCTCACGGCAGCGCCGTGCGTCAGGTGACCACCGTGGGCCAGACTCATGCCCAAAATCGTATCGCCCGGTTGACACAAGGCCATAAAAACAGCGGCATTCGCTTGCGAGCCGGAATGCGGCTGCACGTTGGCGTAATCGGCACCGAATAGCGCTTTGGCGCGATCGATGGCCAGTTGCTCCACCACGTCGACATGCTCGCAGCCGCCGTAATAACGCTTGCCGGGGTAACCTTCAGCGTATTTGTTGGTGAGCACCGAACCCTGCGCTTCCATGACCCGAGGGCTGGTGTAATTTTCTGAAGCGATCAGCTCAATATGCTCTTCCTGCCGTTTGGCCTCGGCTGCAATCGCCTGTGCCAAATCCTCATCAAAACCGGCGATTGTCATATCACGCGTAAACATGCATTACCTCATCAATTCAAGCTTGGCTGCGAACCTGTTCAAAAAGCGCGCCATTTTATACGAATTCCCGCGCAACATCATCTGTTAAAAGCAGGATCTTTTACGCCTTCGATGCCCTCTAGATAAGCGCAAGATCCCGCTTGGACATTGCCAAGGAGTGTGATTTTAGATACCTTGCGCGACAAATCACAGTTCAAGGTTCCACCATGGCGCAATATGTTTTTACCATGCATCGCCTGGGCAAGGTCGTCCCACCGAAGCGTGAAATTCTCAAAGATATCTCCCTCTCGTTCTTTCCCGGCGCCAAGATCGGCGTACTCGGTCTAAACGGGGCCGGTAAATCGACACTGCTGCGCATTATGGCGGGCGTCGACCAGGATTTTATTGGTGAGGCGCGGCCGCAACCCGGCATCAAAATCGGCTATCTGCCGCAAGAACCGCAGCTGGAAGAAGACAAGAACGTACGCGAGAACGTCGAAGGTGCGCTGGCTGAAGTCAAAGACGCGCTGACACGCCTCGACGCAGTGTATGCGGCTTATGCCGAGCCCGATGCCGACTTTGATGCGCTGGCCGCAGAACAAGCCAAGCTGGAAGGCATTATCGCGGCCAGCGACGGTCACAACCTCGAACGTACGCTCGACGTCGCCGCCGACGCGCTGCGTCTGCCACCCTGGGATGCCCAGGTCAAGCACCTCAGCGGTGGTGAAAAGCGCCGTGTCGCGCTGTGTAAACTGCTACTCTCCAAGCCCGACATGTTGTTGCTCGACGAACCGACCAACCATCTGGACGCCGAGAGCGTGGCCTGGCTGGAGCGCTTCCTGCACGACTATCCCGGCACGGTCGTGGCCATCACGCACGATCGCTACTTCCTCGACAACGTCGCCGGCTGGATTCTGGAACTCGACCGCGGCCACGGCATTCCCTTTGAAGGCAATTATTCGCAGTGGCTGGCCGCGAAAGAGAAGCGCCTCGAAATTGAGCAGAAACAGGAAGATGCGCGGCAACGCAGCATCAAGTCAGAACTGGAGTGGGTGCGCAGCAACCCGAAAGGCCGGCATGCCAAGAGCAAGGCGCGTATGCAACGCTTTGAAGAGCTCAACTCGCAGGATGTACAGAAACGCAACGAAACCATGGAGATCTACATTCCGCCAGGCCCGCGCCTGGGCGACGTGGTGATCGAACTGAACGATGTCAGCAAACGCTATGGTGATAAGCTGCTGTTTGAACACCTGTCATTCAACGTCCCTCCCGGCAGTATCGTCGGCGTCATCGGCGGTAACGGTGCCGGTAAATCATCGCTATTCAAGTTGATCGCTGGCAAAGAGCAGCCCGATAGCGGCTCTATTCGCGTGGGCGACACGGTCAAACTGGCCTATGTAGAGCAAACGCGCGACCTGGACAACAAGAAGACGGTGTGGGAAGAAGTCAGTGACGGCCTCGACATGATTCAGATCGGCACTTATCAGACGCCCTCTCGCGCCTACGTGGGTCGCTTCAACTTCCGCGGCAACGACCAGCAAAAACGCGTCTGCGAGCTGTCCGGTGGTGAGCGCAATCGCTTGCACCTGGCCAAGCTGCTAAAACAAGGCGCCAACGTATTGTTGCTCGACGAACCGACCAACGACCTCGATGTAGAAACCCTGCGCGCACTGGAAGAGGCCTTGCTGGCCTTCCCCGGCTGCGCCATCGTGATCTCGCACGACCGCTGGTTCCTTGACCGTATCGCAACCCATATCTTGGCTTACGAGGGTGATAGTGAAGTGGTCTGGTTCGAAGGTAACTACAGTGAGTACGAAGTCGACCTGAAGAAGCGCAAAGGCGACCAGGCGGCTGGACCAAAACGGGTGAAGTACAAGAAACTGGCCTAAGCTTGTACCTAAGGCAGCATCTGCCCTAGTATTGAGGGTAGATGCTTGTCAGACAGCTTAGCCGAAGCGACATCCGACTAAGGCACCACCGCGTTTCACTTGTTGATGGATAATAACAATGACCCATGATCATCGCGACGAGCGACGCCATTTCAGCCGCATTCTGTTCAATGCCGAATGCACGCTGCATCAAAGTGCGATGGAGTGGCCCACTGAGGTCCTCGACATCTCGCTGAAGGGTATTCTTGTCCGTAAACCCGATCATTTTGCCGCCGATCTCAGTAGCCCACTGGAAGCCACGATCAAACTCAACGGCACCGATAGCTTCATCGTCATGTCGCTGGAATACTGCCACGCCAAAGACAACACCTTGGGCCTACGCTGCAAATACATCGATATCGATAGCATGGCGCACCTGAAACGACTGGTGGAGCTTAATCTGGGGAATGAGGCGATGCTCAAGCGCGAGCTCGATGCGCTGAGCACTCAGTGAGCACATCAGACATCACCACTTTGTACCCATAATCATCCCCCCATAGTCATCCCGGACTCGATCCGGGATCCCGCCGGCAACACGGACCTCAACCTATACTGAATGAACCAATCAAGTCTCTAGCCTGAGACATGGATTCCGGCCTACGCCGGAATGACAAAGACGTGCCCAAGCGACTCGACTCATGCAGCGTCAAAACAGCTGCTCTAAAAATTCCTGCAGCGTTTTGACCAGCACCACTTCCACCTCGGGCACATTTACCCGCGGCTTATTACCTTGTGGCGCAATCACTCGGCGAAAGCCGTGCTTCTGTGCCTCCGCGATGCGCTCCTGACCACTGGGTACGGGTCGAATCTCTCCCGACAAGCCAATCTCCCCGAACACTGCCAAATCTCGCGGCAAAGCCAGGCCACGTAAACTCGACACCACTGCCGCCAGCAAAGCGAGATCGGTGCTGGTTTCGAGTGATTTCACGCCACCCACCAAGCTGACATAGACATCTTGGTCGCCACAGTGAATGCCGCCATGTCGATGCAACACCGCCAGCAACATTGAAAGGCGATTCTGATCCACCCCCAGGGCGACCCGCTTCGGATAGCCGGCTGCACTGACATCGACCAGTGCCTGTAGCTCCACCAGCAGGGGCCGGGTACCTTCCCACAAGACCGTCACCACACTGCCCGGCAACAAGTCCTCGGCGCGACTGAGAAAGATCGCGCTAGGGTTTTTAACCTCAACCAGGCCCTTTTCCAGCATGGCAAAGATCCCCAGTTCATTCACGGCACCAAAACGGTTTTTGATGCCACGCAGCGTGCGAAAACGGGAGTCCTCTGAGCCTTCCAGCATGATCGAGCAGTCAATCATGTGCTCAAGCACCTTGGGCCCGGCGATCATGCCATCTTTGGTGACATGTCCCACGAGGAACAACACCATACCGCTCTGCTTGGCGATACGGGTCAGGCGCGCCGCGCAATCGCGCACCTGCGATACACTCCCAGGGGCCGAGTCCAAGGCCTCACTAAACATAACTTGAATACTATCGACAACCAATACGCGCGGCTGTATGCGCGCAATCATTTGCTCGATTTGCTCAAGGTTGGTCTCAGAATACAAATTTAGCGCCGGCGCCGAGAGCCCCAAGCGTTTGGCTCGCATCGCGACTTGCTGCAGCGATTCCTCTCCGGTGATATACAGCGTACTCATGGTGGCCGCCAGTGCGCAGACCGTCTGCAACAGCAAGGTACTCTTCCCCGCTCCAGGATGCCCACCAATAAGTATGGCTGAACCGGGTACCAAGCCCCCTCCGAGCACGCGGTCAAACTCCTGCATCCCGGACGAAAAGCGGGGTTGCTCGGACAGCGCGACCTGATCTAACGACAGCACTTCAGACGAGGTTCCTGCAAATCCCGCATCAGTACCAGGGCGTGTCACCGGTTTAATTTTGGCCGGGC
>JBFHRI010000167.1:0-6738 GCA_041591755.1 Oleiphilaceae bacterium
ACACTAAGCGTAACTGTTTCTTTGGCAATGGGCCCGCCAGGACTTCGCCGTCCAGAATGTTGACGGCAGCCTCTTCATCTCCGTATCGCGCATGGATGTGCGGTAAATGATGTCCGCTTTCCAGCAAATACATTCGGACAATAATCCCGTAGAACATTGATATAATTGGCATCCTTGCCTCCTTCATTGTCTCCGTTAAGGTATTCGTTTTTCAGTGTTCTGGATACTTTTCTTGTCGTGGTTGATGCGCCTCAATATGTGCCCTGAGCGTGAGCTTTTTTAGTTTGCCGCAGTCGGTGACCTGGCTCAATCCTGAACTTTTACCGCCTGCCAGGCTGCCTGTGCAAACAACTCGCGAAACTCGGCTAGCTCATTGCGGGTAATGCCCGCGAGCCAGCGCTGAGCAAAGTCCTGCGCAGGGCCAATTAGTAAGGCGTGATATGCCTCGAAGGGCAGGCGACGCAGGGTGCCTTGCTCCATGTGAGGTGCAAACCATTCTTTTAAGCGTAGAAAGTGCGCTTTCTTCTGCTCGCGGTTCAAATGGGCCTGAGCGCTGTTCTCGACCAGAGTCCGGCTGCGAAAGACAAAGCGGGCCCAGTCGGGGTGCTCACAGATCCAATCGATATAACAACGCACGATGGCTTTGACGCCGGCCTCGGCGGAGTCGGCGGTTTCCAGCGCGGCGATTTGGCGGGCTTCGTGATCCTGCATGCCCGCCAGAAACAAGGCCACGACGATGCCGTCTTTATTGCCAAAGTGATGATAAATACTGCCCACACTGATGCCCGAGCTGTCGCGGATATCGGCGATGCTGGTGTGCTCGACGCCTTTTTCGATAAAGCAGCGCAGGGCGCCCTGCAAAATTTGCTGTTTGGAAGCGTTCATAAAACTCGCTTGACTAGAATCTCGTTCTAGAATTATATTCTAGTTATGTCCTGGCCGACAAGCCCGCCACAGACATGCCAACCACTTACAGGAGATGCATGATGAATCAGACCCTTGCAATGTTCAATCAAGCCGGTGCCGAGAAATTCACCGAATTGGCCTGCCAAATGGCGCCCTATTTCAAATCTATTTCGCCGCTTTTTCTGGCTCTGGAGCCGGGCTATGCCGAAGTTCAACTCAAGAAAGCGCGCGCGGTCGAAAATCACCTGGGCACGGTCCATGCGATCGCCATGTGCAACGCCGCCGAATTGGCCGCTGGGACAATGACCCAGGCCTCCATCCCCCATGGTATGCGATGGATTCCGAAAAAAATGGAAGTGGAGTACCAGCGCAAAGCCAAAACCGATCTACGTGCCGTGGCCGATGCGCGCGATATTGACTTTAGCACGCCGGGAGATAAGGTGATTAAGGTAGCGCTGCTGGATGCTGAAAACGCTTGTGTTTGTCTGATTCATATCACCATGGATGTGCGCAGCGCCTGAATCGCCTAGAATGCGGCTCAATTCTGACGATGGAGAGCGCCAAGATGAGCGAGACTAATCAACGTACCGAAATCGAAGCGGCGGTGTTCCGTCGCTTTCTCCAACACCTGGATGCCCATAAAGAAGTCCAAAATATCGACCTGATGATCCTGGCCGACTTCTGCCGCAATTGCCTGGCCAAATGGTACATGGCCGCGGCGAAGGAGCGTGGCGAAGAGATCGATTACGATCAGGCACGCGAAGTGATTTACGGCATGCCCTATGAAGATTGGAAGCGCCTGTATCAAAAAGACGCAACGCCGGAGCAGCAAGCAGCCTTCGAGGCGCGTCAGCAGGCGAAGGCTGCTAAGTCTTAGCCGGATTTGGGGATGAGTTTGGGGTCCCGATCTTCTTCTGGTAAATCAATATGCCCGCAAAACGAATCGCACTCGTCCTACTCCTCACTGCATCGCTCAACAGTCATGCGCTCCAATCCGTCTGCTTCTCCCAGGCGGAAACCTATTACGAGCAGGTGTACTGCGAAATAAAACGCGAAGACCCTGGCGCCGTCTTACCATCATTCGCCGACTTTCGTCGCAACCCACCCCTGACGCAGGCACTGTTGCTTAAGCGCAAAGCCGCTGCTCTGGGTATTAACGTTAAGATGCCAACGGGGGCGGGCAGCAAGGCCGCGACCAGCGAGCGGGTGTCGACAAAGACGGCAGCCAAATCGAGCGCCCGCCCAGACTCCTGCGCGCTGCTGGGTCAGCGTATTCAATGTGGTACCGCAACCTTTGTGCAGAAAGGTAATCTCCAGAACCATCAGCTTCCGGCGCAGGCCTTAAGCCCATCGAATCAACTGCATTTGTCTGTCTTCAGTGGAAACCTCCACGACCGGCAGCAGGTGTTGGCCTATCTGAGCAAGGCGTATATCCGCTATCTTGAGGGTATGCTGAGTATTGGTCTGGCAGCAGAAACGATGAGCTTCACCAAGTTTTTTTATCTGTTTGAGGATGTCACGAACAAAGGCGCAGATTTTGCCCAGCGCTTTCAAATCATGTTCGAATATCTGAAGAAAGATAAACAGAATATCGCCATCAATGCATCTATCACGGAAATTCAGGGCATCGGTATCGCGCAGTGTGAGCGGCTAACCGAGCAGATGTTTGTTTGTGATAATACGCGGCGCAATGGGGTGTTTTTAAGAGAGTAGTGGGTGCCCAGGGCCTGATGGGTGCCCCTGGCACACGATTCTTTCCCTTCTCAATTTTCAAACAAGCCCAACCACTCCCCATACCCTTCCTTCGCCATGTCCTCGCGCGGCACAAAACGCAGGGCGGCCGAGTTGATGCAATAGCGCAGGCCGGTAGGTTGTGGGCCGTCGGGGAAGACGTGGCCGAGGTGGGAGTCGGCCTGGGCGCTGCGGACTTCGGTGCGGGCCATCATCAGTTTGTAATCGGTACGTTCCTTTAAGCTGTCTTGGCTGATCGGCTGCCAGAAGCTGGGCCAGCCAGTGCCGGAATCAAACTTGTGGCGCGAGCAGAACAGGGGCTCCCCCGACACCACATCGACATAGATGCCTTCAGCCTTGTTGTCCCAATAGCTGTTATGAAAGGGCGGCTCGGTCCCGTCCTCTTGGGTGACATGGTATTGCAGGGCGTCGAGCTTGGAGAGATCGGGTTTGTCGCAGCTGCTCATGAGGGTCTCCTTTCAGACAAAACGGGGTCCGACCAATTGTTTGGGGTCAGAGTAAAAACTCGCTAGTTTTTACTCTGACCCCAAATTCATTAGGCGCAAACGATCATGCGTAGTGCTTGCACTTCGAGTCCCGCGCGGTCGATGTATTGCTGGCTTTGCTGCAGACGCTCGCGCAGCACCGCGATTTCTTCATCGCGAATCAGTGGGTTGACCGCTTGCAGTGCCTGCATCCGCGCGATTTCCTGCTCCAGGCCTTGCTGCAATTGCTGTCGCGCTTGGTCGAGCAGGGCCTGGTGGCCTTGTTCAGCCAGTTTCTGCGCATGTTGTACCAGTTTGGGAATTTCGTCCTGGACTTCCTTGATCACGGCCAGGCCCAGATTGTGCTTGATGCCCTGGCACAACTCGTTCAAGCGCTCATGAGTCAAAATACCGCTGAGATCGCGGCCATTGATATCCACCAGGAAGCGTTGCGGTGAAACCGGCAAAAAACGATCCAACTGCAGATGCCGCGGCGCCATGCTGTTAAGTGAAAACAGCGCTTCCAGCAATAGCGTACCCGGCTGTACGCCTTTGACGCTGAGCGTCGAAAGTGCTGCATTGCCCAGCTCGGAGCTTAATAGCATCTCCATGCAGTCACGCACCATGGGATGTTCCCAGCTCAAAAACTCGATGTCCTCGCGCGCGGTGGCTTTTAGACGATGGAAGGTCAGGGTATTGCCTTCTTCATTGAGGCCAGGGAAGTGTGGCGTGAGCATGTGCTCGCCGGGATGAATCACAATACTTTGGTCGGTCTGGGTTTCCATCTCGACGCCATAGACAGCGAAGAAGTTGTCCATGAAACGCGTCAGCTCGCGATTGTCCTCTTCCCACTCTATTTGCTCAATCAGTTGCTCGGCTTTCTCGGCGTTGCAGGAATTCAGTTCCAGCAGTGGGTCGCGCCCTTGTTGCAAGGCACTGACCAGGCTATCGCGGTACTCGCGCACGTGTTGGATAAAGCTCTGCGCGGCGCTGCTTTGATAGTCGCCGGCGCTTAGATACTCGCTCAGTTGCGCAGCGAAGTGCTCGTAAATCGCGTAACCGGCCGAACAGCTCTGCTCGAAGGCGAGTAGTCCTTCGTGGTACCAGTGGAACAAGCCCTCCTGTTCACTTGCGATACAGTAGGGGACGTGAATATTGACATCCCCCATTTGACCGATGCGGTCAAGGCGGCCAATCCGCTGTTCCAATAGGTCGGGGTTGTCGGGCAGATCGAACAGCACCAGATGATGGGCGAACTGGAAGTTTCGGCCTTCGCTACCGATTTCAGAACAGATCAGCAATTGCGCGCCTTCTTCCAGGTCGGCAAAGTAAGCGGCGGCACGGTCGCGCTCAATGATGCTCATGCCTTCGTGGAACAGAGCGGTACGTTTGCCTTCACGCAGGCGCAAGTGTTCTTCCAGATCCATGGCATCATCGGCGCTATGGCAAATGATCAGCACCTTCTTACCTTTGACGGAGGGGAGCCAGTCGATCAGCCATAGGCGTCGCCGCGTAAAACTTTCGTCGACCCCAGCCGGGTCTTCGATGGGCAGCGGATAGGGATGCAGCACGCGCTGTGGGAAACCGGCCACACTTTGGCGGGTGTTGCGGAACAACACGCGGCCGGTACCGTGGCGGTCGATGAGTTGCTGAATAATGTCGGGCAGGATCTGGGCGGCGGGTTGCGCAAAATCAAGCTGGCTATGCACGCCGAGTTTTTCGCTCAGGCGGCTCTGCCACTCGGGTGATAGCGGCGTATCGGCCGGCTGCTGTTGCAGTTCGCCCACCAGTGCGGACACCTCGCCATAGCGGGCTTCCTGCTCGCGAAAGACGGCCAGCGAATGAAAACGATCCGGGTCGAGCAGGCGCAGACGCGCAAAATGACTCTCGATGCCGGCTTGTTCCGGGGTGGCGGTCAATAGCAGGACGCCGCGACTCTGCCGCGCCAGGGCTTCGACACATAGATATTCAGGGCTGGCCACATCTTCCTGCCAGTGTAAATGGTGCGCCTCGTCGACCACTAATAGATCCCAGTCACTGGCACTGGCATTCGCCGCAATGGCGGAATGCTGGCTGAACAGGTCGAGACTGGCAATGATCAGTTGCTCGGTTTCGAAGGGTTTCTCCACGCCCTCGCTGCGCAGTGATTCGTAGCGATCCAGATCAAACACTGAGAACACCAGGTTGAAGCGACGCAACATCTCCACCAGCCATTGATGCACCAGGGTCGGGGGTACCACGATCAATACGCGCCGTGCCAGGCCGCGGTGCAGCTGAGCATGCAGGATCAGACCGGCTTCAATCGTCTTACCCAGGCCCACCTCATCGGCCAGCAACACACGCGGGGCGAAGCGCGAGGCGACGGTGTGGGCAATATAAATTTGATGCGGCAGCAACATGGTGCGCGCGCCCAACAGGCCGGTCACCGCAGAGGTCTGCAGGCGATTCTTGTGTTGCAGGCAGTCATAGCGCAAACGAAACGCGGCGTTGCGATCGAAATGGCCGCTGCTCAGGCGCTGTAGTGGGGAGGTGAATTCGATAAAGCAGTTCAGCTCGGTTTCGGTCAGCACGGAGATCTGGCCGGCGCTGTCTTCAACCTGATACAACACGATCGGACGTTTGTCGTCGACCGCGAGCACTTTGTAATGGCGGTCGTCATTGTCAGAAATCGGGTCGCCCACCTTATAAACGATACGGCTGATCGGCGCGTTTTGTGCGGCATAGACACGATGCTCGCCGGCGGCGGGAAAGCTAACGCTCAAGCGGCGATTCTCAATCTCGGTGACAATGCCGAGACCCAGTTTGGGTTCGGTCTGGCTAATCCAGCGTTGGCCAATAGCAAAAGGAGTTTTAGGCGATGACATGCGGTTCTCTGGGTGAATAGGGGTACTGAAAGCTAATAACTAAAAACGCACTCAGATTAGTGGGAGCCTGTTTGGGGTCAATGGCCCCCCGCATAGATTAAAACTGAATCTTGCCACCCATGCCGCCTTCGCCCGGCATCACGATCTTAGACGCTTGCTGGCGACGATACTCTTGCAGCTCACGCATGGTTTCTTCCATCGCCTGCTCTGCACCCTTGGAGAACTTGCTGACCGCTTCTTGCAGCGAGCTGGCTTCAATATCAAAGGTCAGTGGCAGAGGGCCGGCAGGGGTCATCATTTGTGCCGAGCCAATATACAGTACCGGGCGCGAAGCGTCGGGGTTACCTTCGGCCGTGACCGGGCTCATGCGGCGAATGGTCCCCACGCGTTGGTCGGTAAAGACCTCTTCGAGGTAGAGTTCTTTCTCATTCATCGAAATGTCCGGCATTTGGGGTGTGCTCATAATCAATCTCTCTTTCGCTTTTAACGCATTAAACCCGCGCAGTTTAGAGATTTTGGCGGGTCAAGGAAACAGGCAGTGTTTATAGCGGAGGGTGCAAATGAAGCGTGGGGACCATGCGTTTGTGCAAAATGCCAAAGACAATTAGCTGCTCTGAATGTCGAATATAGTAAATGACATGGCTTTGATGGGCATAGCTCATTACGTTAGTGCCCACTTCTAATCTTGCTTTTCCAAGGGCCTGTGGAAGTTTTATATTTGGCTTCTGTTGCCCCTGAAATTCACACAATCG
>JBFHRI010000168.1:0-6731 GCA_041591755.1 Oleiphilaceae bacterium
ACGAGCATTGCAGTCGCATGCTCAAAGAGGCCAAAGAGGCCGAACTGGCCGTGCAAAATTTACAATCCGAACCCTCAGGGGTACTCAGGATCGCCACCCCCTACTCCTTAGACGACCCCTTCGGCTCCGAGCTTTTTAAATCGTTTATTGCGAAATACGAAAAGATTGCGATCGAGTTTTTCACGCATACACGCAAGATTGACCTGATTGAAGAAGAAGTGGACTGCGCGATGATTCCCGGCGATTTGATTGACTCATCGCTGATCGCGCGCGGCATGGGTTCTTACCGCGTGGTGCACTGCGTCAGTCCTTCTTATATCGCTCGGTTTGGCAAGCCCGAAGATATGGATCAGCTTACGCGCCATCACCTGATTCGTTTCGATTTCCCTAACTGGCTCAATGTCCGACGCTCTCCACTGAATGACATCGCCCCTAGTCGCTTCACTACCAATGACTTTATTGCGGTGCGTCGCGCGGCCCTGGATGGACTGGGCATTGCCGAAATTCCGGAGATCCAGATTCGTCGCAATCTCGAATTGGGCGAGTTGGTGCATGTACTGCCCGAGCTGGACTATTCAGTGCCGCTGAATATGGTCTTCCCGAGTAATAAAAAATTCACCACTAAACTGCGGGCCTTTATCGATCACGCAGTCGAATTCACCAAGCAACACGCCCCCTGGGAAGTTGATTAACTAAACCCCGCATTATTTGAACTTCGTCACAATTTGATACGGTTGCGATTTTTTTTAAGCGGCCGTGTCAACCTAAGCATTCCTACTTCGTTTAAGACAGTAACGAACGCGCATTCGTATGTGTCTGTTGTCCGGCTTCCTCATGGCTACAGCAGTCGATGATGAACTTAATCCAAGCCAGAACGTAAAGGAGTGTTCTTATGTTGAACCTTAAGAATCTATTTCTGCTGATGACCCTACTGAGCACTCTGATGCTCAGCGCCTGTGGCAGTGGCGGGGGCGAGAGCCAGGCCAGTGCCAGCGAAAACGGCACGCTAGAATTGGCGATGACCGATGCCGAAGAGGACTTTCTGACCTATCGCATCAAACTCAATTCAGTCTCACTGAAACGTCAAGATGGCGCCCAGGTGGAATTGATGCCCCTGCAGACTGAAGTGGACTTCGTACAATATCAGGACCTGTCCGAGCTGTTTGCGGTCTTGAGTGTGCCCGCAGGTCACTACGACAGTGTCATCCTGAATCTCGATTACACCGATGCCCAAGTGGTGATTCAGGATG
The DNA here is from genome assembly GCA_041591755.1 of Oleiphilaceae bacterium. Lineage (GTDB taxonomy): Bacteria > Pseudomonadota > Gammaproteobacteria > Pseudomonadales > Oleiphilaceae > JBFHRI01. The sequence continues at coordinate 1,251 of JBFHRI010000168.1, forward strand.
CGCAGGGCAATGCCCTACCCGCCGCAGTCGTTGATATCGAAGGCGACGCTGTGACCACCATTAATATGGAACTGACCCTGAACGATGGCGAAACCATTCACGTGCGTCCCCGCGCGATTGCCCAGCTGACGCTCGATCTGGACCTTTCGGCCTCTAACCGCATCGTGTCGTATGATCCGGCGCGTGTCGAAGTTTCGCCATTCATGATTGGAACCACTTTCCTGGATGGCGATCGTGAGCACCGCGTGCGTGGCCTCCTGGAGTCCGTCAATGAAGCCGAGTCAAAAGTCACGGTCGCCATTCGCCCAATGCGCTTGCACCAGGGAGCCTTTGGTTCGCTGACCATGGGGGTCAACAACGAAACACGTTATGAAATTAACGGCGTGGAATACCAAGGCAGCGCAGGCTTGAGTGCCATGGCAACATTGGATGCGCGCACCGCGATCGTCGCCTTTGGCGCGCCTTCCCGCGAAGCACAAACCCGCTTCCTGGCCAGTCATATCCATGCCGGCAGCAGCGTTCCCTGGGACAACAAAGACGTCCTCAAAGGTAATATCACGGCCCGCAGCGGCAATAGCCTGACCATTAAAGGCGCAGTCGTCGAACTGGGCGAAGGCGCGGCGCATTTCCGTCAGGATGTGACTGTTGAAATCAGCGAAGATACGCGCATCAGTGGTTATCGCCTGGGCGACGCCGATGTCAATACCCTGTCGATCGGTCAGCAAATCATGGCCGTTGGTGAGTTCAACGCAGCCGCTGCGAGCTTTGACGTCAGCGAGGGTCATATTCAAATGAAACCCAATCGTTTGGTTGGCCAAGTGGTACAGGCCAGCCCTCTGGTGATGGATTTGAGCCTGATCAACCGTCGTCGTGTTGAGCAGTTCAATTTTGCCGGCACGGGCATGACCGATTTGCTGGATGCTGACCCGGACAATTATGAAATCAACACCACCGACATGGATATCACTGGGCTGGAAGCGAACGAATGGATTCTGGTGCGCGGCTATCCAAGCGCCTTTGGTAGTGCACCGCTGGATTTCGACGCAACCACGATCATCGACCCGGACTTCTCAGCTCGCTCTGCCCGCTTCGACGCACGCTGGCAGTTGGGCACCACCACCGGCGTCAGTGTCGAGGGCGGTGTGCTGAAGATCGATGACACCTTGGCGCGTAGCCGTCTGCACCTGCGTGAAATCCCAACAAACCTGTTGCAAGATTTGAGCGTGGAGACCATTCTGAGCAGTGATAACAGCGGTCGCTTTGCCATCAAGTCACGTCGCGGTGGTATCCACCTGTATCGTGACTACGCGAGCTTCGTGGCCGAGACCAGTCGGCTGCTTGAGCTGGGCTACAAAGTCCACCACGTGGGCGCAGCCGGGATCTATAACGGCAATACTGCCGCACTGGATGCCCAGGTCGTCACCCTGTACATGACGCGAGTGGCCCTGTAAATGCGAGACCAGTCGGGCTAGGGCCCGGCTGGTATTTAATTGCAATAAACCGAATTGAAGAAGTAAACAGACCGCAACGTGACCTTAAACCAGTTTTTGCAGAGCATTGAAGCCCGCGCCTTTCGCATGGCGCTTCTGGCCACACATAATGAAGCCGAAGCGCTGGATTTGGTGCAGGATGCAATGCTCAAACTGGTCAAACACTACAGCGAACATAGCGCAGAGGAATGGCGCGCATTGTTTTTAAAGATACTCGAGAATCGGATTCTCGACTGGCATCGCAAAGAGAAACTCAAACGCGCACTGTTTTTCTGGCGCGCGCATGAGGATGAACCCGAGGTCGAACCGGTACTCGAACATGAAAGTCCTGCCGAACACTTGCAGGAGAAACAAACCGAAGCGCAAATACTCAAGGCCATAGCGGCGCTGCCCTTGCAACAGCAGCAATGTTTTTTACTACGCTGCTGGGAAGGACTGTCGGTGAAGGAAACCGCACAGATCATGGCACTCGATGAAGGTAGCGTGAAGACCCATTACTCACGCGCGTTGAAGGCATTGCAAAAGGTATATCAAGATGAATGAGCACGAAGCAAAACGTCTCGAACAAGATGCGCGCGCCGCACTCGAGCATGCGACGCTCACACCGCAACAGCAAAATGCACTGGCCCGCAGCCGCGCGGCGGCCTTGCAGCAGGAGCCCCACGCTGCGTCGAGTCGCTGGCACGCTCCCTGGCTGGGCGGAGCCTTAGCCGCAAGCTTGGCGCTCGGTCTATTACTGTGGCTACCGCTGCAACCCAGCGAAGATTCAGCGCATCCGGCCGATACCTTTATTGCCTTGTCTGAATTGGATGAGACCGAATATCTGATTGTGGAGGATATGGATTTTGCGTACTGGTTACTTAGCGAAACTGAGCTCGCGGCCGAGACTGACAATGGTTAGCCTACTCGCCCCCCTCAGCCTGCTTACCCCCATGCAGGTCATTCAGGCAGCCGAACCCCCAAGCCTGGAACTACTACTGTTTCTGGCAGAAAGCGAAAGTAGCGACGATGAGTTACTGACGCCGCTGGATTTGGCCGACCTGGACGATCAAGAAGACTTTACTGCGCACCCCACAGCTTTCGAGGAGGACGTGCAATGAACCTGATTCGAATCATGGCCTTGCTGCTAGGCATCTTCGCCGCACTGCCCTCAATGGCCGCAGACTGGAATAAGCTGGACCCGGCCACCCAAGAAGTGCTGCAGCGTTTCAAGTCACAGTGGGATAGCTTCCCCGAAGCCCGCCAACAGGCCATGCTCAAAGGTGCCGAGCGGTGGCTGGCCCTGGATGAGAGTGGCCGAGCTGAGATGGCGCAGCGTTTTCAACGCTGGCAGGCACTGCCTGCCGAAGATCGGCAACGGCTGCGGGAACGGATGCGTGAGTTTCGAAAGATGAAGCCAGAGCAACAACTGCGGATGCGTCAGGCCATGCAGCGCTTTCGCGATTTGCCCGCCGCCCAGAGACAGGAGCTCAGACAGCGCTTTCAACAGTTGTCGCCAGCGCAGAAACAACAATTGCGCCAACGCCTCAGACCCTAAGCATCCACGCATGCAGCGTGGCACCGGAGCAGCCTGCGCCTGCAGGCTGCTCCGGTGCCACGGACTAACTAGATAAATAATCCGGCAGCACGTAGAGACCCGTTCCAGAAAAGTGAGAGGCCAATATTTGCGCGGGCCTTAGCGCTTTCAGCTGCATAATTTTTAGCATCACAGGCAAACGATCCAGATGCGGCCAAACAAGCGCATCAAGACGGTCCATCGAACAGCTACGAAAGGCATTCATAGCGATCGTTGAAATACCACCTTGACTGCACTCTACAGGGTGACCATGCATCTGCAGGGCATACTGGATCAGTTCTCGCCACAAGGGTAACTCCAGCGCCAGCTGCTCCCGCGAGATGTCCAAGCCTGCGCCAAAAATCTCCTCGAAATTGCCCCGCATCATATCGAGGCTAATATGATGCATGGTTTTAGGATGTGCCGTTTTCTTGGCCAACAGATCTTGCGCATAAACCAGGACCAAGCAACTGGTCGGCGCCCAGCGATAGAACTGCCGACTGCGATAGGTCGGCGCTAAGGCCGTACAAAACAGGCTTTTGTAATGTGGTGAGCCGCCATGGTGGCGCGCGAACTTGCCGACAATCGGATTACAGATTTCGCCACGCGCACCCGAGGCGACCCCACCAAGTCGACGACGCATTGCCTGACGTACCTTGCCCACATCATCATTCAGATAATGATAGGCCGCCAGCAATAGCCAGTATAACTGAGTCGCCTGCTCTAGGCCGTCGCCATGCCCCTGCCATTCAGCATGCGGTAGCAAAATCCATCTGGACACACGCTGGCCTTCATCGCGCGCCCTGTAAAACGCTTTCAACTCAGCTGCCAGAAAACGTACGTGTTCGATATCAACATGCTGAATGCGGGGCAAATAGGTAACGTACGCCACACCTGGCGCGTACGGGCAGACGCTCTCTTTGTTCGCTATCCAATGACGCAATACCTGCTCACGCGACACCTGACTTGGCAATTCAACATGTGACTGAACTTGTGAACATTCAGGTTGCTCCAACATATTTTCTTCTAACCGGATACTTGCCACCACGTGTCCTTAATTCCGTACAGTCAAAAAAGAAAGTCGGAGTATTAGAACAGCGCGCACTCGCGTGTTCCACGGCAAGCTTCACAGTCTAAATAATAATTATGTTCAGCCGTATGCGGGGCGTCTAAAGCGCATTCACTAGAACCGAGACCCCGGCTCCTGCAGAAACGTCAACTCTTCCGGACTGGAATCTCGACCGAGGATTGCATTGCGATGCGGATAGCGGCCAAAGCGATCGATAATGGCCTTATGTCTTAGTTCGAATTGGTAGTTGTCTGGGGGCGCAAAGCGTTGAAATAAATCGGCTGCCACCTCATGAATGCGGGGCGATTCGCTGTGCATATAGGGCATCAACAGGAACGCCCTTTGTTCGCTGGGCAAACCCAAGTGGGTATTATGCGATACGGCCTCCTGCGCCAGGATCAAGGCCATCGCATCCTGTGCAAAGGCCTGTGGGGTATTGCGAAAAACATTGCGTGAAAACTGATCGAGCACGATGATTTCTGCCAGCCGCCCCTGCGCGGTGCCGCGCCACTCAAACAACTCACCGCGACAGGCCCGGCGCAGCAATACGCCGAAGCGCAGATCAATCTGTGCATCGAAATTTGGATCAACACGCCACCATTGTGCAGGCTCAATTTCGTGAAACCAGAAATTCAGCACTTCTTGCGCTGTCATCGTGTATGCCCTCGCGTTATTGAATCACCAACTGCCGCGCCTGTAAAATCGAAAACTGCCGCTGCAAGCGCAGCATCGCAATCCTAAAAATCGCCTGTCGCACTTGGCCCAGCTTTATTCACTCAATTCGCTCTTATAGTAGACCATCCATCAGTCACGACAGTGTGGACGACGAGATTCTTGGTCCAATATCTGGCGCAAACACACCTGCGACCGCATACGCAGCCTGGATGAAAATAGAACGGTGAGAGTTCGGCCTAAGACCCTTAGATCGGCGATCATGCCTTGGGCTTTAAAATCCCGGATTTGTCTTTGCGCTTTACGCGGCAATAAAACGTTCAGGTAGAGCGTTTCAGGCTCAGGATAAGCCGCCAAACTTGCATCTTCGGCCAGAAACTCCAAACCTGCCTCGCTCGTCATGCCGGGCCTAAACTGTCTCAATTCATGCTGTTGCTCGAGACTCAGAAGGGCAAAATGTTCTGGTTTATAAGGTCGTGGTCCAACCAAGGACATCTGGCCCCGCAAAACGTGCCACAGCTGCGGTAACTCATCGAGATGTGAACGACGCAAATGACGACCCAATCGATGTATTCTTGGATCATCATCGGCAGCGACCGTTGCGCCGGCACAGTTTCGCATGGTGCGAAATTTGATTAGGCAAAAGGGTCTGCCCTCTCGACCAATGCGGGTTTCCCGATGCAGGATTGGCCGCC
>JBFHRI010000169.1:0-6650 GCA_041591755.1 Oleiphilaceae bacterium
ACACGTACCGTGCGCGCCAGCGTCTCAGCCCGATGGTCATCCAAAAACACGAAAATGGGGGTTAGACTACAGTCTCGGTTGATAAAGCCTGCAGGCGCGTTTTGAAGCGAGGTATTGATAATGCCCTGATTACGCGATAGCTCGTACCACTTGTAACTGCCCTCGTTGAAGGCCTTGGTCACGGTTTTGGAGACATTGGCAATCGATAGGGAAATCTGTACACCCGGAGTATGATCCAAGGTCCACTGCAATTGATTGATGGCCTCCATCACCTGGTAACTACTGCATTGCTCAACCGGGGTGGTCACCATGATCACCAGCACATCGGCGCTGGTCGAATAATTGGCATTGATAAAATCATTATCACGATTGTAACGTGAGTCGGGATGCAACTCGGGCGCCCCGGTATCGAGTTCACCCACCTGTAAATCCCGAGCGATATACAACCCAACCGCCGTCGCCAAAATCGCCACCGCAACCAGGCTGAATGCGCCACGCCTTTCCGCCAGACGAGACAACTGGTGCCAAATACCTGAAGGATGCGCACTGACTTCACGCACATAACGCAAGCCCCTCCGTGTCACGCCGAGGTAGGACATGATAATCGGCAGTAAAATCATATTGGTCACAATGATGCTGGCGATTCCCACACTGGCGCCGACCGCTAGATCGCGGATTACATCCACATTGATCAGCACCAGAGTGGCAAAGCCAATGGCATCGCTCAACAGTGCCAGCAGTGCCGGTAGGTAGTGATGACGAAAAGTACGAATGGCGGCCGATAATGGCGTATTACCCATGCCCACTTCGTAGTTGATGCCATTAATGAACTGGACACCATGGCTAATCGCGGTGGCATAAACAATAAATGGGATCAGCACGGAATAAGGGTCCAGACCATAACCCATCAAGCGCATCAGGCCGACCTGCCAGATCACCGCAACGATGGAGCAAATCACCGCCACCACGGTACTGATCCAGCAGCGACAATAGATAAACAACAGCACACATGAAATCGCGATGGTGACTAGGAAAAAGAAGACGATCGAGCCCAAACCTTCGATCAAGTCCCCAATCTTCTTGGCAAAGCCGACGATGTGCACAGACACCGGGGCATCGGGCCCAGCAAACGCATCGCGCACCTTGGCCTCCAGCAGGCGTGAAAAATTCAGATAGTCGAGTGCTTCACCTGTTTCGGGGTCTTTTTCGAGCAGCGGCGCGTAGACGATGCTTGATTTGAAATCATTCGCTACCAGTCGACCGACTTCGCCCGAGCGCAGGACATTATCCTTTAACTCGTCGAGCTTGGCCGCACTGCCGTCGTATTCATTCGGAATCACCGGCCCGCCGGCAAATCCCTCCTCGGTCACTTCAACCCATCGGACATTGGGGGTCCACAACGATTTCACACCCGAGCGATCGATACCCGGTAGCAGAAACACCTCATCACTAATCTGCTGCAGCACCTGCATGTATTCGGCGCTAAAGATATCGCCGTCCTTCGCGGCAACTGAAATGCGAATAAAGTTCGCTAGGTTCTCCAAATCGTCTCGATGCTGCACAAAGTTGACGATATAGGGATGATCCAGGGGGATCATGCGTTCCAGACTGGCATCTGGCTTGATTTGTATCGCATGGAATGCAAAGACCGAACTGATGGCCAGAAAAACCACCAGCACGAAAACGCGATGAGTGAACAGTAATCGCTCTAACAGAGGGAACTCAAAAATGGACTGGCCTGTCTGTTTCACTCAACGATCCCAAATGTCATCTTGGATAGGCGCGCTCAACGTAGCGCAAGCTTTTGCAGACCGACGTTGCCGGCAAGCAGTAAGGTATGCGGATCTAACAACACCGCCGCATGACTCGCATTAAACCCCGCTCCCGGCAGCGCATGCAACGCACGCTCTGCGAGGGATCCCTGCAATACGGCGCCGCCATAGCCCACCAACCAAAGCCGACCGTCAGGTGCCAACAATGACCCCATCAGGGTAGCGTCTGTGTCCGTGCGCAAGGACTCCCAGATTTCACCTTGATCACGACTGATAAACGCATGCCCGCGCAAACCAAACACCAAGTAAGATTGGTCAGGTAGAATGCGTGCACCAAAGTAGGAGCCCTCATAATCACCGCTAATCAGCTGCCAGCTCTGACCGAGATCCTCTGAACTAAATATCGTACCCGCCTCCCCCACAATCAGCAGCGAACCCTCTCGGCTGCCGGCAATCGCGTTAAGGTGAAAGCGACTGCTATTATCGAGTCGGTGCCCGATAAAAGACCAGTTTTGACCGCCATCACGGGTCTCTAGCAGCAATCCATAAGCCCCGACCGCGAAGCCGTGCAGCCGATCGGCAAACCAGATATCGAGCAAGGGCTTATCTGCGCCAATCTGCGCATCCTGCGTTGCATCCATGAGAAAAGACTCGGCATCCAACAATAAATCTCCATCTGGCTCGATAGGCTCCTCGCCTACGCTATCCAAGGTCGACTCACCCGCCTCTGCAGCAGACTGCAACTGTTGCATCCAGTCCTTCGCCGACGCCAGCACCATCGCATCGACTTGCCAACCATCCAGCTGTTTTTGCCAATGACGCCCGCCGTCTTGCGTGTGCAAGATGACACCCCGATGCCCCACGGCCCAGCCATACTGCTCGTCAATGAAAAAAACACCGGTCAATAGCACCGAAACAGGTACCTCAGCTTGCTGCCAACGCGAGCCTCTATCTTCGGAATACACGATCACGCCGTACTCTCCCACCGCGACCAATCGAGCGCCGGCTTCGCCGATGTCTAACAATAAGCCCCGCTCCAGATCAGGCAAGGCGGGAGAAGGCATCTCCAAACGGCTGGGAACATTGACCATGGGCACATCTGCGCTGGCACAGAGAGGAAACAGCAAGCCCGCCGCAATCAGAAAAAGTTCTAATACCGCCCAACGCGATACTGCCTTGATGTGTTCATGCATGGAAGTGAGCGCCTCACATCTACAACGACGCGAGAGAATCGATACCCACCCGCGGCATGAATGACAAAAAAGTGGCTGCAACAAACTGCCACAACATCCGTCTAAGCGTAGCAGCCAGCTCTTTTTTTTCTTGAAAAATGCGGAAAAAGGCGTGATGCATCAAGGTGGTGCAGCGCCTGATAAATCGACTTTGCGTTCGATCTGACAGAGACCATTCTGAGTGCCTGTCAGATCGCGATGTGAATCAAGAGGCTCGAATCGGCTGCACTAGATCGTCGATATAACTGGCGACGATATCAATGCGATGCTGCTCGATTTGGGCAACAAACCGGTTGACCAGTCGCTCTGGGTGCGGGAAGAGCTTGGCATCGCCAACCAGACCGAACTGAATTTGATTGTTATAGCTAATGATGCTTAATCCAAGACCGATATCGCCGGTTTGAGGCACCCAAAACATCATCTCACGCACCTTGGCCCCGGCCAAATAACGCGCCGAACTCGCACCGGGAACATTTGACAAGACAGCAGTCGTCTTATTGCTGAACGTCTCCAACATGGGCTTTTGCCAGTGCGCGGGAAAAAGCCCAGCCACATTCAGCATCCCAAAGGAGAGCGCCGGCTGCAGCGAACCTTTCAGCGCTATCATGTCATGTTTGAGTTTGTAGACCCGTTCCAGCGGATTTTCGATACCCACAGGCAACGCCACAAAGACAGTGCCGAAACAATTGCCCAGACTCTCCATAAATTCGCGCGACTGATAGGCTTGTGCATCACGAATATTGACCGGCAACGTCACATGAATCGATTTACCCTCGACATCTTGCCCTGCATGAATCAGCTCATCGCGAAAAGCCCCCGCCACGCAAGACAGAAGTAAATCGTTGATTTTACAGCCCAGTCCTTTGGCAATACCTCGAAACTGATCCAGATTGATGGGCTGCGACCAGGCGCAGGTTTTGCGCACGCCGATTTCGCCCTTCAAGACCTTGTTCGGATCAGCGGGCATCAGCGCTAACTGCGCCAAAGTGCCTAAAGCCCGCACTCCGTCCTGCACCCAGGCCTTAATTTGTTCCCGATCCCGTACCAAATTAAGGCCTTCATCAGACACGCGCTTGGCCAGATGCGTGGCCTGACCCACACGACTAAACGCAGCGTCGAGCAAGCGTTGATAGCGGGGCCATTCGTAATTGATCTCGGTGGGCACCAGTTCCTCTTCGCTCGCTTTTTTAGCGCCCGAATTAAACAGGGTGACATTAGGGCAGGGATCAGTGTTGTGATTGAACACGGCCATCAGGGCCAGTCCATCCGCATAACAATGATGCACCCGTGTGATAATCGCCGAACCCCCACAGTAGTTCTCAACAAACAGCATTTGCCACAGTGGCTTAGCGGGATCCAAGGGTACACTCAACTGGTCCGCCAGGAACTGCTGCAATGCTTGCTTATCGGCCTTGCCCGGAAGCGCGACGCGCTTGAGGTGGCAATCAATATCAAAAAACGGATCCGTCTCCCAGATGTACTGTCCACGTTGCAGCACCGGACGCATCTTAAACCGCGGGAAAGACAAAAACCGACTGAGTACACACGCCTTGTAATCGGAAAAATTCATGCGATCGGTAATCATCATGGCATTGATGATCATCAGATTGGTAGGCGAATCCATGCGCAACCAGGCGATATCAACGCCACTGATTGGAGCTGGCTCTTCTATGCTCACACTGCCTCCTTAGTCTCAAGGTGGTGAATAGGTTTATGACTAAAGTTGCAACGGCTGCCTCCGCCTCAGACGACGGGAAACACAAAGAGGCTGACCCTTCGCAATTGTTGGGTACTGCAAAACTACTGTTATCGAATAACGTAAAGCTTACATGCTGGAAGCAATGACCTGCGCGCATTGTTGTGTTTGTTGCGCAGCGTTCCAGGCTCAGATATGACCATCAGGAGACGGTATTTTTCACTTCTTATCGGGCAATTTCCAGCCTTTTTTACACCAACGTAGTAAGCGATCGAAGTAATGCGTACGACGCCCTATGGGAATGACATTTGGAACAAATTTTGCCGAGTAAAACGACTCATCGACCGCAACCTAGATCGGCTTCAGGCGCCTCAGCGCAAGCAGAGCCCACCAAACGGGCGCGCACCGGAGCGCTACAATTGTTACCAAATGTACGCAAAATGTAACACAAATAACATTATTTAACAGAGCTTTTTCCACAAGCTTTGTCATAATTAATTCATTGAGTTATGCCGCTTATCTCGAAATCGCCGCAGAATCAGTCTACATTTTGATCAACGCAGGGTTTCGCTTAGTTCATGAGTGCGTATACTCAGCGTAATAATTGCTAACATTTATATCGTCGACTCGCTTGGCTCGACCGTGTAGATATAGAGCAGATAAGAAGCGTAAAAATAAGCGTGAACAGATAAAAGCAACCAAAGCGCGCACTTTTGCTTCAGAGCGAACTGAACTGGCCGATACCCAGTTTAGACGCACTCTAAGTGTAACGGGAGTTGCTACGACGGTGAGGAGGTCGATGTGAAAGCGGTCCATGCCCGAAAACTGATCAAGCCAATTGATCAAACTTATACCGAAATGTTCTCGGGTAAGGTGTATACAGTTGGCAAAGGCGCTGTTAGCGTGCGCAATCACAGCAGCACGGCCGACCACAGCGTGATTGGGGTACACGGGTTCCTCTGCAATCATTGCTACTTTACGCAGAGCTATCAGAACCCGGCCACCGAACTGATTTTACTGACCTGCAGCAACTACCATGTTCCAGTCAGCGGCCCCATGCCGGAACCGGCGCCCTGGGAGGTCCCCATTAAGCATTTGGAGGCCACGGTCGAATACGATGCCTGCATCCTGATTCAAGCCCTGGAGAATCTGCCGACCACGAATCGCGTGCGCGTGCATGGACATTCGCGTGGTGGCGCGGTGATTTTGCAAGCGGTCGCGATGCGTCCGGAGCTGTTTGAACATGTCGAAGTGATTCTCGAAGCCCCTGCACTCCCTCAAGGCAAGGTCCACCCACTGGTTTCCGCCATGCTGGAACCCGTCAGTCATGGGATGTGGCCCTGGGTCATTCGTTTGATCAATAACACGCCGTCCTCGTCCTACGGGCAGATGTTCTACGGCAAGCTGAATAAGCGTAAGAAGCAATTATTGAATAAGCTGTTTACCTCAACCAAAGATCATTTGACCATTGTGCGCAATATCGAAAACCTCTTCGATTGGATGGAGCGCACCGAAACCTCGGTCTATCAACATTTGCGGCATGGCACCTTTCTGATTCCTCGCATGGATCGCATTCTAGATCGCAACCTAATGCTGCAAAGCGCCAAGCAGAGCCCCAATTGCATTAGGATCGTTGAAACCGACGCGATGAGCCACTTTATCACGCTGGATGATCAAAAGTACGTACCCGAGCTGGATACCATTCCGTCTCCGGACACGTCCGAGGCCTTGCGGAAAACGCTCTCAAAAAAGCAAAAACTTAAACAGTGGGTCGCCATCGCTTAGGGCGACCCCAGGCACCGCGCAACCTCAGATCATTCAAACCCGGCCCTGGATACACTACAATGCTGCCCGCAACTGATTAACGGATGATTGAAGGGCAAAGCATGTATCGAGACCGTGTCGCGACGACCACTGCTCGCAGTGATGGCGCCAAACGACTGCAGGATG
>JBFHRI010000170.1:0-6628 GCA_041591755.1 Oleiphilaceae bacterium
CCTCCATCGCCACAAATTTAGCGCCCCGATCGCGCAGGCTGGCCAGACTTCGATGCACCGCCACAACATCCGGCGTCGTGAATCCGGTTTGCTTCAGGTTTGCGCCATCAAGCGACGGAATGCCATAGCCCAGGGTACCAATGACGCCGCAGAGCGCCCCGTCGCGACTCAAGTAATCGGCGATGTAATGCGAAACAGAGGTTTTGCCATTGGTCCCCGTGATACCCACAACCGCGATGTCCCGGCTGGGGTACTGAAAAAATCGCGCAGCGATCTCACCCATCAGACTGCGTAGATTTTCAATGAAGATCTCTACTGCTCCGCCTTCCTCGTTGACGCGACGAACATTGAGCGAGGCATCCGCGACGACTGCATTGGCACCCCGCGCCACGGCATCGAGAATGTGCGCTCGCGTATGCTCGGGGTTGCTTGATAAGGAGAGAAAAAGATCGCCGGATATGACTTCCCGACTATCGGTCTTAATACCGTGAATTTGCGTATCCAGTACAGCCGGCACCTGTGCAATACCCTTGAGCAGGCGGATTAGGCTGATGCTGTAGTTGCGTCGAGCGACCATCTCAACCCTCTCTCGGCGTCGCCGCATAAGTCGCGGCGAGCTCAGCAGAATCTGACGGCATGATATTCATTAGACGCATGGCCCCTGCAACCACGCGAGAGAACACCGGAGCGGCCACCTCACCGCCATAATATTCAGCACCTGCCGGTGCATCGATGACTACCACTACGGCGACTTTTGGATCATTCAAGGGCGCTACTCCGCCAAACAACGCTTTGTATTCGCTGCGTTGATAACCGGAACTGCCCACTCGATGTACGGTACCCGTTTTACCCCCCACGGCATACAGCGGTATCGCGGCGCGCGTGCCACTTCCCCCCTTGTTGACGACGGCCTGCATGGTTTTACGAATGGCTGCCGAAATCTCTTCTGACATCACTTGCTGTGAACTCTCGCTGGACGCTGCGCGCTGCTGCTTGATTAAGCTCAAGGGGTGACGCACGCCGCCGTTACCCAAAATCATATAAGCCTGTGCCAACTGCAAGGCCGTCACGCTCATGCCATATCCATAAGACATGGTGGCGACGGTCAGTGGATGCCACTTACGACCCGGCTCTGGCAAATACCCGATGCTTTCGCCCGGAAACCCGATGCCCGTCGCCTGCCCCAAGCCCAGACGGTAGTACATCTCCCATACGACATCTCCGGTTAGGTCGATGGCGATCTTACTGGTACCAACGTTACTTGATTTAGCTACGATTCCAATCAAGTCCATCGCGCCATAATTGTGGTGATCTCGGATCGACTTTCGACCCACCCGCATGTACCCAGGAGTCGTATCGATAACGGTCTCGAGTTGATAACGTCCTGACTCCAATGCGGCAGCAATCGTGGCCAGTTTTATAGTTGACCCTGGCTCAAACACATCGGTGATTGCCCGGTTTCGCAATGCACCATTTTTTAATGCCTGTCGATTATTGGGGTTGTAGGAGGGCTGATTGGCCATGGCCAATACTTCACCGGTCTTGGCGTCTAGCATGACGATCGTGCCAGACTCAGCACGATGTGCCTCAACGGCAGCTTTTAACTCGCGATAAGCGAGGTATTGCAGGCGCATATCCAGGGTCAACTCGAGATTATTTCCCGGCACAGCGATTTTCTCTACACCTAAGTCCTTGATGACTCGACCCTTTCGATCCTTCAATACGCGTTTGACGCCGGGCTGACCTTTCAACCAGGCGTCATACGATAACTCCAGACCTTCCTGTCCTCGCTCATCGATGTCCGTAAATCCGACAACATGAGCGGCCACTTCTCCCGCCGGGTAATACCTTTTGTATTCCCGTCGACTGTAAATTCCGTCCAGTTTCAAGCTCAGCGCAGCTTGGACCTCATGCGGCGTCGCTTTGCGTTTGAGGTAAATGAAACGACGGTTGCGGTTATTGTCCAATCGTTCTTGCAACCAATTCGGACTCAAATCGAGCGTCTTCGCAAGTCGCAACATCTGCGCCCGGTCCATAGAAATCTTGCTGGGGTCAGCGTAAACCGTTTCCACTGGGGCGCTGACAGCCAGAGGTTCGCCATTTCGATCGACGATAATACCGCGGTGCGCATCGATGCTTTCGACACGCACTGCGCGCGCATCGCCCTCATCCTCCAAAAATGCCTGCTCCAAAACATGCAATTGCACGGCGCGATAGACCAGCGCCGCTATGGCACAGCATACGAGCAGCGCCGAGAACAGCAAGCGCCAAGGCTTTGGGGACGCGCTAAGATCAAACGCATTCTGCATGGTCGATTACCGCGTTAGTAAATGAGCTGTACCTGTCCGGCACCGGGCATCACCAATTGCAATTTATCATTGGCAATGCGTTCAACTCGTGTGGGCGTACTCCATGCGCTCTGCTCCAGCAGCAGTTGAACCCACTCCGACTGCATCGCATCGCTTTTTTCTTGTAATACTGCTTGTTGCGCGATCAGATCACGACTGAGATGAGAGGAATAGACGACACCAATCGCCGAAATCAAAACTCCCACCAGTAATGCCGCAGTGATTGCCAGCTCACGCAGTGAAATATGGGACAAACTTCCAGCCAGGCCCTGACCAAGCGCCTGCAATGGCGCGCGCAGACGCCTTCCCGCGCCCGACGGCACCGACAGCGGCTGACTTTGCCTTAACAACATGCCTAACTGACTAATCATTCGAAACTCTCTCTAAAATGCGCATCACTGCACTGCGTGCACGCGGATTAACTGCTACTTCCTGGTCGCTGGGTTGAATCGCCTTTCCCACCAAGCGAAACGACCGAACTATATCTTGCTCCCTCACGGGCACACCCTTTGGTGGCGCATCACCGCGCGCCAGATTGCGCATGAACTGTTTTACCATACGGTCTTCGAGCGAGTGAAAGCTGATGACGACCAAGCGACCACCCGGCACCAACATCGCTGCGGCTTGACTCAGAAATCGCTCCAGATCGGCCAGCTCGTTATTCACTTTTATGCGGATCGCCTGAAAAGCCCGCGTAGCAGGATGTTTGTGCTTTTCCCATGAGGGATTAGCATCCGCGACGATTCGAGCCAGTTTTGCGGTGGTATCAATCACCCCTTCCTGTCTCGCCACGACGATCGCTCGAGCGATTCTTTTCGCGTGCCGCTCCTCTCCATAAAGCTTTAATACCTCCGCAATCTCCCTTTCCTCTGCCCGCGCCAGCCACTGCGCGGCACTCAGCCCGGATTGCGTATCCATGCGCATATCCAAAGGTCCATCCTTGATAAAGCTGAAGCCGCGGCCGGCGTCATCCAGTTGTGGTGAAGAAACCCCTAAATCAGCCAACACCCCCTGGACTTTTTTTACTCCTGCCTGCTGCAAAATATTATTTATGTCTGCAAACGAGCCCTGTTTGATAGCGAAGCGTGCATCAGTACTCGTCAGCGCAGCGGCATTGGTTACTGCCTCCCAATCCTTATCAATGGCAATTAGGCTTCCTGCCTGGCTCAGCTGCTGCAATATCCGGCGGGAATGCCCCCCGCGACCAAAAGTAGCATCGACGTAGACTCCGTCCGGATCCTGCACCAACTGCGCAACAGCCTCTGCAAGCAATACTGTTTCGTGACTAAAGCCTTGCATCACAGAGATAAATTCATCATTTCAGCCGGCATCTCAGTATCGTCATCACCCTGATCCAGCCACGCTTCCCAGCGCTCTTCACTCCACAGCTCTAATTTTTTACCTTGCCCGACCAACATCGCTCGCTTGTCGAGCCCAGCGTACTCTCGCAAGGTCGGCGGCACCAAAATCCGCCCGTTCGCATCCATCTCTAGTGGCGTGGCATAACCAATCAACAAACGCTGAGCCCTTCTGGCAACCTTATTGAAGCTGGGAAGGCTCTCGATTTTCGGCAGAATCTCCTGCCACTGCGTCTCCGGATAAACCAGCAAGCAACGCTCCTCGGTATTCGCGGTCACCACAATCCGGCCTTCGCTGAACGAATTGAGAGCGTCCCGCACCTTCGTCGGGATAGCCATTCGCCCTTTCGCGTCCATGTTGATTGCATGACTACCAAGAAACAATTTTTGGGCCCCAGTTCCACCAAATCGTCAGAAAATACCAAAATTCACCACTTTTTACTACTTTTACCCACTATAGGAACGGACGCACCACAAATCAAGCACGCACCAAGAGGATGCACAAAAAGCTTTTAGCCAGAGAAACAATCACTTACGAAAAACAAACAGAAAGGAAGCCTGAAAGCACGAGAAAGGAGCTGAACATATTCCGATAGATACAATCATCTGTTCAGAAACTACATGAGGTTTAATAATATTTTGCTATAAGAGGTATGGAAGATTCTTATATAGACAAGATAGGCACAAAGACACCAAAAGGTTGCCGAGAAACGAAGAAGTAAGAAATGAATTGAGTTCGCCGATAAGCCGGGTTCTGTCGTGGACAGTCATTCATCTAGGTCATGCGTCACCACATGACTCAAGCAACCTACCCGAATCCAGTGCGAGCCACACCGAAGGATTCCTATTTGGTCTTGCTCCGAGCGGGGTTTACCATCGCCACGTACTGTTACCAGACGCGCGGTGCGCTCTTACCGCACCATTTCACCCTTACCTTACCCTGAAACCAAGGTACGGCGGTTTACTTTCTGTTGCACTTTCCGTAGGCTCACGCCCCCCAGGCATTACCTGGCACTCTGCTCTATGGAGCCCGGACTTTCCTCCCCTCTCAACGAGGAGCGACTGTCTGGCGAACTCGCAAGCACTTTAGCGCGAGCTTGAGGCGAAAACAACCATTGCACCGACCGGCAGCGCGGCTTTTTTCACCGACCTCAGCGTTCGTCAGAGAAACGAATCCGACTGTCGCTAACCAGATTGGTGATAAAACCACTACCCATGTAGGCACTGTCATCATCGGGACGTGCATTCACGGTCGAGACACTTTCGATTTGCCGACGCAAACTAAAGGAGATTGTGTTGACGCCAGAATCGAGCAATTCAAACACCTGCTCCAAGCGACCAATCTGGAACACCGTATCAGACCCCGGCCTAACAACGAGCGTATCATCATCTGGCCGGATCGAATCAAACACATCGACTTCAAGATCCGGCTGCGCTTCGGTCACCGGCAGCTGATCCACGTAGCCAATCTCAAAGCTGGCCGCAGTGGATTGCCTTAAACTGTCCGCCCATGCCTCAACCTCAAGCGTCAAAGTGCGCGACAACTCTTCCGATTGATCTTCGGTGGCATAGCCTTCAAGCTGCGTGCGATCTGCGAGCGGCAACTCTTCGTAGTAGCCACTTCCACCCTCCACACGCAGACCCGCTGCGGTTGCGCCTGCCACATTAATAATGTCTTCACTATTCGCCACAGATACTGCAGAGACCGAGTCCATCGCCCCCTCGGACAGCAGCTCAAAGGCTTGGCCCGGGAAGGAAACACCAACCAGCAGCGCTAGCGCCGCCCATCGGAATTTTGGTACTTGATGTTTGTCCATAGCGATAATGTTACAAAATGTGATTACACTGGCTAATTCTGATACAAGGCGGCAGAAACTGCAAACACTGCGCTACTCGAATGATGAAAACCCAGAGTGCCGCACACTTTACGATACCCCCAATTTGACGCAGCCACGCGGCCCCGCCACCCAAAAAACCGATTAATTAAAAATCAGATTCCCATCTTTGGCCTAGTTAGCCTTTATTTGCAGCGCCAAGTCATAGAGTGCCTTTTTATTTGCGCCATATAAATCCGCAACCAAGCTGACTGCTTTTTTGGTTGGCAACTCTTGCATCACCCGCTCCAAAGCCGGGCGCAAGCTCGCTAACTCAACAACTTCTGGCACCGCCCCTTCCAGCACCAAAACAAACTCGCCACGAAGCTGATCCCCATCTTCATTTACCCAGTTCAGCAATTCGGCAACGGTCGCCCGTCGAATCGTCTCAAAACGCTTGGTCAACTCGCGCGCAAGCGTCAGACGCCGCTGCGGAAACAATGTATTCATTGCCATCAAGGTGTCCAAGATACGATGCGGCGATTCGTAAAACACCAAAGACCTGGGTTCCTGCATGCTGGCCTGCAGCAGCTTCAACCTTGCCTGCGCCTTCGCCGGCAGAAAGCCCTCAAAGACAAAACGATCACATGCCAAACCACTGACACAAAGTGCCGAAATCACCGCAGAAGGACCCGGTATGGGAACCACTCGAACACCTTCATCGTGCGCTAACGCCACCAAGTTATAACCCGGATCTGAAATCAAGGGCGTACCGGCATCGGATACCAAGGCCACGCGCTGGCCCTGCTGCACGCGCGCAATCAGTTCACGCGCGACCACCAGCTCATTGTGATCATGCAAGGCGAGCAAGCGAGATGTAATGGCATAGTGATCGAGTAGCTTGCGCGTTTGTCGCGTATCTTCGGCAGCCACGAGATCAGCCTGAGCAAGCACCTCCAACGCACGATGCGTCATATCACCCAAATTGCCGATCGGCGTCGCCACGATATAGATCGCGCTTTCAATGTTCATAGCTGTCCCCTAAAATGACTCACCCATGCCTCTGCTCCAGCGCCTTTATGATCCTGCATCGTTATTCAAGCTCGTC
>JBFHRI010000171.1:0-6606 GCA_041591755.1 Oleiphilaceae bacterium
GCTGATGACTATTTGCTCAAACCCTTCGACGTCGAGGAGCTGAAGGCCCGCATTCGGGCACTGACGCGACGTAGCATGCAACAAACCCAAAATGACATTGTGTTGGGAGAGGTATTGATCAACCCGGATCTGCGACAAGTCTTCGTCGCCCAAGAAGAGATCAAACTCTCGCCACGTGAGTTTACGCTGCTGCATGAGTTGGCACTGCATCGCAATCGCATTTTGTCGAAAGAACAGCTTACAGAATTGGTTTATGGCTGGTCTGAAGACCTCGACAGCAATGCCATTGAAGTCCACATTCACAACCTGCGAAAAAAATTGGGCGTGCCCTTGATTGAGACCCTGCGCGGCATGGGTTACAGGATTGCGGGATGAATAGACCTAAGCCACAGACTCGATCCATTCGTCGCTTCCTGTTAGGGAGTATCACGACTTTAATCCTGGTCGGCTGGTTGATCAGTGCGCTGTTTAACTTCCGTTACGCGCGCGAACAGGTCGAAGAGTTATTCGATGCCGAGCTGGCACAAATGACGCGCATCCTGCAGTCGTTCACCGCCGACGAGTTCAGTCGCGACCTTTCGCAGCGAACCTATTTTGACGAGCGCGTCTTGGCAGAAGTATTCGATGAACGCGAATCCAGCATCTGGGGCCATGAGTATGAGCGCAAGCTGGCCTTTCAGATCTGGTCGGCTGAGGGGCAGCTCTTGCTGGCTACACACTTGCCTCTGCCCACCGACTTCGCCGCAATGCAGCGTGGCTACCACAGTTTGCAAGTGGATGATCAAACCTGGTTTAGCTTCAGTCTGTTTGATGAGGCGCGACAGCTATGGTTTCGAGTTGCTCAACGCGCAGACGTGCGCACTGAACTGACGCAGGAAATCGCGTGGTCCGCCATTTTCCCTGGCTTGTTGCTGGCGCCAATGCTGTTGCTGCTGACCACCCTCAGCATTGGCCGCGGCCTGTCTCCGCTGACGCGGATGTCGCGTGAAATCAAAGATCGTGATTACCAGAATTTGGGTGAACTCAATGCAGCGGCTTATCCCATCGAACTGCAAGCACCGGTGCGCGAACTGAACCAACTGTTTCGCCGCGTCAGTGAATCTTATGAACGTGAACGCCGCTTCACCGCTGATGCGGCGCACGAACTTCGCACCCCGCTCGCAATCGCCAAGGTCCACTTGCAGAATGTAGAACAATTGGCACAGACTGAAGAATTGCGAACAGGTGCGCGCTCAGCACTCTCAGGAATCAATCGATTGATCCATCTGGTTCAGCAATTGTTAACCTTGAGCCGCATCGAGTCCGGCCTCGAAACCCAGCATCAAGGCCCGACGGATCTAGTCGCGATCATTCGTGAAGAAAGCGAAGCGCTTGAGTGGCTACCGGAGCTTAAGACCTGTCGCTTTGAGTTCGACCTGCCTGAGAAAAAGATCCTCCATGCAAATGAACCGGCCCTGCGCATTATTCTGCGCAACCTCTTGGATAACGCCTGTCGTTACAGCACTCTGTCGCGCCGCGTCGAGGTAGAACTTGCTAATGATCATCTGACGCTGCGCAATCAGTGCCCAGCATTGGAAGCGCATGAAATCGCGCAGTTATTTGAGCGCTTTAAACGAGGCCAAGACAACAAGTCTCAGGGTTCAGGACTCGGACTGGCGATTTGCCGCGAATTGTGCGAACGCAATGGCCTGCGTTTAACGCTACACAATAGGCAGGATGGCCTCGAAGGGGTGGAAGTGGTGCTTGATTGGTCTCAAACGGCATAATCGTGTGTGTCGTAGCATTCACTCTTGCGTTAGACTCCCACCCCAACCCGCATTCAACCGTCAATTTGCAGTGAAAGCTATGAGCAAAATTCAAATCATCGTCGGCAGCGTGACCGGCACCGCCGAAGGCGTGGCCGCGCACTTACAAAAGCATTGGCAGGACACGCACCAGGTTCGTGTGTTTCATGATGCGACCACCGCACATCTGGTCGAAGATCCTGACGAATTATTGCTGTTCATCACCTCGAATACTGGCGCCGGCGATCTGCCGGACAACATCGCACCCTTGTATGTAGGCCTGCGCAATGAGTTCCCTCGCATTGCAGGTCGCAAGTTTGGTTTGATCAATCTGGGCGACTCAAGCTACCCGACCTTTGGGGAAGCCGGAAAGAATCTCTATGATGCCCTGGTGGATATTGGTGCAATCAGCGCCGTGGAGCCCTTGCTGGTGGACGCCAGTGAGGAGCGTTATCCGCAGAAGATGGCGTTGGAGTGGGCGGAAGACTGGCTGGCGGCCTGTCGGGGCTAACCCCCCTGCCCTTTCGCAGGGAAGGGGCGGAGAAGGGTTAAGCATTCCACTCGGTGTCGCCGGCCTTCACCGCCTCCCAACCTCCCCCTCCATGAGGGGGAGGAGCTGTTCAAGAGATTTAACTATGAACCTCAGCGCCGACTTGTTCGCTCCTGCCTGGTACATCACCTTTAACATTCTGTTTGCGCTACTGCTGTTGCTCTCACTGTTCTTTATTCACTGGCAAAGGCTGTTCGAGGATCAAGGCTTACAACATCGACTGGGCGTGGCACTGCTGGCGGTCATCACGATTTGGTCACTGCGCGCAGGCATCTCGGAAGGCCTGGGCATTCACTTTTTTATGATCACGGCCGTGCATTTGGTGTTTGGGTGGCAGTTGGCCATTTGGGTGATTGCCTTCGCATTGGCAGGCATGGTGGCCTTTGGCAAAGAGGTCTGGCAGGGCGTGGGTATCAATGCGTTCGTTTCGGCCATCGTGCCGATGCTCTGCACCTACACACTGTGGCGCATACAAGAGGCCTACAAACTGTATAACCCTTTTGCATTTATCTTTCTGGTGTGTTTTTTTGGTGCCATGCTGTCGGTCGTGGCGAGCGGACTGTTACTGACCTGGCTACTCTGGGCCAGTGGTGCTTACGCGATGCAGGAGATTATTGACCAATTCTGGATCTATGTGCCGCTGATTATGCTGCCGGAAGCGACCATCAACAGCATGCTTATCACCGGCCTGGTGGTCTATCGACCACACTGGGTACGTTTTTTTGATCCGGAAAAATACTACGCACGCAAGCCCTGAGAGATTGCTTATAAGCGATAACCAATGCTCAAGCTGAGATTGCGAATGCGGAAGTTGCGTGCATCCAAGCCTTTGCCATCCAGGCCCACACCCGGCGATTCTTCGCCTTCGAAAAGCTTGATCACACTGATGGTATATTCCAAACCGAACACGATGTTTTCGGAGTAGTGATAATTCGTACCAAAACCATAGTAACGATTCGTACCGCTATCTTTATCCGTCACCACTTCGCCTGGCGCGTTGGTTCGGTCGATCTTACGATATTGGAAATCCCACAAGGTCGCACCCCAGCGAAAATCCAGGGTCCAGTCACAGTTTTTGCAATGCACCATGTACTTGATGCCGATATTGGTGGCGTCGACTTCAAAGTAGTCATCAATCACGGTATTGGGACTAGGACCACCCGTCCTCAGCACGTTGCGGTCATACAACTTACCGTAGTCCCAGTGCCCCGCCTCAAGCGCCCAGCGCGTGGCAAACTGGTAGCCAACGCGGAGTCCATGCGCAAACTCATCGTCCATGACCTTCTCCGGGCCAGTGATATTCGGGCCCTGCTTGGCCGTTCCGAAGACCACCTCACCAAAAAAGGCGTTGTGATGTTTTTCGGCCAGAACTGGAGTTGCAAACGGCGCTAGTGCAAGCAACAGTAGAAGCTTCTTCATGCGGTCGGGTTTCCTGCGTCAATCGATCCGATCAGGCTGGCTAAAGCAAAAGGGCGAACAGATCACAAGTCCTTGTTCACAGGCGAGTTACTGAATGATCGGCACGAGAATAGTAAAGCGATTTTGGCTAAATCACTACGACCTGCTACTCAGAATTCAGTGAAAAATCACGAATTTGCGACTCATGCCTCTGCTTTGAATTGCCCCAGCGCCTGCACCAAAGCGGCACATTCGTCGTCGGTACCGACGGTAATGCGCAGGTATTGATCGATACGTGGCGACTTAAAGTGCCGCACGATAATCGCGCGCTCGCGCAAATAGGCCGCGATCTTCACGGCATCGTGCTCCGGATGCCGTACAAAAATAAAGTTGGCGGCCGAGGGTAGTATCTCAAAACCCAAACCTCGCAAACCCGCACTCAGCTGCTCTCGCGTCGTGATGATCTTACGACAGGAGTCTTGGAAGTAGCCTTCATCGGCAAACGAAGCGATGGCACCCGCCTGGGCAAAGCGATCCAGGGGATAAGAGTTGAAGCTGTCTTTGACCCGCTCCAGGCCTTCGATCAAATCGGCATGCCCCAAGGCATAACCCACCCGCAGACCCGCCAGCGAGCGCGACTTGGATAAGGTATGAATCACCAATAGATTAGGATAAAACGGCACCAGACCCGCCGCCGACTGACCGCCGAAGTCGATGTACGCTTCGTCAATCACAACGACCGAATCGGGGTTCTGTTGCAAGAGCTTTTCAATTTTCTGCAAGGGTACCAGGCAGCCGGTCGGTGCATTCGGGTTGGGGAAAATAATGCCACCATTCGGCCGTGCATAATCTTCAATCTGGATCGAAAAATCCTCACGCAACGGGATGCATTGGAATTCGATCTCGTACAACTTGCAGTAAACCGGGTAGAAGCTGTAGGTAATATCGGGGAACAGCAAGGGCGTGTTATGTTTTAGCAGCGCTAGAAAAGTATGCGCCAGCACTTCGTCGGACCCGTTGCCCACAAACACTTGATTCGGTGCCAGACCATAGTAATCAGCGACGCTCTGTTTCAGAGCCGAAGAGGTTGGATCGGGATAACGTCGCAAATGTTCACCCGCCTCTGCCCGCAAAACCTCCAATACCTTAGGCGAAGGCCCATAGGGGTTTTCGTTGGTATTGAGTTTGATCAAGCGATTAATTTTTGGCTGCTCACCCGGCACATAGGGGCTTAGCGACTGTATGTGCGGGTTCCAGAACTTGCTCACGTGTAACTCCCGGGACGATGGCCTTGCAATACCTGATTGCGACGGTGCCAGTATACTGACTGACGGGAGGTTTTTCGACGGCTGATGCCTCCCTCCCAAACAACGGGAGGGAGGACGCTTGGCTTAGAACTTGTAAGTCAGACCAAGCATGTATACGTTGGGGTCGATATCCACGTTCACTTTGGCCTTCACGGCACCCACATTGGCTGTGCTCGTTGTGATCTCCGCCTCGGAGTCGATGTTGATACGCCAGAAGGCGGCGTTCAAACCCAGGTTATCCGTCAGCTGATAGTCAAAACCCACATGCAGCGCCAGACCCAGTGAGTTCTCCAAGTCGATATCGGTGCCATTCACTGCGCCGACATTCACCGCCGCGCCTGCAGCCAGACTGGCCAAGGCGTTGAAGGCGGCTGTACTGTCCAGAGTCGGCGTGACTTTTTCGTCGAAAAACACAGTGTAATTCAAGCCCGCGCCGATATAAGGCTGAAACGCTGATGTCGCATCGTTGAAATGATAGTTCACCGTCAGCGTGGGTGGCAGATGCTTGGTTTCTGCCAACTTACCAAAACCCACCGCGCCATCGGAGCCCACAATGTCGTGAGAGAATGGCGTCGCCGCCAGGAGCTCGATGCCAACCTGGCGTGTATACATGTATGTCAGCGATAAGCCAACCTGGGTATTGGTATCCACCGCCACACGCGCCGCTCCGGTAGAGCCCAGTCCCGGCTCGGTGATGACCACAGGCGAACTGGAGTCTTGCGGCTCCACCACTGCAGCACCACCCCTAACGATATAATCACCCTGCTCATACGCCAACACCCCGTTTAATACTGCAGAAGATCCTAGAATAGCCAATGCAATCAATGACTTCTTAAACATGATTTATGCCCCCTTAGAGCTTGGTTTAGAATTCGGGAGGCATCTTAGGGGCACAACCCACCTGAGACATTGATCTAGCTCATTTCCACACTTTTTATATGGATATAAATACCCCCAAATAGGCACCACTTTTGACCTAGATCAAGCACAGCCAGTGATTGATTGCAGAATGCCACAAAAAACATCAAGGGATTGCCATTGTCTTTTCAAAGTCTTAAGGTCTGCGGCCAAACTGCCACATCACTAAGTTATGGAACACGCCCCGTTACCCACCCATTTGCTAACCTGTCCGCTCTGTCGCCAACCACTGCATCAGAGCGATAGACAATTACTGTGCAGTAACCGCCATAGCTTTGATCTGGCGCGTCAGGGTTACGTCAACCTGCTGCCCGTGCAGCAGAAGAAGAGCCTGCAGCCGGGCGATAGTGTGGCCATGGTTGAGGCGCGGCACCGTTTTTTGGAGCAGGGTTGTTACGCCCCAATCAGCGACTGGGTCAATCGCACATTGCTGGCCTCGAACACCAGCGGCTCACCTTTTACAGTGCTCGATGCGGGGTGTGGGGAAGGCTACTACCTGCGCCGCCTGTCGGAGGATTTAAAGCAAACGGAGATCGCGACACAACTGCTTGGCCTCGATATCTCAAAACCCGCCATCCAAATGGCCGCGAAGTTAGAGCGAAACATCACCTGGCTTGTCGCCTCCGGCAAAACGCCACCCTTGGCTGAA
>JBFHRI010000172.1:0-6585 GCA_041591755.1 Oleiphilaceae bacterium
GCGACAACAATGGTGTTGGCGATGCCTGCGAAGGTACGACCGTTCCCATGGATCAGGACCAGGACGGCCACGATGACCATGTCGACAACTGTCCCAGTGTGTTCAACCCGAACCAGGAAGACAGTGACAACAATGGTGTCGGTGATGCCTGCGAAGGATCAACCGTGCCGATGGATCAGGACCAGGATGGCCACGATGACCATGTCGACAACTGTCCCAGTGTGTTCAACCCGAACCAGGAAGACAGCGATAACAATGGTGTCGGTGATGCCTGTCAGGGCATGGGCACGCCTCGTGATGCGGATAACGACGGTATCCCGGATGCGGAAGATGCCTTTCCCAATGATCCGAGCGAGCATGTCGATACCGATGGTGATGGCGTAGGTGATAATTCTGATGCCTGCCCCTACACCGCAAACACCACGTGTGAAAACCCGGGTGTGGATATGAGTGGCGTCTACCTGTTCTCTTGGGCCTTGGACACCTCGGCCACCAATGAGGTACTGAATGAAGACGGTACCGCGTGTGTCGCCGATGACCAGGCAACCGGTTCAGGCATCATGCTGATTCACCAGCAAGGCAATCAGGTCTTGATGAGCCAATATGGCGAAGAAGGTGACTGGCTGATGTTTGGCACAATCGCCGCGAATGGTGACTTCAGCCTGAGTCAGGCGCAGGGTCACCAAGGGGGCAGTCTCAACCTGAGCGCGACCTTCAACACTAGCACTGGAACCATTGATGCAGGCAGCTTCAACTCAAGCGACAGCAATGCCATGGGGACGCTTGTGTGTCATTCCAGTGGCACCTTCAGTGGCGAGCCAAGCGCCGAAGTCAACGAGCAAACCGCCGTTGCCGGAGGCCTGCATTGGCTGGAAGCGGAACGCTATCATGATCATAGCTCGGGCCAGATGATTGAGGCGTATGAATATGGCTCGATCAGTGAAAGTCGTGAGCAGTTGTTTATGTTCGACGCGCAAGCCAATGGCGGTACCTGGGTGGACGTCACCGCTGATGGCGATATGGACCAGTTCTACTTCGCCAATGGCAGTGTGGTGGTCGTGGATGACAACTTCTCGATCCGCAGCTATGTCTCGGGTGGCGAAACGGCGGTGGTCAAAGTCATGAATGGCACGGCCGCAAGCGATCTGGAAGTGTTTAATGTCGAACTCAGCGA
Organism: Oleiphilaceae bacterium; assembly: GCA_041591755.1. GTDB lineage: Bacteria > Pseudomonadota > Gammaproteobacteria > Pseudomonadales > Oleiphilaceae > JBFHRI01. The sequence continues at coordinate 1,175 of JBFHRI010000172.1, forward strand.
ACTCAACATCGAAAACCAGCGCATCTTGGATATGTTGGGTTGGAGCTTCGAGTCGGTCATTCCACATTCGGTGGTGTTTAGCAGCGGTGCCCGTGCCTATGCCGGATTTATCACGCCAAATGCCAACAATGCCTATCGCCTGGATTGCGATCAGCATGCGGGCAATGCCTGGTTCGCCGCCAATCTTGATTGCGACAATATCATCAACCTGGCTAACGAGCCGAGCGCCACTCCGGTACCGGCTACAACCCTGGATGAGATCATTGCCGCACATGATGGGACTGAAGATCCTCAGGTCAAGATTCACGTCGGTGGCGGCCATGATAGCGATGGCGACTATGAGATCGTGATGAGCCTAGCGTCCGACAACGGCGATGAAACCGGCACCAACCTGGTAGCGAGCTTTTACAAGCGCTACCACATGTCGAGCTCCGTGATTGCCTTAGGCGAAGTGGGAGTTACGCTGGTCACGACCGGGGGGACTCAGGTGCTTGAGGTGGTGCCGAACGCGATCGTGAGCAAGCTGGCCCGTCTCGACAAGGAAAGTGCTGGGTTCGCACTGATCCTGGATCAGCAGACAGAGGTCACCGCCGGCACGGTGGTGCGCCTGGGTCACTTGCCCGGTAGTGAGACCTTTGGCCCAGAGTTGTTACTCAATGATGTCGCATTGAATGACTTCCTGAGCCACTTTGGCAGCATGCCTTAAGATCCAAAACGATAGAGGAGGGAAGTAACGCCGCTTGGGTCATGCCAAGCGGCGTTTTTCGTTTAGGTCTGTTTGTATCTTTTAACTGAGGAAAATGTCGATTGACAGAGGCTTAGCGCTTCCACAAAAATGTTACTCTATAACATTATCTGGAGACGCTTTATGTGCAAACCGCTTGCCTTGTTGTTCCTCAGCGCTTGTTTGACAGCCTCGCTGCATGCGGGCGAGAAACATCAGCATTCACACCACTCGCACAAAGCTCATGCTCACGAGGCCCACGGCCAAGAAGAGAAGACGCCCACAGGGCATGCGCATGCAGACGACGCTCGGCACTCGAGTGGGCACGGCGCGCATGTGCATGGTCAGGCCGAGCTGACGATCGCGGCTGAGCAAAATACGCTGGAACTGGTGTTCGAGTCGCCCGGTATGAATCTGGTAGGCTTTGAGCATGCGCCCGTAGATGCGCAACAGCGCGCACGTATTCGCGAAGTGCAGGCGCTGTTAAAAGAGCCGACAAATGTGGTGCTGATTGAGGGTGGGCAGTGTACGCTGGCGCACGCGCAGAGCGAAAGTTCTTATCCACTGGACGCTGCCGCCGAACCGTCTAAGCAACCGGCAAACACCGAGGAACACCATGGGTTCAAAGCGCAGTATCAGTTTCATTGCGCTGCATTGGCGCAAGTACGTAGTATGCAGCTTCCGTTGCTCGCACAATTTCCAAGCATCGAACACTTGCAGGTCCAGTGGGTGATGGAATCCCGCCAGGGTATGCAAAGTTTGAACGCGAAAAAGCCACAGTTGAGTTTCGACTGATCAGCCCGCGACAGAATTATCCGAGACAGCCATATGCCAGTACCTCCGGCCATCCCCACCTATATCATCACCGGTTTTCTGGGGACCGGAAAAACCACCGCGATCAGCCATCTGTTGCGCCATAAACCAGCGCATGAACGTTGGGCGGTTCTGGTCAACGAGTTTGGCGAGGTCGGAATTGATGGTAGCCTGCTACAGGCTCAGCAAGGCACAGATAGTGGGGTGACGATCAAAGAAGTGCCCGGAGGCTGCATGTGCTGCGCGGCGGGGGTGCCGGTGCGGATTGCCTTGAATATGTTGTTGGCGCGAGCGCGTCCCGATCGTCTGCTGATTGAGCCCTCGGGCCTGGGGCATCCGCTGGAGATTATCGAATTATTGCGCGGTGAGTATTACCACGACGTGTTGGCGCTGCAGGGCGTGGCCACACTGTTGGACGCGCGCTGCCTCGACAATCCGCGTTATCGCGAGCATCCCACCTGGCAGCAACAGTTGCAGGTCGCCAGCTGCATCGTCGCTAACAAGACCGATCGCTATCGTCCTGACGACTATGCGCGACTAACGGCGTTACTGCAGGCCGTGGGACAAGCGGAAAAGCCTTTGCACTTTACCCAGGATGGTGCGATTGAACTGGCTTGGCTAAGTTCATCTTCAGAAGCGGACAGCGCAGAATCTGAGTCCTTAAGTACGGATGAGGGTATTGCCGCTGACGCGCTCGAGGCCTCGGTGAGCGCGCGGGCGCAGAGCCTGGAGCCGGGGTCTATGTTGGGCTTGCAGCGTTCGCCTGCGGCAGCGGGCGAACTGGCGGCACTACCGGCGGGAACCTGGCGCCCCTATCGCGGACAACACGATGGTTTGCTGAGCCTAAGTTGGCGCATGTCCAGTGATTTAAGGTTCAATCGCGCAGCCTTGCGCCACCTATTTTACGCCTTGGAGGTGGATCGACTAAAAGCCCTGGTGCTAACGTCAGAGGGCGCTTTCTTCTATAACAAGGTGGGGGATGTGCTGACCGAACAAGCCTTGACCGAGTTAGACGAAAGCCGCATTGAACTGATCTGCCAGCAGGTGCCGAACGAAGTCGAGGCGCAGCTGCTGGCCTGTCTGCGGTAGCCTAACAGGCCGCTTCACTCCTCGGTATAGGGGCTGATGCGATCAACGATCATGGTATAGGCGGCGGTGGCCATGTCGTTTTCAACCAGGCGGGTATGCAAGGTGCCTTCGATCCAAAAAGCATCGTACAGCGCATCGAGTTTTTTGCCGGGTTCATATTCGGCGTAAATGATCTGATTGGGCGGCGGTGGTGGCTGATGGATGCAGGCGCCGAAGAAGGGCACCAGGAAGAACGTGGTCACAATGTTCTGCTCGTTGAATTCTAGGGGCACAATGAAGCCCGGCATGCGCACGGCCTTCTTGTCGAACTCCGGGCGAAAACGGGTGGAAGACAGCGCCGCCATGTAGCGTCGCGTTTGTTCATCCGCCTCGGGATTGGGTTGAGCGCTCTGCAAGGGCTTGCTCACTTGATCTTCGGCTGAGCCATCCTCAATGGCACTCAAGTATTCCGGCGGATTCATCAGCGCATCGAGGTCTTCTTGCGGAATCAGCGCGACCCACTCGGTCAGCGCGTATTTGGATGACGCAGCCGAGCCGTCTGATTTGCCTTCTTTGGCGGCCAGGCTTGAGCTTAGCAGCAGGCTAAACAAGCTCATGCAGAAAATTTGAAAATTCAGTAATTTCATCGTGATACCGCGATTGATCAGGGCGTGTTATAAGGTAACATTTACAGACCCCACAAGGAATCCTCTCAGCATGATGTCCGATCAGGCGATTTTGATTGAACAACTGCGCTTTCGTTATCCGGACCAGTCCGAAGACCAACTCAGGATTAGACACTGGTCTGTGGCAAAAGGTGCCCGAATTTTTTTACGCGGCGAGTCAGGCGCGGGTAAGTCGACGCTATTGCACCTGTTGGCCGGATTGAAAACACCGCAACACGGTCGTCTTTGCGTCAGTGGCCAGGATCTGGGGGCTTTGACGACGGCACAACGTGATCGCTTCCGCGCGCGTCACATCGGCGTGATCTACCAGCAATTCAATCTCGTGCCTTACCTGTCGGTGCTCGACAATGTCTTGCTTGCGCCAGTCTTGGCCCGGCAGCATGAGCGTCCAACGCGCCAACGTGCAGAGGATTTGTTACAAAACCTGCATCTCTCACCCTCGCTTTTTTCCCGCCCAGCCGAGCAATTGTCAATCGGCCAGCAGCAACGCGTGGCGATTGCCCGCGCCCTGATTAATCGTCCGGCCCTGCTGTTGGCGGACGAGCCGACTTCGGCGCTTGATCCACGTAATCGCGAGGCCTTTATGCAAGCGCTGATGCAGCAATGCGAAGAGGCGCAAACCACCCTGCTGCTGGTCAGTCATGATCTGGCGTTAGCGGCGCAGTTTGACCAGTGTGTGGAGTTGGCGGCGCTGAACGAAGCGCAGGAGGAGCAGGCATGAGTGGACGTTTACTCATCCTCAAGACCGCCTGGCGTAGCCTGCGTTATCGCCAGGCCGCCGTCGCGATGACGCTGCTCTCGATCACCGTGAGTATTTTTGTGCTGCTCGGCGTGGAGCACTTGCGCCAGCAGGCCCGCGAGCACTTTACCAGCACCGTCTCGGGTGTCGATTTGATTGCCGGTGCGCGTACCGGCCAGTTGAACCTTTTGCTCTACTCGGTGTTTCGTATCGGGACCCCCACCAATAATCTTTCCTGGTCTTCGGTGCAGGCGCTGGACACGCACCCCGATGTCGCCTGGTTGATCCCCATCTCACTGGGCGACTCGCATCGTGGGTATCGTGTGGTCGGCACCGATCAGCGTTTTTTTGAACATTTTCGCTATGGGCAAAAGCGGCCCTTAACTTTCACCGCAGGCCAGCCTTTTGCCGCGGTGATGGAGGTCGTGGTGGGGGCGGAGGTGGCGGCTCGATTGGGCTATCAACTGGGCGACACGCTCACGCTGTCCCATGGTATCGCGACGCATAGTTTTGCTGAGCATAGCGAGCACCCATTTACCGTGACGGGCATTCTGGCCCCGACGGGCACGCCAGTCGACAACGCCTTATATGTCAGCCTGGCGGGCATCGAGGCCATTCATCAAAACTGGCAAGGCGGCGTCGCGCTGCCGCATCTGCGAGCGCGCCCGAGCACCGCCGATTTAACGCCCAAATCAGTGACGGCGGTGATGCTGGGCCTCAATTCCAAACTGGCGACGTTCAAGGTGCAGCGCTGGATCAACGACTATCCGCAGGAGGCGCTGATGGCCATACTGCCCGGCGTTGTCCTGGTAGAACTGTGGCAAATGACCGGCGCCATGGAGCGAATTCTCTTGGTGATTTCGGCGCTGATTTTTGTGGCCGCGCTGTGTGGGGTGATGGCGATGCTGCTGAGCTCGATGCGCGAGCGGCGGCAGGAGCTGAGAATATTGCGCACCCTCGGTGCTTCCCCGCTGACGCTGTATCTATTGTTATGCTGCGAGGCCTTGTTGATCTTGCTGATGGGGATGGCTGTAGCAATTACCTTGTTGGTTATAGCAGTGGCCGTGGTCAATGCACAATTCGCGGCGATATTGGGGATGAGCTTGAGCTTCAATATTCTGGGGCAGAGTAGTTGGCTGATCTTAGGTGCGATGGTGTTGAGTGTCGTGCTGCTGAGTCTGATTCCGGCCTGGCGGGCATTTCGGGAGCTGCGGGTTTAGGGGCTTCGATCTAACAATAGTCGTCCTGTCTAACAATAGCCATCCTGCCAAACAGTAGTCATCCAGCCAAACAGTAGTCATCCAGCCAAACAGTAGTCATCCTGCGGCTCGACCGCGGGATCTCTTGACGGCAATGGCTTCCCCTCAGATCCCGCGGTCGA
>JBFHRI010000173.1:0-6576 GCA_041591755.1 Oleiphilaceae bacterium
CACCTGCTCTTCGATCACCACGTGCTCAACTTGCACCCGGTTCTCAGGCTTGGCGTACCAAGAAATCAGCTCCTGGGGCTCCTCATAGGACTCAGACATCGCCTGAATCTTGGCATCCACACGAGCCGCATCCGCCTGCAAGCCATGTTCCTTGATCAAGGCTGCAAACAGCAATCCGGTCTTCACACGCTTTTCCGCGCGATCTTTGAACAGCTCAGAAGGCAATCGAGAAAGATCAAGGTTCTGACCACCGCCAAACTGCTGCACGGCCTCTTGCTTCATGCGCTGAATTTCTTGCTCCAGCATTGAGCTGGGGACGGCTAGATCAGCGGTTTTATCGAGCTGATCAACAATCTGCTGTTTCAAGCGACTCATCACCGCCTGCTCCAGCTCGCGCTCCATATTCTTCTTCACTTCGACTTCGAACTCAGCTTCTGTCTCACAGCTAACGCCATACTTGCTAAAGAACTCTGAGTTCAACTCTGGCAGCTCAACTTCTTCTACCGTCTTCACCTCAACTTCGAAGCGCGCGTCTTTACCGGCCAACTTTTCGCTACCATAGTCTGCCGGGAAAGTCAGATTCAGCTCGACCTTGTCGCCCGCCTTGGCACCGACCAGCCCATCTTCAAAGCCAGGGATCATCTGATCTGAACCCAAGGTGATACGCTGATCTTTAGCACTACCCCCTTCGAAAGCCTCATCGCCAACATAGCCGACAAAATCGACGGTCAGCACGTCTTTCTTCTTGCTCTTACGCTTGACCGACTTCAAGGTGCCATGGGTACGACGCAACACATCAATCATGTTCTTGACGTCTTTTTCTTTGATCTCCGCTTCCGGACGACTCAGCTCGAGACCTGACAAATCGGGAGCCGCCACCTCTGGATACACTTCAAAAACCGCGACAAACTCGAGGTCTTTGCCTTCTTCCATGGTTTTAGGTTCGAAACGCGGATAGCTGATTGGCGTAATGTTCTGTTGTTGCAGGGCCTGTCCAAAAGCTTCGGACATGAGCTCGCCGACCACTTCCTGACGCACACCTTTACCAAAGCGCTTGCGTACAACGTTCAGAGGCACCTTGCCGGGACGAAAACCGTTAATTTTCACCGTGCGAGCCGCCTGCTGCAGACGCGCTTCCACTTTCTGATCAACCTGATCAGAAGGCACACCAATAGTCATTCGGCGCTCAATGGATGACGTTGCCTCGACTGAAACCTGCATGGAAATTCCTCAACTTGATTGCACTTGAACGTTTATCTGTCGCTGGACATCAACGAAAAGACAGCACAGCGGCAGTATTGAAATTAATGGGGGTCGAATAGTAAGAGGGCAAAAACAAGATAGCAAGTAATTTATTCACAGATCAGACGCGATTCAAAACGCGCTGAGAGAAGACATGGTGCGAAAGGAGAGACTCGAACTCTCACGCCTTGCGGCACTGGAACCTAAATCCAGCGCGTCTACCAATTCCGCCACTTTCGCATTGATCAAACTGGGCTCACAACACGCTCTAACGCACCCGTGCTGGGCATCATCAGATGCGTACACTTTACCCACTTGCTTTTAAGGCTTTACATAAAGGGAAGGAGTAAATGGGGTGGGCGAAGGGGATCGAACCCTCGACCGCAGGAATCACAATCCTGAGCTCTACCGACTGAGCTACGCCCACCATCACTCCGGGCTACCGACACCTACGAACTCGCGTTCATATGGCGCGCCCGGTAGGATTCGAACCTACGACCCACGGCTTAGAAGGCCGTTGCTCTATCCGACTGAGCTACGGGCGCTCGAACCCAGCACCTTTAAACCTGCACGCAGGCAAAGAAATGGTCGGGGTAGAGAGATTCGAACTCCCGACATCTTGGTCCCAAACCAAGCGCGCTACCAGACTGCGCTATACCCCGACAGCTTTCAACGTACCCGGAAACCCTGGCCCGTGAAAGATGGCGCGAATAATACAGCCGGTTTTTTGGAGCGTCAACCAGAGAAAAAATTCTTTTTGTTGTTGCTTTGCAACGACCTCATCACGCAAATGGCTTTGTACCGATCGAATGATCGTGAGAAAATGCGCGCCTTTGATTTTTCGGGAAGCTACGCAGTCCACCATGAGCGCTCAGATTATTGATGGCAAGGCCATCGCAGAACAGATCAAACACGACATCGCTGCGCAAGTCGCACGCCGCGTAGAACAAGGCAAGCGCCCACCCGGTTTGGTCGTGATCTTGGTTGGCGCCGACCCCGCCTCAGAAGTTTATGTACGCAATAAGACGAATGCCTGCAAGCAGCTTGGTTTCGTCTCCGACACGCTGACGCTACCTGCGGACACCACCCAGACCGAGCTCGAAGCGCTGATCGATCGCTATAATGCCGACAGCAATTTCGATGGGATTTTGCTGCAGCTACCGCTACCCAAGCATTTGAATAGCGAGCCACTGCTCGAACGCATTCGCCCCGATAAAGATGTCGACGGTTTTCACCCCTACAATCTCGGCCGCTTAGCGCAGCGCCTGCCACTGCTGCGCCCCTGCACCCCCAAAGGCATCATGACCCTTCTGCACACCACCGGCCAGATCCTGAAAGGTAAAGATGCCGTGATCGTGGGCGCCTCAAATATTGTCGGTCGCCCCATGGGCCTGGAGCTACTTCTGGCCGGTTGCACCGTCACCACTACCCACCGTTTCACACGCGACCTGCCGAGCAAAGTCTCGCAAGCCGATATCGTGGTGGTGGCGGCCGGCAAACCTGGCCTGGTCAAAGGCGAATGGATCAAGAAAGGCGCCATCGTGATTGACGTGGGTATCAACCGCACCGAAGACGGCAAACTCGTGGGTGACGTGGAGTATGAAGTAGCGTTCGAGCGCGCTGGCTGGATTACGCCCGTGCCTGGCGGCGTAGGCCCGATGACCGTCGCAACATTGATGGAGAACACCCTCTATGCCGCAGAGCATTTGCATAAGGGTTAATTGAATTCTGGCCCAATTGTAGGTCGGAATTCATTCCAACAAAGCCAGCAACACGGAGCCCACCCCAACTGAGATCGGGGCGGAGACTCCGCTGTCGGAATGAATTCCGACCTACAGACGAGAATGGAGCCTTAAGTTAACACATTAGCTCCGACGCCAGGTCGTTCCCGATTTCGAATCGTCCAATATCACGCCCTGCCCCGCCAACCAGTCGCGAATGCGATCCGACTCGGCCCAATTCTTCTCTGCTCGAGCCTGGCGCCGCTTATCGATCCAAGATTCGATCTCGACCTCTGACAATCCGTCCGCCGCACCCTGCCCCTTGAACCAGCCTTCAGCATCCTGCTGCAACAAACCTAATACGCCACTGAGATGCTTCAGCGTCGCGGCCAACATGCTTACATCGGCCGCGCCTTCGGCTTTCGCGGTATTCAACAGTTTGACCAGATCAAACAATACGGCCAAGGCTTCTGGTGTGTTGAAGTCATCTGCCATCGCTTGCGAGAAGCGCTGCAGATGCACTGGCGACAACGCACTCTCGGGCAAGCTCTCGAGCGCAAGCCCCCGTAGCGATTGATACAGCCGATCGAGCGCCGTTTCCGCCTCTTTCAAACTATCTTCGGAATAATCCACCTGACTGCGGTAATGGCTCGAAATGAGAAAGAAACGCACGACTTCGGCCGGGTACTTTTCCAATACTTCGCGGATGGTAAAGAAGTTCCCCAGTGATTTGGACATCTTCTCTTTATTCACACGCACCGCGCCGGCATGCATCCAATAATTCACATACTTCTTACCTGTTGCGCCTTCTGATTGGGCAATTTCGTTTTCGTGGTGCGGAAACTTTAGGTCGGGCCCGCCCCCATGGATATCGAAGGTTTCACCGAGGCAGCAGGTCGACATTGCTGAACACTCGATATGCCAACCGGGCCGTCCTTTACCCCAGGGCGAATCCCAGCTTTCTTCGCCGGCTTTAGCGGCCTTCCATAAGGCAAAATCGAGCGGATCGCGCTTTTGCTCTTCCACCTCAATACGCGCCCCAGCCTGCAGCTCATCAATATTTTTCTTACTTAGCTGGCCATAATTATTGAAAGCACGGACGGCAAAATAAACATCGCCGTTAGGCGCCGCATACGCATGCTGATTGGCAATCAGGCGTTCAATCATGGCAATGATTTCACCAATGTGTGCGGTGGCGCGTGGCTCTTGATCTGGCGACAACACATACAAGGCTTTTTCGTCTTCATGCATGGCATCGATGAAGCGGGTGGTCAAGGCCGTGAAATGCTCACCATTTTCGTTGGCGCGTCGAAATATCTTGTCGTCCACGTCTGTGATATTGCGGACATAGGTGACCTCATAGCCGACATGCCGCAGATAACGCGTAATCACATCGAAGGCGACCAGCACACGCGCATGCCCGATATGGCAGTAGTCATAGACGGTCATCCCGCAGACGTACATTTTGACCTTGCCAGCCTGTAAGGGCTGGAACGTTTCTTTTTCGCCACTCAGCGTATTAAAGATCTGCAAACTCATGATTCTTGACCACTCCATACGTCGCGCAAGCCTATGGTACGGTTAAACACGACTTTACCGCTTTGTGGTGCATGATCGAGGCGATCAGCAACAAAATAACCCTCGCGCTCAAATTGGAATCGTGTTTCCGGTTCTGCGCTGGCGGCCACCGGTTCCACTACACCTTGCACGACCTTGAGGCTGCCGGGGTTCAACTCCGACAGGAATCCCGCTTCCGCATCTTCAGGCATCGGCGAGCGAAACAAGCGGTCATACAACCGAATCTCAGCCGGCACCCCGTATTTAGCCGAGACCCAATGGATGACGCCGCGCGGCTTGATGCCCTCGAGATCTTTGCCGACCGACCCAGGCACCGCACTCACCTTGAGCTCGACGATATTGCCTTGCGCGTCTTTTTCGAAGGACTCGGCCTTGATGACATGCGCCCCGCGTAAACGGACATAATCCCCCGGCACCAAGCGCTTGAATTTTTTGCGTGAGAGCGTGGCGTCTTCAGAAAAATCATCCCGATCAATAAAGAGATCAATGCCGATCATCACGTTACGCTCGCCCAGTTCAGGCCGATTCGGATGATTCGCCAACAGCAGCGCCATCTCCTCACCACCGAATGCTTCCTGAGCATTGATCACGGTGACCTTGAGCGGCTGCAGCACTGCCATCGCGCGCGCCGCTGAGTCGTTCAAATCTTCACGGATCGCATGCTCCAGCAGCGCCACGTCGATATCGGCATTGCCCTTGCCGCTGACCGGTATGCGCTCGCAGAAATTGCGAATTGCGCTCGGTGTGACACCCCGACGTCGCAGCCCGCTTAAGGTCGACATGCGCGGATCATCCCAGCCACTGACATGCCCGTCGTCCACCAGTTGCTTAAGCTTGCGCTTACTGGTCACCGTGTAGTTAAGGTTGAGACGACCAAACTCATACTGGCGCGGCTTACTGGGCACCGGAAGATTATCGATAAACCACTCATATAAAGGCCGGTGCGCTTGAAATTCCAAGGTGCAGATGGAATGCGTGATGCCTTCAATGGCATCTTCCTGACCGTGCGCATAGTCATAGCTGGGATAAATACACCACTTATCCCCCGTCTGATGATGGGCCACTTTACGGATGCGATACAGAATGGGATCACGCAGATTCATATTGGGCGAAGCCATATCGATCTTGGCGCGCAGCGTGCAAGCCCCTTCATCGAACTCGCCGGCCCGCATTTTCTCGAATTCCGCCAGATTCTCCTCGACGGGTCGATCGCGCCACGGGCTCTCTTTGCCGGGCGCGGTCGCCCAACCCCGATATTCGCTCGCCTGCTCCGCCGACAAATGGCAAACGTAGGCCTTGCCCTGACGAATCAGGTGCAGCGCCCACTCATAGAGCTGATCAAAATAACTGGAGGCATAACGTACCTCCCCGGCCCACTGATAACCTAGCCAGCGCACATCCTCTTGAATCGCATCGATATATTCCTGCGACTCCTTCTCCGGGTTGGTGTCATCAAACCGCAGGTTGCACTCACCCCCAAACTCTTCCGCCAATCCGAAATTGAGCCAGATCGAGCGCGCGTGACCAATGTGCAGATAGCCGTTAGGCTCAGGCGGGAATCGCGTGACCACGCGACCGCCATGTTTGTTACTCGCGATATCTTCCTGAATGATGCTACGCAGAAAATTAGTAGATGCGCTGGGGTTCGCGCTGGAATCAGTATGCGACATGTTGATCCTGAATTAGCCTAGAGACACAGCGCACTCGAACAGCGCGCTGCAAAAATAACGGCGGATTATAACGAATCCCGAGGAGCAGGCGAAGCGTTCAAGCGTTCGCCTGTCAAAGGCTTACGCTTGCGGGCCATCCTGTGGAATATACTTATTGATGCTCGACATAAAACGAATCAATGCCGGGTAATGCGCCGAAATGAACGGAATGCCGGTATTCATCATACACACGGCAATATCGCGCGAACCATCGGCCCACCCCAGCTTATTGATCAAGCCAATATGTCCGAAGGCGCCGCGGCTGTTTTTACCCCACAACCCGAAAGGTTCGTTGCCCAGCATTAGACCCGCGCTGTAGCGCATGG
>JBFHRI010000174.1:0-6507 GCA_041591755.1 Oleiphilaceae bacterium
GATGAGCAGGTACAGGCGACCGATATGCCCAAGGTGCTGATCAAAGGGACCGAGGGGATGAAAGTTTCCTATGCACACTGTTGCTACCCGATTCCGGGTGACCCGATTGTTGGCGTGATTGACGAGAATTCAGGCCTGGTGATCCATATGGAAGGCTGTGGCCGACTGCTGCGACGCACCGACGTTGGTGAGTTGATGCAGTTGAGTTGGGTGAAGGAGATTACCGATGAATTCGTGGTGGAATTGCGCGTCGAGTTGCAGCGTCGGCGTGGCATTATTGCCGAGCTTGCGGCCGCGGTGACCCGTGCTGAAGCCAACCTCGAAAGCATCAGTATTGCCGAGCAGAATGCCGAGATGAGTGTGGTCAATATCACGGTGCATATTCAGGGTCGCCAGCATCTGGCACGTGTGATGCGCCGTATTCGCGCCATGAAAGCCGTATTGAAAATACGCCGCGTGGTTCACTAGCCGCCGTCCTTTGTATATCCTCTTCCCCCCGACTTTAATTGAAAACCGCCGGCTTTCCGTGAATTGAGAGCGGAACCCTTCACGGCAACACCCTTAAGTTTTGTAGGAGCAAGCATGAGCAACAAATCAATCATCCAATCCGATGCAGCGCCACAGGCAATCGGCACTTACTCACAGGCCGTCAAAGTTGGCGACACGGTTTATCTGTCCGGACAAATACCGCTTGACCCCGCCACCATGGAATTAGTGCAGGGCGACATTCGTGCGCATATCGCTCGGGTATTTGATAACCTCAAGGCGGTCTGCGAAGCGGCGGGTGGTGATTTGAGCAACATCGTCAAACTGAATATTTTCCTGACTGACCTAGGGAATTTTCCCATCGTCAACGAAGTGATGGCCACCTATTTCGCACAGCCCTATCCGGCGCGAGCGGCCATTGGCGTGGCGGCACTACCCAAAGGCGCGCAGGTCGAAATGGACGGGATTATGGTGCTGAGTTAAACCTAGGACTAAACCTAGGAACTCGGGGCCTGCAGCCCCAACATCTCGGCGTAGCCCTCGCGGTAGCTGGGGTAGCGCAGCGTGTAGCCGCTGCGGTGCAACAAGGTATTACGGCAGCGTTTGCTGCCGACTCCCTCGCGCATTAAGGGCGCGTCGCCCGTTTCCAGCCTGACGCCCAGATGTTCTGCCAAAAAACTCAACACTTCGTTTTGGCTGACCGGCAAGTCGTCACTGGCCAAGTAGCAAGGGGCCAGCGTCTGCCCATGCCATGCCTGTTGCAGCAGATGAGCCAGAAAGCCTATGCAGTCAGACTCGTGAATGCGATTGGTGTAGTGCAGCGTGTTTTTGAGTTGTGCCTGGCCATTGCGCACTTGGTCGATGAGGCGACTGCGCGTGCCGCCATAAATACCACTAAAGCGCACCACCGTTGGGAGTGGGCTGAGTTGCCCCGCTAGCTGTTCCGCCTGCAGCAAAATTTGTCCGCTGAAATTGCGCGGTTCGGTCGGGCTTTGCTCATCGACCCATTCGTGTTGATGTTGTCCGTAGACGCTGGTGCTTGACACATACAGCAAGCGCGGGCTTGATCCCTGACGTGCAAGCGCGCCCCAAAGATTCCTTAAGCCCTCAAGGTAAACGTCGCGATAGCCTTGCTCGGTTCGCTCCGTGGGACTGACACAATACACCAGCGTATCGATACACTCGGGTAGTGCCTTCAGTGAGTCAGCCAGGCACAAATCAGCCTGCACAAACTGCAAGGGCGCGTGAGCGGTTCGCGGTCGACGACTTAAGGCCCATACCGAGTGAGATTTGGCTAGCATTTGGGCCAGGGGATAACCGATTTTGCCACAGCCGGCGATCAGAATGCGCGGGTTTTCTTGCATAAGTAGGTGTCTCATTTGGCGCATCAGGCGCTCTGATGTCTGTGTGGGTGTCTTAGTTTTTGACAGCGATAGACGTGTGTCTGCGATTCGTCGTTGTACTCTCGACAAGACGCGACGATACAGCGATTATAATGCTCTTCTAAGAATTCCCAATAGTCGATTGTTTTTTTCAATGGTGGGATGATGCCTCAGGCGAGTCCTCCCTCGGCTTTGCGACCACGGAGACACCCATGACCTTAACGGAACTTCGCTACATCGTCACACTGGCGACGGAAAAGCATTTTGGCCGAGCGGCTGAGGTCTGCCATGTTAGCCAGCCGACCTTGTCGGTGGCGGTGAAAAAGTTGGAACAAGAGGTTGGCGTGCCGATCTTCGAGCGCAGCAAAGGGCAGTTGATCGTCACCGATTTGGGGCAGCGCCTGGTGGATCAGGCGAAGTTGATTCTGGATCAGGTCAATGTCTTCAAAGACATGGCCTTAGGGGGCAAGCAGCAGCTTTCGACACCCTTAAAGATCGGCGCGATTTACACCATCGGACCCTATTTGTTTCCGCACCTGTTGCCGGAACTGGCACAGGAAGCGCCCGCAATGGCGCTGTACATTGAAGAGAACTACACGGCAAATCTGCGCAAGCGGCTGAAGTCCTGTGAGCTGGATGCCATCATCATCGCGCTGCCGTTTGATGAGCCGGAAGTCGTGACCTTGCCGCTATACGACGAGCCCTTTGTGGTTTTGTTGCCCAAGGGCCATCAATTGACCCGCTTTGAACGTATCGAAAGCAAACATTTGTTGGAAGACAATCTCTTGATGTTGGGCCCAGGTCACTGTTTTCGCGACCAGGTACTGACCACTTGCACCGACCTCTTAAATGCCGTGGGCCTGAGTAATGACCCGGCCCATGAGAAAAATCGTTTGATCACAGAGGGCAGCTCTTTAGAGACCATTCGTCACATGGTCGCTTCGGGCTTGGGCATCAGCGTGTTACCGAAGTCTGCGGCGATGCGGGGTTACTATGATGAGGCGCTGCTGGAAGTGAGGCCCTTCGTCGAACCGGTGCCGTTTCGCACCGTGGCGCTGGCCTGGCGCGTCACCTTTCCACGCCCCAAAGCGATTGATTGCCTGACCACCGCGATTAAACGCAGTCGTGTAATGATCGAATAGAACACATAGATGGCCAAATAAAATGCCAGGATTGGATGACATTGCCGTCACGGAGTTGAAAGGCGTCGGTGCTAAGTTAGCCGAGACCTTGGCGCGCCTGGAGCTGCGCACCGTTCAGGATCTTCTGTTCCATCTGCCATTTCGTTATGAGGATCGTACCCGACTGCTCAGTTTGGCCAGTTTGCGTAATGGTCAGCAGGGCCTGTTTGAAGGGCGTATCGACTATTGCAAGGTGGTGCTGGGGCGTCGTCGCTCGCTCGAGGTGGCGGTCAGCGATGGATCGGGACAAGCCATCTTACGCTTTTATCATTTTTCGGCAGCACAACAGCGCAGCCTGCAAGTGGGTGCCACCTTGCGCGGCTTTGGTGAGGCGCGTTTAGGGCGCACCGGAATTGAGTTCTATCACCCTGAATATCGCCTTGTCGAACCCGGGCACCCACTTGAAGTACCCGCCACCCTGACGCCGGTTTACACACTCACTGATGGCATTTTGCAGCCGCGCATGCGGGCCTTGATCGAACAAGCCTTGAGCTGGCTGGATCGAGCTGCGATTAAGGATCTGCTACCCGCAACCCTACGCGAGCGTTATGGCTTGCCAGATCTCAAGCAATCACTGAAGTTTCTGCATCAACCGCCATTGGAAGCGGATCAGCAAGCCCTGTTAGAGGGGCGTCACCTGTGCCAGAAGCGCCTTATTCTGGAGGAGCTGACTGCGCATCACCTGAGTTTGCTGCAACTGCGACAGCGCGTTCGCGCCGATCGGGCCTTGCCTTGTGGACCGGGGCTGGGCGTCGAGTCTTTAGGTGCACAATTATTAGCACGTTTGCCCTTTCAGTTGACCGCTGCTCAGGCTCGCGTGCGTGCAGAAATTGCGGCCGACATGGCCGAGCCGGTGCCAATGTTGCGCTTGGTGCAGGGTGATGTCGGCAGTGGCAAGACAATTGTAGCGGCCCTAGCCGCGCTGCATGCGGTAGAGGCAGAGGCGCAGGTCGCGCTGATGGCGCCGACGGAGATTCTGGCCGAACAGCATTATCGTAATTTCGATCAATGGCTGAGCCCTCTGGGTATACGCCTGGCTTGGCACAGCGGCAGATCGAAGGGACGCACACGGAGCGAAGCTTTACAAGAGATCGCCAGCGGCCAAGCACAAATTGTGATTGGCACACATGCCTTGTTCCAGGAGGAAGTGCAGTTCGCACGCTTGGGATTGGTGATCATCGATGAACAACATCGCTTTGGGGTGCATCAGCGTTTAGCGCTCAAGGAAAAAGCGGCTAGCGGTTTAGCTCCCCACCAATTGGTCATGACCGCAACACCGATTCCGCGCACCCTCGCGATGAGCGCCTATGCCGATCTGGATACTTCGGTGATTGACGAGTTGCCCCCGGGGCGCAAGGAAATCGAAACCATTGTCGTGCCGGATAGCAAGCGCGAGTTAATAGTCGAGCGCATTCGCGCGGCCTGTCAGCAAGGGCGACAGGTGTATTGGGTTTGTACCTTGATTGAAGAATCGGAAACGCTGCAATGCCAGGCCGCTGAGGCGACCGCCGGCTGGCTGCAAGAGACCTTGTCGGGGCATGTGGTGGCGCTGGTGCACGGCAGGATGAAGACGGCTGATAAAACGACAGTCATGGACGCGTTCAAGGCAGGTAAGGTCGATGTATTGGTGGCGACGACGGTCATCGAAGTGGGTGTCGATGTGCCCAATGCTAGCCTGATCGTGATCGAGAATCCGGAACGTCTGGGCTTGGCACAGTTGCATCAGTTGCGTGGCCGGGTTGGGCGGGGTAGTGAAAAAAGCTTTTGTACCTTACTTTATCACGCGCCACTTTCGCAAAACGGGAAGGCGCGATTGCAGGTTATGCGCGAAAGTAATGATGGTTTCGTGATTGCGGAAAAAGATTTGGAGATCCGAGGACCGGGCGAGGTCTTGGGGACCCGTCAAACCGGCTTGGTTAGCTTTCGCTTGGCGGATCTGCAGCGCGATCGCGCCTGGCTGCCCGAGGTCAAAGCGATCGCGCGGGAGCTGATTCAGGATGCCGCCCTCAGCGAAGCTCTAGTGCAACGCTGGCTCGGCAGTAAGCGGCGCTATGGTGAGGTTTAGCCGGGCCCTATTTCACGAATTTGAGCGCTGCTCGGCATATGTTGGCAAGCAATGTAGCGGGCTTGAACTAAACTAAATAGAGATCTCGTCATCGCTAGCGCGAGTCCATGTCTAGGGAGCCCAAGCGGGCAGTGAAACAGAAGAGTGGCCATTATGATTCCCGCCGTTGTGAGCAAAGTGTTCGAACATTATCAAAGTAACCAGGAGCTGAACTTGGACGCCTCGAATCAACCACAAGTCGTCGCCCGACAAGGAGTTTCAGGCAGTCAAATTGTGCGCATGGTGATTATGAACGACACCTTGGGTCGGGTGCAGGTTCTGTTGCCTGAAGATTGCCTGTTGGATCTAGATCGCTTGAACAAATTGCTGGGGCGCAGCTTGGTGGCCTTGCCTGAGGAAGATATCAGCTCCCTGGCTGAGCGCTACAGCCTGAACGCGCTGCCGGCAATTCCGGATATAACCGGCCTGCCCACGATTATCGATGAGCGGGTTCTGACGCATCAGGACGTGTATGTTGAAGCGGGTACCGCAGGGCAGCTCATTAAACTGACGCGAGAATTGTTCCGCTTGTCTTTAAAAAAGGCGCGCAGTGCGTCATTTGTCGTACCGTTGGAAGACATCCATTGTAACCTGACCCAGCCGGCGCAGGATCTCGAGCAGGTGAATCGAGCCATCGAAAAATTTACCTCGATTCGGATTAAACAACGTCTGGCCGATACGCTCGAATTGCCACCGCTACCGCAAAGTGCGCAGGACATTCTGCGCTTGCGCACCAACCCCGATGCCGGGGCTGATGAGTTGGCTGAAATTGTTGAACGCGACCCGAGTCTGGCGGCGCAAGTGGTTAGCTGGGCCTCCAGTTCATTCTATAGCGCCCCCGGCAAAATCCGATCGGTTCATGATGCAATTGTGCGGGTACTGGGGTTCGATATGGTGATGAACCTCGCGATGGGCTTGGCCTTGGGCCGGACACTCGAAATCCCCAAAGAAGAGCCGCGAGGTTATGCGCCGTACTGGCAGCGAGCCATGTGGATGGCACTGGGGGCGACGGCCCTAAGCAGCAAGATCGAAGCCGCTTATCGACCTGGCTTTGGCTTGTCCTATCTGGCCGGTTTGTTGCACAACTTTGGCTACCTGGTGCTCGCGCATGTGTTCCCGCCACATTTTTCGTTGATTTGTCGCTACATTGAAGCTAATCCGCATGTTGACCCCTCTTATATCGAGCAACATTTGCTGGGCATTACGCGGGAGCAGGTGGTGAGCTTGTTGATGAGCAGCTGGAATATGCCCGAAGAAATTATCGTGGCGGTACGGCACCAGAAGAATCCGTCTTATAACGGCGTACATTCGGAGTATTCAGGCGTGCTCTGCCTGGCGCAGCATCAGTTGGCCA
>JBFHRI010000175.1:0-6486 GCA_041591755.1 Oleiphilaceae bacterium
ACGCTCATTCTGCCTCGCCGGACGGAAAAATAGCATAGGCAGAAGTCAAATATGAAACTTCTACAGGCCCTAAGGCGGGCTTTTTAGCGAGCTTGTGCATACAGTCTCGCAACCCATCTAGATAATGATGGGCTTTCTGATCACCCCAGCGTTGTCGCGTATAGCGATAAATTTCGCGTAAGTCCGACTGCGCATCCTGCGTAAGTTTAAAGTGAGTCATTACTCTGTTCAGCGTCCATGCTGTCGTTTTAGCTCCTATCGGTCAGTTGTGTGGTGACTGATACTGCTAAAGAACGCATCTCCATCTACGAGATTACTTGCCGCGATGTCTGCTTTGGCTCGCGCCAGCCTGGCTTGAAGTAGTTCCAGCTTCAAAGCGTCCATTCGAGCGTACTCTTCCGCAGACACAACGACCGCGACAGGCTTACCATTCTTGTTGATTTGAATGGGTGCCCTTTGAGCGCGCATAAGCAAGTCACCAAATTGGGTTTTCGCTTGATTGGCTGAGAGAATGTCCATCGAGTCCGTCTCGTAAATCGATCGATTCGTTCAATATAAGCGCCTTACGCATAAATATCCATGGCCTGATCGTCTTCAACGGCAAGCTTGTCTTTGTAGTTCCCGATAATGCTGCAAAAAATGCGGACGACGCTGGGCTTCAAAACGCAAAGGCTCGAGTGCACGATTCAGGGCTTCCTGCTGCGCCGCATTTAATTGCTTTTCGAGTTTGAAAAGCGCTTCGGCGGCGCGTTCGTCTTGCTTGCGCCGCTCCAGTTCCAGTAGTTGACGTAAGGTGGCGCAGAACAGGGCGAGGCTGGTGTCGGTGTTCAGGTCCAGGGTGAGTGGCACCAGTTGGAAGATCCATTCGGCCTGCAAGGGATGTTGTTGCGCTAGATTCAGCAAACGCTGGCGCCAATGATTTTTCTGTTGCGGCGCCAGCGCCATCAATTGTAAAAGTAAGCGCGCTCGCAAGTTCGCGCTGGCCGCTTGGTTTTGTTCAGCCAGGAAAATTTCGCAATCTTGCAGCAAGTCAATGCGCGATGTAGGGGAGAGGTGTTCACTCAGCGTTAGCAGCATCTCAAAAGTGTCTTGGGGATGCTGACAGAACAGCTCGAAGATGGATTCAAGCTCTTGTGGGTGCTTTTGCTGCAAGGTGATCAGGGCCTGCTGCAAGGCCGAGTGCTGCGGGTGGCGTTGCAGCTGGGCCAAGAGGATCTGGCGTGCCTGTTCGGGCATGTCCTGTTGCACGTAGTCTTGTGCAATGCGTAGCCAATCCTCTGGACTTTGTGCCAGGGCCACGCGCCAGGCCTGCAGCAGTTCAGGGCGGCTTCCCTTGGGTTGGATGGCCAGCAAAGCGGCGGCGAGCCGAGTGCGTAAAGCGGGCTCAGCTGCAGCGGGAAGCTCCTGCCAGGCCTTGAGAAGTTTTTGCTCGAAAGAGTCGGCGACCGCGGGTTGCTCCTCCAGCAACTCGCTCAACGGTTCAAGTAGACCATGATAGTCCTCCAGCCAGATCTTAAGCAGTTGTGTCGCTTTGGCCGCAGAACTTGACGGTAGTGCAGCCAATAGATGGCGGTACAGATGACGTAAGAGCGCGGCGCTGGTTTCGTGACCACTGTGGCGACTGCGCACGCGATCTAGGACCAGGTTGATGCGGCGAATGGCGTACTCAATGACTTTGCTCATCGATTCTGCTTGGGCCAAATAATCTGCCGCACTCAGCTCTTCTAAAAAGCGTTCGATGCGCGAAAAGAAATGCTGCACTTGGCGCTGACTGAATAGGCTGGACTCGTTTCGTGTGAGCTCGGTGATTTGGCTGCGCAGTTTTTTGAAGTCTACCTCATCGCCACCGAGTGAAATACGCAGCAGGTAGCGCTTCATTAAGGCGGGGTCTTGCTCAATCAATTCCAGGCATTGCCGCGCCAGCTCTTTCTTGTCGAGCGACAACAGGTACGCCATCACCTTGCTTTTGTCCGGCCCTTTGTAGAGTGAGCGACGCTGACGTGCAAGTTCATTGGCAAAAAGTACGACGCTGACGCAGTGCTGGCAAAACTCAAATCCTTCCGATTCAGCGCAGTTGCAGCTGCCCTCTACGCGTTCCCCCAAATAGCGCACCTTGGGCAGGTAGCCTTCGACTTCGGCAGACGCCATGCGATTCTCAAACTGGAATTTGCGCACCTGATGCTGTTGCAGCATCTGCATACCTTGCTGATAGCGGGACTCTCCCGCCAGGGTGCGTAATAAAGACGTGGCAATCATCGGGTTGCTCATGGCGCTCAGCGTGTCGGTGCGTGAATCAACCGAGCAGTGTTATCGCTTTCGCTGAAGAAGACAAGTAAGTCGCCGCATTGGAGTGCGTGGCGAACCAAAGCTTTACGTTCCGCCAAAGGGGACTCGGTGTCATTGAGTCCCCAATCACGCAGACAATACTCTTCGATCAGATTGTCCAAGGCCTCGGTGCTGAGCAGTTCGGGTGGGATCAACATCGCGGCTTCAGAATGAGTTGCCGGCAAGCGGCCGAGAAGAGTTCTCGGCCGCGATGAGACTCAGGAGCTGCCGGCACTGACGCGCACTCTCGGTTTGCTGTTACGCGATCGTGAGGCTTTAGCCTTGTTTGCAGCCTGGCCCGACTCGCCCACTTTGCAGATGCTGACCGGCACGCCGTTCAAGGCAGAGGTGCCGCTTAAACGATCGACGAAAGTGTCGTCGGTCAGGTCGTTGATGCTCACGCCAGGGCGTTTGCTGGCCGTGCTTTGTCGGGTGCCCGGGCGATGGTGGCCCCAGCCGTGCGGAATGCTGACCACTCCGCGCATCAGGCCGTCATCGATTTCGGTTTCGATTTCCACACTCCCGATACGGCTGCTGACGCGCGCCATATCGCCTTGGTTTAAGCCAAGTTTTTTGGCATCGGCGGAATGCATCATCAGGGTGCAGCGATACGGCCCCTTGGTCAAACGCTCACTGTTGTGACACCAGGAGTTGTTAGAGCGAACGTGCCGCCGCCCGATCAGTAAAAACTCGCGCGTATCCAAACCCTGTTCCAGGCGCTTGCGCAGGCGACTGACATCTTTCTGGTAGATTGGAGGGACCAGATTGATGCGCTTACCCGGCGTGTACAAGCGGCCTGGCAGGCAAGACTGCAAGGAGCCTAGATCGATGCCGTGCGAGTAGTTACGCAGAGAGCTAATGCACAAACCCTTGCTGACGCTGCGATTCGAGGCGCCATAGGGCCCCAAATCGAGCAGTTTGCGAATCGGATGGGATTCACTGACCAGATCCTGCGCGACGTCCACAATCATCGCGCCTAAGGACGATGTGCCAGGAATTTGAGTGCCGTAAGGGCCGGTACGCAACATCAAATCAACGATCGTATCGGGCCCCATTAACTTGAGTAGTCGATAGCTGGCTTCATTGCGCAGGCGCTGCTGCAAGGTACCCCCTTGTAAGCGATACCCTAGTTCCAGCAGGATTTGCCAATCATGTCGCGCGTCGCTAGGGGGCTCAAACAGAGGGGGTGAATACTTGGCGACATTGCGTACCGCCAACAGATTGAATACCAGATCATAATGCGATTGTTCCAGCGGAGAGGTCGGGGGCAGGATCAAATCGGCGTGGCGTGAGGTTTCATTCAGGTAGAGATCGATCGACACCATGAAGTCGAGTTGTTCGAGCGCCTGCTCCAGGCGTCGACCATTGGGGCTACTGAGCACCGGGTTGCCGGCGACCACGATCATTGCATGAATTTGCCGCTCGCCGGGCGTCAGGATCTGATCGGCCATACTGCTGGCCGGCAGCTCGCCATTGAACTCGGGCAGGCCCGTGACGCTTTGCCAGCCGTCAAAATGCCCGGTTTGACCCGAAATGGCGGCCAGTTCGGTGATGTCCGCAGCGGGTTTCGGAAACATCAGTCCACCGCGTTCGTCCAGGTGGCCGGTCAGAATATTCACCACATAGACCAGCCACAGCGAGAGGCCGCCAAATTCTTGTGTGCAGCTACCCATGCGGCCGAAGAGACAGCCGCGCGGCGCCTCGGCGAGTTCTCGGGCGAGCTCGCGGATTTGTTTTGCCCGCACGCCGCACAGGGCGCTGACTTTTTCCGGGCTGAAGTCACTGCATAACAATTGAATCTGGGCCAGGCCATCGGTGTTCGCGGCCAGACGCCCAATCTCGACCAGACCCTCGTCAAACAAGGTATGAATCATCCCCATCAGTAGGAAGGCATCGGTGCCCGGTCGTAGTGCAATGTGCTGGGAGGCGACGCGGGCGGTTTCGGTCTTGCGCGGGTCGATGAGAATGACTTTACCGCCGCGTTTGGTGATGCTTTTCATGCGGCCCAGCATATCGGGGGCCGACATCAGGCTGCCATTGGATGCGGCAGGATTACTGCCGAGCAGGATGAATAGGTCGCTGTGGTCAATATCCGGGACCGGAAAGAGCGCCTGATTCCCAAACAGCTCCAAGTTGGCCAGCATATGTGGCAGCTGATCATTGGAGGTCGCGGAAAATTTATTTTGGGTGCGCAGCGAACCCAACAGCATATTGAGGAAAATCAGGTTGCCATGGTGGTGCACGTTCGGGTTGCCGGCGTAGGTGCCGATGGCGTGCCGGCCATATTGATTGCGCACATTGTTAAGGCGTCGACCCGCAATGTCGAAAGCGCGCTTCCAGGAAATTTCTTGCCAGCCGGTTTCGGTTTTTAGCAGCGGTTTGCGCAGGCGTTCCGGGTCCTCATGGACGTCTTTTAGGGCCAGCGCTTTGGGGCAAATGTGGCCTTTACTCAGCGGATCGTGCGGATCGCCTTTGATCGATACGATGTGTTTGTCTTCGACCTGAATCACCACGCCACACATGGCTTCACAGAGATTGCAGGTTCGGTAGTGGGTTAGGGTACGCGTGGAGCTCATGGCAAATACCTGTCAGCGACTCAGGTTTATTTAGGTCGGGTAGAAAAGTGTAGCCGACGTTTGGCCGGTTGTTTGAGGGAGTGTACCGGCTTCTTGGACTGTCGACAGCGTTCTGACAGAAGTTGGTCTGGGATTATAGGTGGGTGTGTGCGACGAAGTCTAATTCGTAGTAACGTAGTCTCTTGGTCAAGAAGCGCGCACTTGAATGCTCAAAAGTATATGTTCGCCGAGAGGCCGATAAAATCGATGTCTTTCTCTCACTGCGTGTACGCCGCTTCCAAACCAAAATGATTAGTTATGCGAACGCCTCCGCCAAAACCGAGGCTTAAGCCAGAGTCAGAGTCTTTGGTGGCGAAAGTGGTCGTTCCATTTCGAATGGAAATTTCGACTTCCTCTCTGATGTAGCCCAGGCGCCCGAGTACGTAAACCTGACCACCACTGCGCAGGACGAAATAGCCGGCGGTAGTATCTATTTCTGCATCGCCTCGAACACCTAGTCCTGATAAATCTGCAGTGCCCCCTAGCGAACTAAATTCCAGAGCAAACCGGCCATAGAGCTCCACTCCAGCTGTAAAACCAATGGCCGGCGCGTTATCTACCCGAACTGCATGGGGTTTGACATTCGAGTCATCGACAAACATCATCCCGCCCTTGAGCCCAATATAGGGTGTGAAGCTGCGCTCAACTGGCTCCTTCGCGTGTGAGGAGACCGGGCACAATATTGCCAGTAGGGTGAGCACCACAAAGGGATGGTTTTGGAAGCGCATGGCGACCTCAAGCGGAAAAATTCAAAGAGTGATGAAGGCATCTTTCCGTACTATCCGCGATCTTTGGGGAGCGTGCCACGAGTTGCCGTTTTTTATCGCTAGATTATGGATTCCCTCACGACTTTTATAGATCGAGAAAGAGCCCCCATAGAGGCCTTTTAGTCAAGCTGTTATAGTGTGCGGTCGCGATCCGAAAGTGCAGGAATTTCAAATGAAAGGAAAGTTGATTGTTGCGTTTTTGCTGGGGATCTGTTGTTGCCAAAGTGCCCCTCTTTGGGCTGCAGATACATATGTGAAAGCCAGTACCAATTACCTTTGGGTGCGTACTGAAGACGTACGTTTTTCACCATTGGCATTGGAACTGGCGGGCGGCTGGTACCTACAGAAGCAGCTGGCATTGGAATTTCAGGCATCGACCGGCGTCAAGGATTCGGAGCGGGTGAATATTGCCACCGCGCTCGATTATCAGCTGGGGCTCTCGCTGCGCTTTGAAACACCGGAAGTGGAGGGTGGGCAGCTGTATTTGTTGGGCGGTTATGGTCTGACGGCCTTGGATGTTGATCGTAATCATAGCGGCCGGCCGGGTAGTTTGGATTACAAGGGCGGCACCTTTGGCTTGGGGCTGCAGATACGTCCCGAACCTAGCGCCCGCTATACAGTCTTTTTACAGGGGCAGCGCTTCTTTGCGAAGAGCGGCGTGAGTATTGATCAGCTGCAGCTGGGGGTGGCCTATGCGTTTTGAAAGCATGCGGGCACTCCTTCTGTTGCCGCTCCTTTGGGCCTTGCAGGCCTGCAGTAGCGGCGATACCGACGCTTTG
>JBFHRI010000176.1:0-6415 GCA_041591755.1 Oleiphilaceae bacterium
CCAGCGCCATAAACTCCAGGCGAAACTCATCATCAAAACTGATGGCTTTCAATTCCTGCTCAATTTCAATGCGGCGCCGCATCTGCATGGCGAGCTCTCTGGAGTAGAAGGCGATCTTGTTCTTGCCCGAGTTTTTCGCCTGATACATGGCATTGTCGGCATTTGAGACCAGTTGTGAGACGGTGTGTCCATCTTGCGGGTACATGGCAATGCCAATGCTGGCGGAGACCGGGAAACGCCCCAGTTCGAAGGTAAAACCTTGATTGAACATAGCGAGAATTCGGCGCGCAATTTTTTCGGGCACCGTGTGATCGTCGACGTGGCGTACGATGACAGAGAATTCGTCGCCAGCAATACGCCCATGCAGCGTGACAGGGTGCTTGCCGTTGCACACCAGGTCCTCGGCTCGGACCACTCGCGTCAAGCGGTGTGCGAAGGCCTTCAGTAGTGCGTCACCGGTATCATGGCCATATTTGTCATTCACGAATTTGAAGTTGTCGAGGTCAATATAAATCAGCGCCAGGCTCTCACCGACACGGTGCGCGTAGCTCAAGGCCTCTTGGGTTTGTTCATTAAGGTAGCCCATATTGTAGAGCTTGGTCAGCGCATCATGTTCGGCCAACTCCTTGGTCTGAGTGTAAGCTTGAGACAGGTCGTCATAGAGTTTGTGAAAGCTACGCTCCAAACGCCCCAGCTCATCGTTGGCACGATTGCGCAGTTCGATGTTTTCCTTTTTCTTATCCATCACTTCGCTCAATTCGCGTTCGAGTTGCACGATTGGCGCAGTAATAAATTTGCGTACCAGTCGGTACAGCAACAGCGATGACAGAGCACACATGAGTAAGGCGATCAGACTCATAGTTAAACGGGCGCCCAACAGTTTGTGGTTCAAATACTGGTCCGGTACATGAATATTAACGTGCAGGTTAGGGCCCACGGGTCTGGCAGAAGCCAGCTTGCTTTCGCTCGGTAAGGGCGCGCTCGCAATGGCAATGTGCGCGCCATAGCTCTGCTCCAACTCGGCCTTCAACTGAATATACTGCGTGGGCTCCAAGGCGAGTTGCACCAGCGCGCTCTCGGCCATTTGGCTGGCCAGGGGTTTGTCATAGGTAATGCGGTCAACGCGTTCATGCACCACGATACTGGCGGGTTGATGCTGCGTCAGCCTGACATAATGCCAGTCACTGCTGCGGTTTGATGCCAAGGCTTGTTGATAGGCATTTCTTAGAGGCTCACTGAGGCTGGCAAAGGGGTCATTGCTGCTTTCGAAATAGAAAAGCTCTGGGTTCTCCTTCAACGGATCAACCACTAGAAAACTGATCTTTTCAGACTGATGTTGGGCAAATTTGCGAATCGTTTTTTCGATCGCTGAGCCAAGGCCCACTTGGCGATAGAGATCATCATGTTCTCTGAGCAGGCCGCGAAAGGCATTATTCTCGATCAAAGCGATCAAATAGCTCTCAGCGAAGGTCGAATATTGATTGAATCGTTCCGCCAGCTCGGTGGCGGCCAAATCCAAGCGATTCTGTTCCAGACGCTGGATGGTATTCTCCAGCGCGACATAAGCTGAGCCGGCAGCGATCCCGTAACTCAACAGAACCACCGGAACGATGACCGTCAGCGCGCGTCTACTTAGATTCATGCAGTTTCACAAGCGAGCTGGTCATGCGATTGCGGCGCAAAATAGTCGCGGCATCCATGGGTTGATAGCGCTGTAATTTCGCCATATCAGCGGCCGACGGGTAAACCGTTCGATCATTTTGGAATGCAATGGATTGCAATTGTTTGGCTTCCTTCATGGGTACAGCGGCATATACCGCTTCGGCGTTCTGGGCTGCCACTTCGGGCTGATAGAGGTAACGTATAAAATCCAGGGCGATGTTGCGTCGTGGTGAGTCTTTCATGATCGCCAGGCAATCCACCCAAGCGATGGAACCCTCCTCAAGCGTGGTATAGGCCCAAAGGGTTTTTCCTAGCTTCTCGTTCATTGCGTCTTGGTCACCACTGTAGGCCATCGCGATGTGCAGTGCCTGCGCCAACTCGGGATTGTCGACGGCACTGATGGCGTACTCAAAGGTCAGCACGTGGGGAACGATGCGCGCCATATCGTCAAAGGCCGCTTTGAGGTGGTCGGTGTCAGCCGTATTGACCGGCAAGCCGCGGCTCAGCAGCGCAGGCGCCAGCAGGTCGACGTAGTCTTCCATCAAGCCGATATGTCCTTGCAGCGCTGGACTGGGTTGCAGTAACACTTGCCATGAGCGGGGCGCTTCGGAAAAACGATCCAGTCGGTAGACCACGCCTAAGGTGCCCCACAAGTAGGGAACGCCATAGCCGTTACAGGTTTCATGCCATTCGGGGTCGATGCGCGACATGATTTGCGCGTCCCCGAACTCAGCCAGTGATAAGAAACGCCCCGAGTCACCGAAAAATTTGGATGCGGTTTCATCCGAGATCACCAGATCAATAATGCGATCCTGATGACCCACTAATATGCGGTCACGGTCTTCGTCGTTGTCATAGTAGATTTGATTCAGGGTATGACCAGATTTTTTCTGCCATTCCTCAACGACTTTTTGCGACAGAAACTCTTCCCAATTCAGCACGGTCAGTGTTTCGCTCCGCGCCACAGCAGCCAATGCAAGCACGATAAAGAAAAGCAGTAACTTCATGGTCTAGCGAGCGTATCCGTAAAGTTGAGGATTATTTTTCCAAGTCTAGTTCAGTGCAGCGAGTAATGCTGTGAAGATGTGTATGCAACTTCTAGTGATCGAGGCATAAAGCTTAAGATAAGTATTTCTTATCTTAAGCTTAGAAAAGCTCGTTTGAGTAGGGGGCTCAAGCTGCGTAATTTATGCCTGGGGCGGCATCATGATCTCTTCATGCTTGCCGCAGGAAAACAACCCATAGCGAGATTGCAATGAAAACGACGCCTTCGCTCCTCAAACGCTTGCTCAACATCTATCCACCCTACCTTGGGGCGGGGATCAAGATCGATTACATCAGTCCGGATTGGATGCAACTGAGAGTTTCGATGAACTTGCGTTGGTACAACCGCAATGCTGTGAATACGCACTTTGGCGGTAGCTTGTACTCGATGATTGATCCTCATCTCATGTTAATGCTGCTTGAGCTTTTGGGGCGTGACTACGTGGTGTGGGATCAGGCGGCCGAAATTACCTTTCTCAAGGCCTCGCGTAAGACGGTGACCGCGCATATTGAATTGACAGAGGCGGACCTCAATCGAATCAAATTTCACACGGCGGAAGGGAAGAAGTATTTGCCAGAATTTGAGATCGCCATTACCGATCCCGAGGGTGAATTGGTCGCCAAAGTCATCAAGACACTGTATGTACGGAAAAAGCAGGGCGCTCGATCCGTCGCAGCGTAATTTTCTTCAGCAAAGCGCACCCCGCGCTTTGCTGTTCTGAACTCTGCATCTTTTAAACGCTGTGCGTCTGTACACTCGGAGCTGCCAGCGTTGCTGCTATGGCGCGTTCTCTAGCGCGGCCTGTCGCTTCAGCGCATCTTCCAGGCCGCCGATATTCTTTACTTGGGTATACCCCATGCCTTCAAGGGTTTCCAATGCGATGCCCGAGCGTCGACCGCTGCGGCAGTAAAGCCATATTTCCGCTTCTTTGTTCTGGGTGACGGCAGCAATCTTTTGGGCAATTTGATCATGCGGAATATTGATGGCAGCTGCGGCATGCGCTGACGCATATTCTTCCGCTGTGCGGACATCGATCCAGTAATCTGGCTCTGCGTAGCTGAGTGTTGCAGCAAACGACAAAAGCAGGGCGACGAGCATGCGTTTGATGATCATTGTTAGTCTCCTAAACCATGCGAAGGGAATAGAGGGCGCTAGCGCCAGCCATAGTGTGCGGCATGCAGCTCAAAGCATGCAACTCGATCGCACCAATACGCACCATTAAAACAGAAGTGTGCACCGGATCACGGCGCGAGAAAAAACAGCTTAGGCGCATCGCGCATCAAAAAAATACCTAAAATACAAAGCGATATGAATTTTATTGAAGATGGCACGGACTATGCTTTTGTCTGTATGAGCGCCCAATGAGCACCCTGCTGCGACGCTTTAACTCATTACTGATACTGGAGAAAGCACCATGCGTACTACTGAAGGCAACACCCTGTTTGAACTGACCAGCGCTGAAGAAGTTGTTTGCTACGCCGAGTTGCGCGCGTATTTCGATTCCATGTACTTCGCGAACTGAGACCTTGCACTAGTCACCTAAGCTATTTAACGAGGGACGTACGTAAAGCCAGGATTTTTCCAGGGACTTACGTAGGGGATACACGCTTTGCCCATGCCAACTCACCCTTGGCAGCGTGTTACGCGCGGGATGTGCGGGGGCACGCCGGGTCGTCAGGGATGGCGGCTCGGCACTTGGTAAGACAACACTCATCAACGCTAGGGATTTTCTAGTTTCAGACGTTCTTTGCACGTCTGCAAGTGGTGGCCTCCGGGGCTTGGGCCACCACTTTTTTTCTCTTCACCCTCTCACGGCTCCCGACTGCTCAGTGAAGTCGGTCATCCGCTCTTTGCTTAAATAATGTCCAAAATTTTGCGAACTAGTTCAAACTATGCTTGTCTTACATGAACCTCTAAAAGCAATTTGCTCGAGGTTGATGATGAGAACGCTGCGTTATAAAACCAAGAATCGCATCGTCGCGCTGGCCGTGATTTGTGGCTTTTTGTTGTCCCTTCAGGCCCACGCGCAGTTAGTACCCTCAGTTTGGCAATGGACCGAGAAGGCCATGCCGGCAGTGCTTAGTGTGACCCAAGACGCGCATGAGCACCTCGGTGCAGAAAGACTGTTTGAGTTTGATGCGTCACACCATTGCCTCGACGAAGGCGATACCCAGCGGCTATGCCAAACTGCATGCTGGGTGGGTTTGTTGGCAGCCAACGCTACACTAAATTTGATCGGCTTTGCGCCGATGCCGATGCGCTACGCGCATCAACAGTGGTTCCCGCCGTACTTTAAGATCAATCATCCGCCTGACTAGACCTCCGTTAAAGCTATGCCCGAAAGCGAGTTCAATAATTACAGGAGAGCCCCATCATGAAAACCTTAACTATTACATCGATAACCGCTGCGTTGTTCGCGCTGTCCCTTTCTGCGCAAGCCCTCTCGCCGACCGAGAAAAAATGGGAGGAGCAGCCCTATGGATCGGATTCAGCCAAGATCTATATTCACAAGCAAGTGCGTGATACTCAGGACCGTCCACCGATGGCCTACCAGCTGACCCGCGCCAAGTTTGAGGGCGCCACCTTTGTGACCGGCCCGCTCAGCACCGAGGAGGCGTTCGTGCGTCATATACACAGTGTCGAAGGATTCCCGGCTGCGGGGTCTGAGATCATGGAGAAAACAGTACCTCAAGCCTATCAGCTGACGCGGGAGAAGTTCGAAAGTAACTTCCGCTAAGGGTCAGGTACCCTAGCGATTGAGTTGTTAGTCCCTGTCCGACTCGTTTTCTGGTTGTTTGCGGGAAGCGAGTCGGCACTCCGATTAATCAGCCTAGCGCTCTTTCATACTCCTCCCAGAGCGCGTTATCGGCGTATAATCGCGCGCTTTGATGTCCCATCTCGAAGAGTCTATGAAATTTACCCCTCTCGATCTCACTGGATTGCTGATTATTGAACCTCAGGTGTTTGAGGATGTGCGTGGCTTTTTCATGGAGAGCTGGCGGGCCGATCAATTTGCCCAGCAGGGCCTCAATGTGGCGTTTGTGCAAGACAATCATAGTCGCTCGCAACGCGGTGTGTTGCGCGGTTTGCATTATCAGGTACAACGGCCGCAAGGCAAGTTGGTGCGGGTCGTGCAGGGTGAAGTTTACGATGTAGCGGTGGATCTACGCGCGGGCTCGCCGACCTATGGGCAGGCGCGCGGGGTCCTGCTCTCGTCTAGCAATCGACGGATGTTTTGGATTCCACCGGGGTTCGCACACGGATTTTACGTGCTCAGTGAAACCGCTGAATCGCTTTACAAATGCAGCGATTACTATGCCCCAGAACATGAGCGTTGTCTGTTGTGGAGTGATCCGGCGCTGGCGATTGATTGGCCCTTGCTGGAGGGGCGCCTTCCCCTGTTGTCTGAGAAAGATCGTAAAGGGCTGCCTTTAGCGTTAGCCGAGCCTTGTAGGATTGGCGAGGGTCGGGTATGAGGATATTGATTTGCGGCGCAGAAGGACAGCTGGGTAGGGCCCTACGGCGCACGCAGCCGGCGCAGCTGGGCGTCGAATACGCGTCACGTTCTGGACTGGATATCTGCGCACCGGATCAACTTTCACCCATCGTTCCTCCTCCCTCACGCCCGGGCCAGTTTCACGGCGCACACCTTGAACTCCGGCTGCTTCGAGCCAGGATCGTACGCGTCGATGGTCACGCGGTTCACCA
>JBFHRI010000177.1:0-6372 GCA_041591755.1 Oleiphilaceae bacterium
GATTTTGCTGCGGTGGTCGATGGCATCGTGCGCAAACTGTTGCGGCGGCACCCGCATGTTTTTCCAGACGGCGATTTGCATGCACATTTTCCTCCTGGACAACAGCCGGCTGAGGCCGAAGTCAAAGCTCAGTGGGAGTCGATCAAGGCGACAGAGCGGGCAGAAAAACAAGCTAGTGATACAGTTGTGCTGGCGGGTCTACTGGATGATATTCCCAACAACATGCCCGTACTGAGCCGTGCCGCTAAGCTACAAAAACGCGCCAGTCAGCATGGCTTTGATTGGCCCAGCATCGGACCTGTATTCGACAAGGTGGCCGAGGAGTTGGAAGAGATTCGCTTGGTGCTATGTCAGGAGTACGCGGACGAGACACAGCGGCAGGCGCGGCTCGAAGATGAGCTGGGCGACTTGCTGTTCGCCTGTGTCAATCTTGCGCGCTTTGCCAAAGTTTCACCCGAGAGTGCTGTGCGCAAGGCAAATAACAAGTTTGTGCAGCGATTTCGCTTCATCGAGCAGCAATTGGCAGCACAGGGAAAAAGCGTCGATGACGCGACCTTGGAGCAGATGGATCGCTTATGGGAGGAGGCTAAGCTAGGTGAGAAATCGAGTCATGCGGGCTGATGTTATCGTAGGTCGGACTTCAGTCCGACAGTGCCGGCAACTCTGTGCTCCTATCCTGCTGAAAACCAGCCAGATACACCGCAGTCGGACTGAAGTCCGACCTACAGTTGTACCAAAAAAATCGTACTAGCTACTCCTCGCTAAAATCGTAATTCATACTCGCGCTGGGCGCTTGCAGATAGTAGCCTTGAATGTAGTTAACGCCTACTTGCCAGAGCACTGCAAGAATTGAAGCGCTTTCAACGTAAGGTACGATGGTCATTTTGCCCATCTCCTGCAGCTGCTTGATCATCTCCTTGGCTTGCTCTTTCTGGCTTTCCTTCTGCAGATCTTCGGTGAAGCTACCTTCTAATTTTATGTAGTCTGGACTCAGGTGCTTCAACAGATTGAATGGGTTGAGTGCCAGACCAAACTGGTTGATAGAAAACTTGCAGTGCAAGGCCTGCACGCCCTTACAAAAATCTTTTGCCTGCTTGGTATAGGTGATCGCATTGTTTTCGGAGATCTGGAAGATCAACGAGTCGCCTGGCAACTTGGCTGATTGCAGCGCGATATTCAGCCAGGACGGAAAGGTCTTATCTTGCAGCGTTTCTGCGGTCAGATTGATGAAAAGCTTGGTGTCATGGCCTCGTGAGCGGTGTTCACTGAGTTGACGAATGGTCTGCATGATGACCCATTTATCGATCTTGCTGGCCATTTCTGTGGGGCCGCTGGGCGGCATGAACTCATAGGGTGAAACCTCTTCACCTTTCTCATTGAGCATACGGATAAAGACTTCGTAGTGCTCGTCACCCTTACCGCGAAGGCTGATGATCGGTTGATACAGCACTTTGAAGCTGTTGTTGGCGAGCGCGCTCTCCAACATGGTGATGGCAAGATCGAGATCATCCATGGGGTTCTCGCGCTTGGATTGATACATCCGTATGCCATTACCTTCTTTGCTCTCTTCTTGTTCGCGCACCTCTTCAGAGGCGGTCTGTGCGCGACCCAGCATGTCCTTCACATTAGGCGAGTTTTCAGTGACCAGGGTGATACCGATGCTGAGCGTAATCTGCTGCGTGCGTCCTTCCACTTCGAACAAGTGATCTTCGACATGTTTACGATACTCTTCAGCGATTTCTTGCGCGTGGTTGGCGTTGCTGACCGGACAGGCCAAGGCAAAAATATCGTCGCTCAAGCGTGCGAGTACACGCTCGGGGTCCGCATCCTCTCCCAGCACGCAGGCGAGGTCTGTCTGTTCATTGAGTACGTGTGCCAGTTCTCGCAGGATGACGTCGGCATCCGCGATACCGAGCTCCCCCTTGAGGCGCTGAAAATTGTCGACCGCCATATACATGAGCGCGTATTGGGAGCCCGTCGTTACCGCGGCTTCTTTGACCTCTGCTAAGTGCTCCATAAAATACTGGCGGTTGTAGAGTCCGGTCAGCAAATCGAGTTGGCTCATTTCGCGCAGCTTTTCTTCCAGCTCCGCATTATCTTTTTCAGGACGCAGGATGATTTGCAGGCAGCGCTCGCCATCGTAACTGGCCTCGGAGAGGCTCATCAGTACCTTGATGGTGGTGCCATCGGCTCGTTCCGTCACCACGGGAACGTCTTCAGCGGCAGCGGCTTTTGCCTTCGGATCGGAGAGGCTTTTGGTAATGGTTTTGTATTTTTCGGCAGATTCGGCGTCGAGTGTATCCAGTACCGGCACGCAGATTAGGTCGTCCAGGTCGTCATAGCCCAGAAAGTTGAGATAGGAGGCGTTGGCGTAAACATGCATCCCATCATTGACGTAGGCGACGGCATCTTTGGAGTTGTCTAGCAGCAGTTCGCAGCGCTGTTCGGCATCATTGATCTGCAATTCCAGCTCACGCAATCGACGCCGGATCGTGAGATTACCGAGCTCGCGCTTGGCGGCCAGTACGATATGTTTTTCGGCCTCAAAATTGATGACGTCACGCGCGCCTGACTTCATCAGAGCCACCGTGCGCTCGGCATCATAGTCATCCACCAGCACGATGACGGGCAGATCCCGCTCCATCTGTGCAATTTGATTCATGTAGGGCGTAATATTGGCGTCCTGATGCACGCGAATCAAAAACAGGTCCCACACTTGCTGATTCAGCGCTTCAACTAAGTCTTCCTCATTCTCAATGCGGTTGGCGCGGGTTGGAATCCCGGAGTTACGCAATAGACTCGCCACGTGTTCGGCATCGTTTTGGGAGGGCTCCAACAGGAGCAGAAAGACTGTACTGTTTTTACTCATGTATTTTTTTAACTCTTTTCGAATTCCAGTTCAGAGCAATTCAAGCCATCTAGCATCTAGAGTGAGGGCCAAAGCGAGTCAAACTCATCTTCAGGGGCTGCATCGCCGGCGTTACCTGCGCCAGATTCGGTCGCATCAGCAGGCATCACCAACTGAATTTCGAATTGGCTGAAGCTGCTGGTGGCTGCTACGCGTCGCCCCAGATTGCTGCGCAGTTCATCGCCTTTGCGCTTAACCGCAACCTTACTGCCCGATTGAAAGGGCACGCGGGGCGTGATGATGGTTGCGCATTGTCCGATACTGGATAGCTCTGGCAGAAGCAGTCCGCGCATGAATTCACTCGGCGCCCCGGTTTTATGATGCAGCTGCACGCCACAGGGTTGTGCATTGGGCGCGAGTAGCTCAACGCCCAGCTGCGTACCTTTCTGTTTGGCAGAACGAATCCAGCGAATGACTGCAATACTCCATTTGGCTTGTTTGTTCTCTCGAATCCCGATCAGTTCTCCGGCCTGTACGTTGGCGGGTATGTCTCCCTGCCATTGCAGGCAATAGCCGCCTGGGCTGGTGTTGATCAAAGGGACCTCGAAGCGTGGATAGGCCTTTTTCGGGTCGCTGACGACCGGCCGGTTAAAAGCGATCGGGGTATCTGCGTGAGTCGCCATCGCTTCTTTGCTGCCAGACGCATCGAACGCGCCTGACCAGGCATCATTGCGCTTGCGTGCTTGCGATAGAAAGACATTGTCTTCGTCTTTGGTTTTCTTCTTGCCACTGCTCTCTAACATTTGCTGGTGGAATTCGACTTCCCCCGAAATGTAAAAATGACACGCGCTGAGACCGACGCAAAGCTCCAATCCGCCTGTACTGGAAATCCGTTTAAATGTACGTTTGGTCAAGATTCCCAAGGCCATGTTCAGGTGCGAAAGCAGCATGTCGCTCATGCCTTTGGGGCAGGGCAGCATTGCATTATTGAAGCCCTGCTTGGTATTTAGTGATGTCAGAAAACTGGTGAGCCGGCTGACCAGCTCTGCAGTGTCCAGGCCGTAGTAATAATCCGCGAGCGTATCATGCATCAAACTGCGATAGCGCGGCGGTAAGTCCTGTTGCAGGTTGACCACGAAAAATGCCCCTTGCGAGGATTGGCTGCTCATCTCGACAAAGTCAGACCACTGCTCGAACGCTTCATACATTAGGCGGATGTCGTCTTGTCTCAGCTGATTGGGACGCGAGCAGGCCAGGAGCAGGCAGCGTTTGTAGGCTTGATCAATCCGTGTATCTTTGAGGTATTTGTTGGTGTCGTCGGTGATGACATATTTCATTAATCCGATCTGTTCACAGAACTGAAAGGTCTGGTGCAGTTCGAACCATACATTTTTAGGCGCCGCGCTGTAGAGCTGGTAACTGCGCAAAAGAACATTGCCATATTCGCTTATCATGCGGTGCGCGGCACAAGCGAACGCCTTGCGGCTTTTCTCATTGGCCAAATCCGACAACAACTCGGCCATGATGACTTTGTACCCGGTGGCCAAATGAATCTGTAAAGCCTGAGTCAAATTGGCTATTTTTTGCTGCTTTTCCGGCAGGACAACGGGTTGTCCCAGAAAGTGTTTACCTAATGCATCGCAAATGTAGTGAATGGAGGGTCGCAAGACTTCGAGCATTTTGCTGCGTGTGGCAGGCGCTACAACCAGGTCGTTTAGTTCGCGAATAGCCATGTACAACAGGCGCGAGGTTTCCCCCACATTAGTTACGGGGAGGTTCGATACCCACTTTTCGATGCCTGCCTGGCTTGCCTCTGCAAAGGTCAGCGTTACCAGTGTCTGTTCAGGAATGGATAGTTTCAGTTCAAGTTCTGGGCCAAGCATTCGTTTAACGATCCAGGAGTAAGTCAAGGCTGCTGCAGAGGGGTGACAGCGCTTGATGCGAATTCATTAGATTATGATGCACCTTGATGAGTCGACAAATCTGCGGTGCGTGCTGAACGACAATCCAACAGTCACAGTGCGAATCGGGTGCGCCTGAATTGAAGCATAGCAGGGCTCTCAAAGATTGTCTTGAAATGCGCGGATAAACCGCTGTTTCGCATGCAAAATAGTGGTTTTTTTGACGCGCCACGCAGTTCTCGGCGCTAGCCTCCTGCCGAGAGGAGGGTTTTGTGGGCGGCGCCAGGTTGCTCCAATGCCAAGCGTGGTACCAGATAACCCGGGAGTACTTTCTGCAAATCGGTGTAAAGTGCTTTGGCTTGTGCCAGCTCAACTTCGAAGTGTGCTGCTCCGCTAACTCGATCCAGACAGAACAGGTAATAAGGCAAGATGCCAATATCAAATAATTGTAGGCTGAGTTGTCGCAAGGTCTCAACCGAATCATTCACCCCTTTGAGTAACACAGCCTGGTTCAGTATCTGACAGCCAACCTGGCGCAGCCGCTGCACCGCCTCCCCGACATCCGTTGCCAGCTCTTGTGCATGATTGCAGTGGACGACACAGACGAGCGGTTTATTCAAGCTGCTGAGTCCCCGTAGAAAGGAAGCGTCGATGCGTTGTGGTAAGGTGATCGGCATGCGGCTGTGCAAGCGCAGCCGACGCACATGCGGGATGGCTTCGATCTGACGCAGTAATTCAAATAGCCCGTCATCACGCAGCGTCAGCGGGTCGCCACCGCTCAAGATGACTTCATCGATCGCGGCGTCTGCGCGCACATAATCCAGTGCCTCACTCCAACTTGCGCGAGAGTGTCGATGCTCGGCATAGGGAAAGCTGCGGCGAAAACAGTAACGACAATGAATCGCACAACTTTGATTGATGATCAGCAAAACCCGATTGCGATATTTGTGGATAATTCCTGGAACGGGCGTAAATCGAGACTCTTGCAGGGGGTCAGTTGTGAAGCCGCTTGGGTTCGAGTGCTCCAGAGCTTGTGGGAGGATCTGCAGTAACAAGGGGTCATGCGGATCAGCCTTGCGAATCTTGTTGAGATAGGGCTCGGGGACGCGCAGCGGGAACAGCCCTTCTGCGCTGGGGTCAGCCAGTGGGTGGGCGTCGAGTTCCAGCCGCTGCAGGAGCTCTATAGTGGTCATGCGGCTACGCTGCAAAATGGCTTGCCAGTGCATGCTCTCAGGCGCTGAGGTTTCGACAGCTTTGCTGCTTGCTTGTATCATAAACGCCCTTTTTTAATTGGTCGGTTTGCCGACGCCAAAATGTACACTGCGTCCATCTTCGGGCGCAATGCAAACGCTTGGCAGGCTGCGTATTCAATCAGGTGAATGCTCATGGCGAATTTTTCTACCAATGAATTCAAACCCGGCTTGAAAGTCATGCTGGATGGTGACCCCTGTTCCATTATTGAAAACGAATACGTCAAGCCTGGTAAAGGACAAGCCTTCAATCGCGTTAAATTGCGTAATCTGAAAACGGGGCGCGTCTGGGAGCGCACCTTTCGTTCCGGGGACTCGCTGGAGGGCGCCGATGTCACGAGCACCGGGCGACAGGCTTAGTGGATCTTAACGA
>JBFHRI010000178.1:0-6363 GCA_041591755.1 Oleiphilaceae bacterium
ACAGGTCGTTGGCCTGGATGGGGCTGCCGTCCTGCACGTGCCAATAAAGATGCACCGACTCGCCAAACTCGGCACTAAGTTGGGCGAAGATCTCATCGACCCAGGGACGACCGCAAAAAATGCCGGGTTCTCGCGTAATGACACGAGCTTTGGCCGGAAGATCAGCGGGAATCAGGGCCGCTGTAATGTCGCCACTGCCAATATCTTCCTTGAGGGCGAGTTGAACGTTATCTCGAATACATGCTGAATCGGGTAAGGGAAAATGTGAGGCGTTCATGATGTCAATTATTCTGCTTCAAAATCAATAGCTTGTCCTTTTGGGACATTTCAAGTTTACGCAGTGCGCTCATGCCGAGCAGGATGGGCATATCTTGCCCCATGCCGGGATTCAGGCTAGCGGCTACGTCGTACAGAACGATCGGTCCAAGTCGGAGTTCCGAAATCCGAGTGTGCGAAATATCGACGGGGCCATTGGCCGTCATACCACGACCCTGAGCAAAGACCTGTAGCCCATAGCGCTCGCCGAGGCTGGCAGGTATCACCACGTCTGTCGCACCAGTATCCAGCATAAAAAGTGCTTCTTTTTGATTGATTTGGCCACCGACCAAGTAATGCCCTTGCCGATTTTGGCGCAGCTCCAGGCGGCGATCTTCAGCGGATTCTGAATAGGCGGGAGACTGGTTGGGGAACTGCTGATTCTCCTCCCACGCACCAAAGAGCTGAGTCAGCAGTGCAATACCGATGATCCAGGCGATGAAGGCCATGTTTTTGCCGAAGCGTTTCGAGGTATCAGGGGCATTCATGGCGCGCTGTAAATATAACCGGGCAAGAGGATGCGTGTATGCGTTGTCATCGACCTCGGAGTCTAGCAGTGTCGCGACGCGAATACGACTGGGAGGCATGCACATAAAAAGTGTGAGCGTATTCTCAGGAATACATTTCTTGACGATGGACGAAAAACAGACGCCTTATAATGTGAAACAACGTCAAATATTAGTCTTATTTGTGATCCTCTGATGCGAATCATACCGGGCAAGGTGATTTATGAGTAGCGCAAAGATTATTGGGATACATGGGGGCAAGGAGCAGATCGAGCAAGCCAAGAGTGCGCCCTTACCGCGCTCGCTGGTCAAGCTGCGTGATGCGATGAAGCAGAAAAGCACCACGTTGCTGCGCCGCTTGTTTGAGAGCGCTGACGACATGCTGTTTGCAATGGCAGACAAAGCCGGCTCGGCCGGCGATCAGGCCAGCTATTTCGATGCGATGCGGGAACTGCGACTCAAGAAAAAAATGATCGCGCTGGAAGTCATTCGGGGCGTGATTCAGTCTTTCAATGAAATTGGCCATTATCGCTGCAGCACGACCTTTGGTAGTAAAGAAGCGAAAAACTTTGATGAGCTGGGTTTGGTCGAGACCGACGAGCTGGAATTGAACGTCGCGGTCGAAGCGATGATTAGCCGCGTACGCAATCGTAACGTGAGTACCTTGGAAGAGTTGCGTCAGCGTATTGAAAGTTTGGTGGCGCCGGTGTGTATCACGCCCGATCAAATGCCCATGAGTCCGGAAATTCTCTGTAGCAGCTTCCTAGAGGGTTGTGCGGATTTAGAACTCGACATTCGGGCAAAATTGGTTTTGCTGAAGTTGTTCGAGAAATCCTTCTTGGAGGATGTCTGTCGCGTCTATGCTGAGGCCAATGCGCTGCTCTTGCAAATGGGGGTGTTACCCAATCTGAAGCGTTCTCAGTCGCAGACACTGGCGGCACGCAAAGCACAACATCAGCACGGTATTGCCGAAGCGCTCAAAGGAGCTTCTGCCAACACCGGGAATGCGGCCACTTATAGCAAAAGCCAGGTCGATGGATTGTTCCAAGACCTACGCACCTTACTGCGCAACAGTGGCTTTTACGCGGATGCAGCGAATGGTGGTCCTGAATCAGCTTTGGTTCCGCAGTCTGCAGACGTCAGCCTGCCGATTGCCCTGCCGGTCTATTCACCGCAACAGCTGGTGTCTACATTGACCAGCCTTCAAGGCACGCTCAGTGATCGCGCATTGACCAACGCCAACGACGGCGCAATCGTCGATTTCAAGGCACTACTGGAGCCGGTGCTGTCGAAGAATTCGGAAGCCCGCAAGACCTATTCTGAAATGGATCTCGATACCATTAACCTGGTTTCGATGCTATTTGAGTTCATTTTGGAGGATCGCCAACTGCAACCGGCGATGAAAGCGTTGATCGCGCGCTTGCAAATACCGGTGCTGAAGGTCGCCTTGCTGGATCGCAGCTTCTTTAATAAAGGCGGGCATCCTGCGCGTAAATTAGTTAATGAAATGGCCAGCGCGGCATTGGGGTGGACCGAAGGTGCACCCGATAAGCCTGATCGTTTGAAGCAAAAGATTGAAGAGGTCGTGTACAAGGTCTTAGATCATTTCGACAACAACGTCGAACTGTTCGCCGAGCTGCTTAATGATTTCCAGAGCTTCATGGAAAGCGAATTGCGACGGGGTCGAATTATCGAGCAGCGCATTCGTGATGCGGAAGAAGGCAAGGCAATCAATGAGCAGGCGCGTCTTTATGTGCAGGAGCTCATCAACCAGGCGATTCGCCATAAGTCTGTGTGTAAATCAGTGATTGAGCTACTGCGCGATGGCTGGAGTGCGGTCATGGTGCTGCATTATCTTAAGCATGGCGAGCACTCTGAGCAGCTGCAGTCTGATACCTCATTGGTTAATGATTTGATCTGGACGGTCTGTCCGGATCAAGCACAGGACTCGCGGGAAAAGATGCTGGCCATGATTCCTGGCGTGATCAAGCGTCTACGAGCTGGCTTCAGCGATATCGGCTTTGACGAGCTGAAAATGAGTGAACTCCTAGCTAATCTCGAGCAGGCGCATGTCGATGCCTTACAGAATCTGCAAGAGCAACTGACGCAGCGACAGCAGGCCGAAGAAGAAGCTAAAATTTCAGAATTGGCCCGAGAAACCGCTGAGCTCGAGCAGGAATTTAATGCCATGCTGTCTCATCAGCAGTCGGTTGCGGGTGGGGTGGTCGTGGATACGTCAGCACTCAGTCATGCCGTTGAGCGCATTGATGCGCGTAACCAGACGTCGACTGAAGAAATTATTCTGGTCCAGCGCACTGCGGAGACTGGAGCCAGCTCGGCTGCAGAGTGCCTGGATGAGGATGATCCTTTCGTGCGTCAGGTAGATAACCTCACTGTCGGGTGCTGGTTTGAGTTTTATACCAACGGACAGGCCGAACGATGCAAGCTGGCAGCATTGATTCGTTCGGTTGGCAAATACATCTTCGTCAACCGTTCGGGCATCAAGGTGGCAGAAAAAACACGCTTAGGTCTGGCTGCCGAGATGCGCAGCGGACAGGTGCAAGTGTTAAACGATGGTTTGCTGTTTGACCGTGCGCTGGAGTCCATTATCACCAATCTGCGTAACAAGGCGCCTCAACAGCCGGGTGCCTAACTAAGCCCCTTGCGCCATCTTGCCATGGGGCAGTGAGCGTCTTATGCTCGAGCTTCGCGCTCGCCTTAGGACCCTCTCTGCCTTATGACTGAATCCACTTTTCTCGAACTTGGAACATTTGAACAAGGCTGGCTGCAAGGCGTACGCCACGTGCCATCTCCCAACTTCAATGCGCGTCCCGCCGACGCATTGATTTCGCTTCTAGTCATTCACAATATCAGCCTGCCGCCCCAACACTATGGTGGTCCGTACATTGAGCGGTTTTTTCAAAATCAATTGGATTGGACCGAGCACCCTTATTTCGAGACCATTCGAGGGCTTGAAGTTTCCGCGCACTTTCTGGTTTACCGCACCGGGGAAGTCGTCCAGTTTGTTTCCTGTGAAGACCGTGCCTGGCATGCTGGACGTTCCTGTTTTGGCGGACGAGAGAATTGCAACGATTTTTCGATCGGTATAGAGCTAGAGGGCGCCGATACTGAGCCCTACACCGATGCTCAGTATGTCGCATTGCATGCGCTCAGTTGGCGTATTATGAGTCAATATCCGAGTATTGATGCCACGCGCGTCGTTGGGCATTGCGATATTGCGCCTGGACGCAAGACTGACCCTGGGCCAAGTTTTGATTGGCAGCATTACCGAGCCGCCCTGACTAAGTCTCCCATCAGAACAACTAACATGGCGCGGCGAGAGCCCTAGGCATTCACCACAGGAGTGAGGCCAGAAACAAGGATGGTTGGGTAGCACAACGCGGCTTTCATTTCTGAGTTAAGCACCAAGGAGCGCGGTTTGCCTCGCCACGTTAGACCACTGGCCAGGAGTCTCTGTTCTGTGCGCAAAGCACCCAGTGTATTGGTGTTTTCAGCCTGGGATGTGTAGCGGTGTTGTGCAGTCATAGTCCACCTTGAATTCAATTCTAGCGGTGTCAGATTCTCGTTTTGATCTGCCCTGGGTAGTTCGCACAACCTCTAAACGTCAAACATCTGCCGGGCAAGCAGTGGCTGTGTCGCATACCGAGCTCCTTCACGAGGTTCGCCGCGAAGGGTGCCCGGGTGTCCGAATCCGTCGGAGCACCCGGGCGACGGGTTCAGTCCATTGTCGATCTCCAGTCCGTTGCTAAACCACAAGCTAGTAGTGTGCCAGTGTTTGATTGAGTTTATTTGGATAGCAAAATATGTGCGTTACGCCACAGTTTATGTTGGCTTG
This sequence comes from Oleiphilaceae bacterium, assembly GCA_041591755.1. Taxonomy (GTDB): domain Bacteria; phylum Pseudomonadota; class Gammaproteobacteria; order Pseudomonadales; family Oleiphilaceae; genus JBFHRI01. Next base: position 4,678 of record JBFHRI010000178.1, read on the forward strand.
AGTGGGTTTGAGGCCAATAAAAGGTGACGTTCGAGCGTTTTTTATGGGGCCTGGATAGGTATTGTGGCAGTCCACAGCGCTAACGCCTGACAAAATTTGTCAGATCTGAGCTCTTCAGGGCGAAAAATTACGAGGGGCAGGCCTCTCTATCACTGGCGATAAACTTAAACTGTCACGCTGCTGCGGTAGCATCGGTTTGGCTGATGGTCTCAAGTCAGCCGGTCAGTTTGTGGGAGCGCATGCGGGCCCATGGAAGGGCCAAGGGGCAAAATGCGCCACTGAGGCAGGGCCGGTTCGGACTGTTGTTAAAGCAATAGCGCAAGGCTTTGTGATTGGTTCCGCATCCACTGACAAAGCGTTCGACCCTTTTGGCAGACTTCCGTAGAATTCTGGTGGTCGCAGAACTCTTCCATTTCGGAAAGCCGCTTGATGCCAAAACCCAAAAAATCCAAAGCCGCTGCAACCAAGAAGAATGGCTTGTTGGCGCAACGCAAGGCTGCAAAGATTAACAAACTTAGGGCAGAGCAACTTAAGCCACTGTTGCAACAAGCGCGAGTGTTCCATCAGCAGGGCCAGTTTGGGCCTGCGGCAAGCCTCTATCAACAAATCTTGAGTTTGGATCCCGCTTATACTGAGGCTTCGCTGCTGTATGCGGAAGTGCTTTTCAAAACAGGCCAGCTTGCCGCGAGTGCGGAATGCTTACGACAGGTATTGCAATATGAACCGCGGCATGCTCAAGCCATGTTTTTACTGGGCGTTTTGGCGCAACATGAGCAGGCGCCCCAGCAGGCGATCGAATGGTTTAAAAAGGCGATTTCGGTCAAGTCTGATTTCATCGAAGCGTACAATAACTTGGGTGTGACACTAAAAGGCTGTCACGCCTATGAGGAAGCCATTGCGTGTTTTGAGCAAGTGAGGCAGGTTGCACCGACACAGCCTTTTGTTCTGGCCAATTTGGGGGAGTGCCTGAAGGAGACGGGGCGGATGCAAGAGGCCGTTGACTACCTGCGACAGGCAGTTGCACAGCAACCCGATTTCGCCGCAGCATGGTCTAATCTCTTGCTGGCTCAAAACTACCTGGACGCGGTGACGCCAGCGCAGCACTTGGCCGATCATCAATCCTGGATATCACACTGTCCAATACCGCTGGCAGAAAAACAGTTTGACTTTAGTCAGCGCGCGCCGAAGAAAAAGCGTTTGCGGATTGGCTATGTCTCGCCCGACCTGCACACGCATTCGGTCAGTTATTTTATCGAGCCCTTATGGCGACATCACGATAAATCAAGATTTGAAGTCTACGCGTATTACAGTGGTCGTAAGCATGACTTAACGAATCAGCGACTGCGCAGCTTGGTCGACGTCTGGCGCGATGTTCCAAATGCTTCTGATCAAGCGTTGGCACGTCAAATCTATTGCGACGAGATTGATTTACTGGTCGATCTCTCGGGGCACATGGCGGATCATCGTCTCGCGGTGTTTGCGCGTAAACCGGCGCCCGTTCAGCTTAGCTGGTTGGGCTACCCCAATACCACAGGGCTACAAGAGATGGATTGGCGCATCACCGATGCGGTGGCTGATCCTTCGCCCGAGTCTGATCGCTATCACTCGGAAAAATTACTGCGTTTGCCGGGAGGGTTTCTGTGTTACGCGGGCAATCCCTCGATTGCGGCGAATGCCGTGGCGCCG
>JBFHRI010000179.1:0-6316 GCA_041591755.1 Oleiphilaceae bacterium
ATCGTGACCGGCAGTGTCGGGCGGCGATTGCTCGCTATCACCTGCAGCGAGCGTCACAAAATTTGCAACCCGAACCCGAACCCGAACCCGAACCCGAACCAGAGCCAGAGCCAGAGCCAGAGCCAGAGCCAGAGCCAGAGCCAGAGCCAGAGCCAGAGCCGCTACCGGTCAAGGAAAAAGGCCTGTTTGGACGCATTCGCGACGGTCTTAGCCGTACCCGCGGGCAGCTCAGCGAGGGGCTTAGTAACCTGCTGCGTGGGCGCAAGCAAATCGATGACGAATTGCTCGAAGATATCGAAACACAGCTGCTGACGGCCGATGTTGGCCTAGCCGCGACCACACAGATCATTGAGCACATCACCGAACAGAATGAGCGTAAGGTACTCAAAAATGCCGAGGCGCTCATGGGGGTACTCAAGACCGAGCTGAATGGTTTGCTGGAGCCCTGTCATCGACCGCTCGAAATCAAGAAAACGGGCAAACCCTTCGTGCTCTTGGTGGTCGGCGTGAATGGCGTCGGCAAAACCACGACGATTGGCAAATTGGCCAAGCGCTTCCAAGGCATGGGGCACTCTGTGATGCTGGCCGCCGGCGATACCTTCCGTGCCGCAGCCGTCGAACAGCTGCAGGTTTGGGGTGAGCGCAACCAGGTGCCGGTGGTCGCTCAGCACACCGGTGCTGACAGTGCTTCAGTGATCTTTGATGCCGTGCAGTCGGCGACCGCCAAGGGCATTGATGTGGTGATCGCTGACACCGCGGGTCGCTTGCAGAACAAAGACAACCTAATGAGCGAACTGCAAAAAGTTGTGCGGGTGATGAAAAAGGTCGATGAGACCGCGCCGCATGAAGTCTTGCTGGTGCTCGATGCGGGTACCGGTCAGAATGCGCTGAGCCAGGCCAAGGTGTTTCAGCAGGCGGTGGGCGTTAGTGGCATTGCACTGACCAAGCTCGATGGCACCGCCAAGGGCGGCATTATCTTTGCGATAGCGAAACAACTGGCCTTACCGATTCGCTTTATTGGCGTGGGCGAACAGATTGATGATTTGCGCCCGTTCCAACCGAAAGAATTTGTCGATGCCCTGTTCGATGAGTAGGTTGATGCAGGAATTGAATAGTATGCCGCCGAAAGCCAGGTTAGATTGCATGAGTTTGCGTTCATGAATGCCCCGATGATTCAGTTTCAGCAAGTCAGTAAGCGCTACGACGACGGCCATGAAGCCTTGCGCAATGTCTCGTTTTCGATGCAGCGCGGTGAAATGGCGTTTTTGACTGGGCATTCTGGCGCGGGTAAGTCCACTTTGCTCAAGCTGATCATGTTGATGGAGCGCGCCAGTGCCGGAGCGATTTCGGTGGGCGGGCAGGATCTGTCGAAAATCCGCAAGCGCCAGATCCCCTATTATCGTCGTCATGTGGGCGTGGTGTTTCAGAATCACCGTCTACTGTTTGATCGCTCGGTGTTCGACAACGTGGCCCTGCCGCTCGAGGTGGCGGGTACGCCCGAGCTCGATATCGGGCGTCGCGTACGCGCGGCGCTGGATAAAGTGGGCTTGCTCAGCAAAGAGCGCTTGAATCCGCAGCAATTGTCGGGGGGCGAACAGCAGCGCATCGGGATTGCGCGGGCCATCGTCAATAAACCGCCGGTCTTGTTAGCCGATGAGCCCACCGGCAACTTGGATCCAGAATTGTCTGAAGACATCATGCAATTGTTTGGCGAATTCAATCGCGTAGGGGTGACCGTGTTGATCGCGAGCCATGATATTGCGCTGATTGAAAGCCTCCCCTACCGTGTAATTTCCTTGTCTGATGGGCGATTGGTGGAGCATGACTAACGCGCAACGTAAGCAGCCAAAACCGCCTGCGCGGGGCGCCGCCCCCGTTAAGCCAGGCGCGCCCTCGCCTTTCCAAGCTTATCTGGATCATCACCGCAAGGTGGCGCTCTCGGTGCTGCGCGAACTCAACAGCAAACCCTTGTCCAGCTTGTTCACCAGCGCGGTCATCGGCGCGGCCTTGGTGTTCCCGGTGTTGTTGGTGATCGCCCTATCCAACCTGTATAGCATCAATTACGACTGGAAGGGCGCGGCACAGATTTCCCTGTTTATGAAGCAGGGCTTGCCGGAGCTTGATGCCACGCGCGTGGCTGATGAGATTCGGCGGCGCCCCAACATCGAGACGGTGAAATTCATCAGCAACAAGCAGGCCCTGGAAGATCTGAAGAATCGCTATGACTTCGGGCATATCGTCGGTAGCCTTGATCAAAACCCCTTGCCGCATGTGATTCTGGTAACGCCAGCGGTCGCGGTGATTGATCTGGAGCAGCTTAAGGCGACCGCGCGCCAGCTGCAGCAGATTCCCGAGGTCGCTGAAGCGCATCTGGATGCGGTGTGGGTGGAGCGCTTGCGCAATGTGGTGCAGTTGTTAGAGCGCGTGCTCTGGACGGTGTCCCTCTTATTTGGCATTTCCGTGCTGGTGATTATTGGCAATACGATTCGATTGGCGATTGAAAGTCGGCGCGAAGAGATCATCGTGGTCAAACTGGTGGGCGGAACCGATGCTTTCGTGTGTCGCCCCTTCCTGTATTTGGGCTCAATGCTAGGTATGGCGGGCGGTGTCTTGGCGGTGATTGTGGTGCAGTCTGTCGTGGTCTTTCTGAGTAAGCCGGTTGAAGCGCTGGTGCTTTCGTACCAAGGGGAATTCGGATTGTCAGGTCTCGGCTTTCTGGCTACACTCCTGGTGCTGATAGCGGGTGCCGCGCTCGGTTGGCTCGGGGCCTGGTTGGCCGTGAGACGACATTTGCGAGATACCGAACCGGTTTGATCGGTGTCTTGCGCTTACGCGGTGTACGCCGTGCTCAATGTCAAAAAAAATCAGCACTAAGCCCTTGAAATTGGAACTTTTGACCATATTGAGGGTCTCATTTCGGTAGTGTTAGAATCCGAACTCATTCATTCTGGAGGTGTGTTTATGGGAACTGGCTTGCAGCGGGCGGATATGCTGGTACCGGGTGGTAACCTGGAAGCGTATATCCAGACCGTGAATGGAATTCCTGTATTAACCGTTGAAGAAGAACGGGCACTGGCAGACAAGCTGTATCACGATGGTGACCTAGAAGCTGCACGTCGTCTGGTGCTGTCGCACTTGCGTTTTGTCGTGCATATCGCCAAGAGCTATGCCGGCTACGGACTGGCTCAGGCAGACCTGATTCAGGAAGGGAATGTGGGCCTGATGAAAGCGGTCAAGCGTTTCAACCCTGAATATGGTGTGCGTCTGGTCAGCTTTGCGGTGCATTGGATCAAAGCCGAGATTCACGAATTCATCCTGCGCAACTGGCGTATCGTCAAAATCGCCACCACCAAGGCGCAGCGTAAAATGTTCTTTAACCTGCGCAGCTCGAAGAAACGTCTGGGCTGGTTTACCCACGATGAAGTGGAGTCGGTGGCCGAAGTTTTGGGCGTCGATGCGGCCGTGGTGCGCGAGATGGAAGGGCGTCTAAGTTCGCAGGATACCTCGTTTGAAGCCTCGGTTGATGACGACGATACCGCCTATCTGGCGCCCGAAAATTATATTGAGGATCATAGCTACGATCCGGCGCGTAATCTTGAGGCACATGACTGGTCAGAAGATCAAAGCACTCGCTTACAACAGGCCTTGCAAACACTGGATGCGCGCAGTCTCGACATTCTGAATAAGCGCTGGCTGACGGATGACAAAGCGACGCTACATGATCTGGCTGCGGAATACGGCGTTTCGGCCGAACGTATTCGGCAGTTGGAAAAGAATGCGATGAATAAAGTGAAAGCGCTGATGGTGGCCTAAACCCAGTGCTGCAGAAAAACCGCCTTCGGGCGGTTTTTTTTCGTCAACAAGATAACCAAATCGCTTACGCGAGATCGCTGCGTGAAAGGAGCGCCGATGAATATCGCATTACTGGGTGTTGGCCTGATGGGGGCGCCCATGGCGGAACGCCTGATAGCTGCCGGGTTCTCTCTGCATCTGTGGAATCGTACTGCCGCCAAACTGGCACCTTTTGCTGAGCGGGCGCACTGTCATGCCTCTGTTGAAGCAACGCTGAAACAAGCGGATGTGGTGATCAGCATGCTGGAAAACGGGCCCGTGGTGGAGCAAGTCCTGTATCACAGTGGCGCCTGTGAGCATCTGCGCCAGGGCGCCTTGGTGATCGATATGAGTTCGATTCCACCCGCGCTGGCGCGTCAGCACGCCGCACGTATTGAGGCGCTGGGCGCGCAGTATCTGGATGCGCCGGTCAGTGGCGGTACGGTGGGTGCGGCGGCGGGTACCTTGTCGATCATGGTGGGTGGCCAGAAAGAGGCTTTCGAGCGGGCGCAAAGCGTGTTTCAGGCTTTGGGTAAGAGCTATTACATTGGCCCGGCGGGCACCGGCCAGCTCAGTAAGCTGGCTAATCAGGCCATCGTTGGCATAACGATTGGCGCGGTCTCTGAAGCCCTGTTGTTGGCCGCGGCTGGCGGCGCCGACCCCGCCGCTGTACGCGAAGCCTTGATGGGGGGCTTTGCAGCCAGCCGCATTCTCGATTTACATGGACAGCGCATGATCGAACGCCAATTCGAACCCGGCGCACGGGCCCGAGTACAGCTGAAGGATTTACGCACGATTCTCGATGCTGCACGTGAAAATAATTTGACCCTGCCCTTGTCCCAGCGAGTTTATGAGGAATACCTCGCCTTGGTTACCGCCGGCCATGAAGAGGTTGACCACAGTGGTCTTTTACTGGCCTTGGAGGCGCTTAATGGTACCCGGCTGGATACTGTCGGAGCGCGCAAAGATGCCTAAGTTCGCCGCCAATCTCAGCATGCTGTACACCGAGTTGCCCTTCCTCGAGCGTTTTGCTGCCGCCGCGCAAGATGGCTTTCGACAGGTCGAGTACTTGTTTCCGTACGAATGGTCTACCGAGGAATTGGCTAAGCGTCTGCGCCGCCATGGGCTACAACAAGTGTTATTCAACCTGCCGCCGGGAGACTGGTCAGTCGGCGAGCGCGGCATTGCCTGCTTGCCCGAGCGGCGTGAGGAATTCCGCGCAGGGGTCGCCACGGCCTTGCGTTATGCCGACGCGCTTGAGGTGTCACAATTAAATTGTCTGGCAGGCCTGCAGCCAGCAGGCAGCGACGAAGCATTGCTGTGGGAGACCTTAGTGGAGAACCTCGACTTCGCTGCCCAGCGCTTACAGGAGGCTGGCAAGACACTGCTGATTGAGCCCATTAACAGCAAAATAGACATGCCCGGCTTTTTCCTTGATACCTTGCCCAAGGCGCTACGCCTGGTGCAAACCTTGCGGCGCGACAATGTAAAAATCCAGTTCGATCTATATCACATGCATATCATGCATGGAGACTTAGTCGAGGGTTTGAAGCAAGCACTGCCCTATATCGGCCATGTCCAATTTGCTGATCATCCCGGGCGACATGAGCCTGGAACTGGGGAAATCGATTTGGCAGCAGCATTTAGTTATCTGGACCAGCACGGCTATGCCGGTTGGATCAGCGCCGAGTATCGGCCCAGTCGCGCCACTGGCGAAACGCTGGGCTGGTTACGAAGTTTTAACTAGAGGGGATTTTTGGCGCTATGCTACAAAACCTTAGGACCAATAATGTGTTGATAATACGCAAGGTAATGCACTGATGAGTTGGTGGGGAAAAGTAATCGGTGGTACCTTGGGTGCAGCCGTCGCAGGGCCGATCGGCGCCTTGCTGGGTGCTGCCATTGGACACGGATTTGATGCGGGCTTAAACAAGCTCGAGGCGGATGATTGGCGTCCGGGCAACGTAGACCAAGTGGAACGCAGTAAGCTCACGTTTTTTACCAGCACTTTCTTGCTGATGGGGTACGTCGCTAAGGCCGATGGTCGGGTGACAGAGCATGAGCTCGACAGCGCGCGTGACATTATGTCGCGCATGCAGCTCGATGAAGGGCAGCGACAGGCTGCGATGCAGCTGTTTAATCAGGGTAAGCGCCGTGAATTTGATTTGAACTCGGTGCTGGAGCAGTTGTTACAGGAATGCGGGCGGCAGAAAAATCTGTTGCAGATGTTTCTGGAAATTCAGATCACCACAGCGCTCTCTGATGGGGATCTGCATGGCGAGGAGCAGGCCGTGCTGTTGACCATTGCGCAGCGTTTGCGTTTCAGCCGCATGCAGTTTGAGGCCCTGCTCGCGCAATTGGTGGCACAGCAGCATTACCGCTACAGGGAGCCGGCGGGGGCTGTTTCGCCCAAGCAAAAGTTGATCGATGCATATCAAATGCTCGGGGTGACTGAAAATTGTCCCGATGATGTGATAAAAAAGGC
>JBFHRI010000180.1:0-6299 GCA_041591755.1 Oleiphilaceae bacterium
AGGGAGCAGCAATGACCTAGAACAACACCCGACAACGAATCGTGCCCTTCACGGTTTTCAGCTTCTCCAGTGCCAGGTCGCTATATTCCTTATTCACATCAATCACCACATAACCAATTTTGTCGTTGGTTTGCAGATACTGACCACAGATATTGATGTTGTTGTCGCTGAAGATCTGGTTGATTTCGGACAATACGCCGGGCACGTTCTGATGGATGTGCAGCAGGCGATGGTTATTCGGATGCGCGGGCAGGGCCACTTCGGGGAAGTTGACCGAGGTGATCGAGGTACCGGTATCGCTGTAAATGGCCAGCTTTTCACCGACTTCGATGCCGATGTTCTCTTGCGCTTCGAGGGTGCTCCCCCCCACGTGCGGCGTCAGAATGACGTTATCAAAGGCACGCAGGGGCGAAATGAACTCTTCGTTATTAGACTTGGGCTCGACCGGGAACACGTCGATCGCCGCGCCGAGCAGCTTCTTCGACTGCAGTGCTTCGCACAGCGCGTCGATATCGACCACCGTGCCGCGGGCCGCGTTGATCAAGACGCTGCCTTGCTTCATGAACGACAGCGTTTCAGCATTAATCATGTCTTTCGTGGCGGCCGTTTCAGGCACGTGCAGGCTGATCACGTCACACATGCCAAGCAGCTCTTTCATGTTGTCGATCTGCGTGGCGTTACCTAAGGGCAACTTGGTCACGATATCGTAGAAGTAGACTTTCATGCCGAGGCCTTCAGCCAAGACGCTGAGCTGGCTACCGATACTGCCGTAACCGATGATGCCGAGTTTCTTGCCGCGAATCTCAAAGCTGTTGTCGGCGGTCTTCAACCACTCGCCACGATGCGCCATCGCATTGCGCTGAGGAATCCCGCGCATCAACAGAATAGCCTCGGCAATCACCAGTTCGGCCACGCTGCGAGTGTTGGAGTAGGGCGCGTTGAACACCGCGACACCTTTTTCTGTGGCCGCCTGCAGATCGACCTGGTTCGTCCCTATACAGAAGCAACCCACCGCGAGCAGTTTATTGGCCGCTTCGAAAACTTCCCGCGTCAATTGGGTGCGCGAGCGAATACCGACAAAGTGGGCGTCGGCAATTTTTTCCAGCAGTTCTGCTTCCGGCAGCGAGGACTTATGGTACTCGATGTTGGTATAGCCGGCTTTTTTCAGTGCATTGATGGCGGACTGATGTACGCCTTCCAGCAGCAGAAAACGGATTTTGCTTTTATCGAGAGAAGTGCTCGTCATAATCGACTCAACCTTTTGCATGTTCGCAGCGCGATGGGTAAAACAAGTTGCAAATAAAAAAGGCGCGTATGATACCATAGCGCGCCTTTGAGTCATCAGGCTTTGTTGGGCTTTTTTTCATGTATCGGGGTGGCTCGCCGCGGTGCATGAGCTGCAGATTAATTGTTTATATTTCGGAACCCCCATGGCAGACCGCAACGATATTCTTACCGCACTGGCAACGATTTTAGAACCCGGCAAGGTCCGTGACGACGCCGAAGCCCTCGCCACCTGGGGGCGCGACTGGTCGAAGCAGTATGATCCCGACCCGCTGGCGATCGTATTTCCGAAATCAACCGAGCAGGTACAAGCGTTGGTACGCTTGGCCAATGACCTGCGCTTTGCGCTGGTGCCTTCGGGTGGCCGTACCGGTTTGAGCGGCGGTGCCACGGCGATTCGGCAGGAAGTCGTGGTGTCGTTCGACTATATGAATCGCATCACTGCATTCAATGAAAGCGACCGCACGGTGCGCTGTCAGGCCGGTGTGGTGACCAAACAGCTGCAGCAATTCGCGGAAGACAAAGGGCTCTACTATCCGGTGGACTTTGCCTCGTCGGGTTCGAGCCAGATTGGTGGCAATATTGCCACCAATGCCGGTGGCATCAAAGTCATTAAGTACGGCATGACCCGTGAGTGGGTGCTGGGGCTGCAAGTTGTGACCGGCACGGGTGAAGTGCTCGAACTCAACCATGACCTGCTGAAAAATAACACCGGTTACGATCTGCGCCATCTCTTCATTGGCTCAGAGGGTACTCTGGGCTTCATTACCGAAGCCACGATGAAGCTCACACGCCCGCCTGAAAACCTCAATGTGTTGGTGCTCGGTCTGGCCGATATCGCCAACACCATGGATGTGCTGCAGCGCTTTCAGGCGGAGTTCGATCTGACCGCGTATGAATTTTTCTCGCACGAAGCGATGGGTCACGTGCTGGCGCATGCGGATGTTCCGCCCCCTTTCGAGACGGTCGCGCCATACTATGCCCTGCTAGAGTTTGAAGCGCGCTCCGAGGCAGTGGTGGATGCTGCGATGGCAGCGTTTGAGGCCTGTGTTGAGGCCGGCTGGGTGCTGGATGGCGTGATTAGCCAAAGCGAAACCCAGGCGGCCAACCTGTGGCGCTTGCGCGAGGGGATTTCTGAATCCATTACGCCTCGCACGCCTTACAAGAATGATATTTCGGTCGTGGTGTCAAAAGTGCCGGAGTTCCTGAATGAGATTAATGCCGTGGTCACACAGCATTATCCGGACTTCGAACTGATTTGGTTTGGACATATCGGCGACGGCAATCTGCACCTGAATATTCTCAAACCGCTAGATTTGGATCGCGATACCTTTGTCAGCAAGTGCGAAAAGGTTAACAAGTGGGTGTTTGAGATTGTGCAAAAGTACCAGGGCAGCGTCTCCGCTGAGCATGGGGTCGGCCTGGTCAAGAAAAACTACCTGAGCTACACCCGCAGCCCGCAAGAAATTGCGCTGATGAAGGGCATCAAGCAGGTGTTTGACCCCAACGGCGTCATCAATCCAGGCAAGATCTTTGACCTTTAGTCGTGTTTAGCAACCCTCGTCGTGTGGCGCGACGTCCCCAGTCATCGTGCGGCGGACGTCCCCAGTCATCCCTAGGCTCGACGTTTCCCAGTCATCCCGTAGCTCGACGTTTCCCAGTCATCCCGTGGCTCGACGTTTCCCAGTCATCCCGTGGCTCGACCACGGGATCTCCCAACGTCCACTCCCAACCTGATCCCACCCCATGAAGATCAGCCATAAGAAAAGCTTCTGCCTCCTATTACTACTTGCCCTCGGCATTGCGTTCTATTTCTGGACCGAATCACGCATGCCTGCGCTCGATCACAAAGCACAAATGGGCCAACGCGCCAGCATCACTGCTTTGGCTTTCGATACCTTCATCGATGTCCCGAGTGAGGCCGCTTACCTGCAGCGCGTGGTCGGTCACTCCATGAATTGGGCCTATACCAATTGGAAGGGCATGAGCTTCGGTCTGGCCTTTGCGGCGGCAATCCTGGCCTTGTTTAAATTGCTTTCATTTCCAGCCGGGCGGACTATGTCGCTGTGGCGGCAAAGTTTTTTCGGGACCCTGGCGGGTGCCCCTCTAGGGGTTTGCGCCAATTGCTCGACGCCGGTGGCGGTCGGTCTCTACCGTGGAGGCTCTCCGGTGGGTTTGGCCCTGGCTACGCTCAGTGCTTCGCCAACCTTAAATGTCATCGTGCTGACTATGGCAATCAGCTTATTGCCCTTGGAGTTAGTGCTCATTAAGTACGGCGCAGTCGCGATATATCTTTGGCTGGTGCTACCTTTGCTTTTGCGTTGGGTGCCTTATCGCTTGGCGCAAAGCAGCGTGCTTTCTGATCTCGCATCGGAGACTGCAAGCTCCTGCGCGATGTCGACGTTGAATTTAAGCGCGGCGCCGTCTCAATCGTGGAGCGGGGCATTGCGTCTGGCGGCGAGTTCTTACCTGCAAGCCTTGTTGTTCATCGTAAAAGTCACCTTGCCGTTCATGCTACTCGCTGGGCTGCTAGGCGTTGCCTTGGCTGAGTTGCTGCCGCTGCATTTACTAAGCCGCATGGAGGTTTCGCTGTGGGGCCTGATGGGTGTGGCATTGGCGGCAGCGTTCTTTCCGGTCCCGATGGCCTTTGATGTCGTGGTCACGGTCGGTTTACTGGCGCTGGGCGTGCCGGTGGCCTATGTGGCGGTTGTTTTCTTCGCGCTCGGCATTTTTAGCATTTACCCCGCTCTGGTGATCGCCCGCGACTTGTCTTGGCGTTTGAGTTTAGCCTTACTTTTTGCCATTGCTGCACTGGCCGTAGGCAGTGGCATGGTCGCTCAACACTGGGTTTCGCACGCGCAAGCCGAGCAATACCGCCAACTGGACCAGGCGCTGCAAGGTGGTGATTCCCTTGTAGAGGCAGAAGATGAAAGCACGCTCGTTGCTGCCGAGGACGACAGCGCAAATTTATTTATACGTGAGCTGGCCGCGTTTTGCCGCAAAGATGCGCCGGAGCAAACGCTGGCCTGCTTCGCCAACACCCTGCAGCGTCAAGCGGCCGAACTGCGTGGCAGTTTCAATTGTGATGTGCTGGATGATCCAGCGCTGCGAGACTATTGCCAAGGCAGTCGGCATGTTGCCGAGACGCATTTACAGGCCCTACGCGAAAAGCAGCTCACTGTGTGCGAGCAACTACCGAGCATGGCGCAAGCCCATTGCCGCTACCAGGCCGCGTTTGCCTTGGCGGAACAAGAGCGTGATTTAGCGTATTGCCTCCAATTATCGAGTCCCGCAGAGCAGGGCCGCTGTCAGTTCGAAGCTTTGTCGTTGGCCAGTGAACTGTACGATAGCGAGCCCTTGTGCCGTACCCTGGCCCCGGCCACACAGCCGCGTTGCTTGAAGCAAGTTGCTGACATTCGGCGTATGAACCAACATATTCAAACTAACGATGTGAGTTTATGTTTAGCCTTACCCGATGCCCAGGCTAGCCAGTATTGCCAGGGCGTGGTGATGGTGAACTTATTGGAGCAGGGCGCGGCCCCAAGCGTGTGTGAGGCTGTCGAATCGTCCTTTTTAGCCCAGCGTTGCCGCCAGTTCGTGCGGTTTTTTGAAGCTCAACAAGCGACTAATCCGGCCTTGTGCAGCGCATTGGAGGATGCTGCCATGCGTGGACAGTGCCTGTCCGATGTGGCGGTGCGACGTTTCGAGCAGCATTTGCAAACCGTACGTTTTGAACGCTTGGCGGACGCCACCAAGCGGGTCGATTCGAAACCCGTCAGCACAGTGATGGTCGCCCAGCACAGCTCCATGCCCGCAGCGGGGTTTGAGCCCTATCTGAATGGGCCCGACTGGCAACTATTACGTCGCCCCTTTATGGAGGCCGCCGCTGGGCAGGGTTTCAAACGGCACGCGGCCGCTGATTTTGGCCTTGCTGGCATCCAGCCTATGCAGGCCGATGAGCTATTTGAGCCCTTCAGCTACGGTCGTGGCATCGCTACGGGTGAGTTGGATGATAATGCCTGGCCCGATCTGGCACTCGCTACCGGAGAGCAGGTCAATGTGTATCAGAACCTGGGAGGGCGCTTCGCGCTCAAGCAAGTAGTACAGCATCGCCGTGAGGGGAGGCTGCAGCGGCCGCTGTTGGTGGCGCTTGTCGATTTGGACAACGCGGCCGGCGATGAGCTCGTTGCCAGTTACTATGGGGGTGATGTGGCGATCTGGCGTAATCGAGAGGGCCGTTTTGCGGCGCAGCCCGACCTTGTGCTGCAGCCGCCTGATACACAAGTGATATTGGCCGCCGGTTTTGCAGATCTGGACGAAGATGGTCGAGTTGATATGGTGCTCGGAGGCTGGTCTTACGGCGAGTTTCGGCATTTCAATCCGGTCGCTTCGCAAAACTATGTGGCCTTGAATCGCACGTCGCAAGGAAGCGAGTCATTCCGCTTCGCATTGCAGGAACTCAGCGGGCCCGACGGCGAAACACTGTCGGTATTGCTGAGCGATTTGGACGACGATGGCCAGGTCGAGCTGGTCGTGGCCAATGATCGAGAAGTGCCAGATATGTTCTATCGCTGGCAAGACGGTACCTTTGCGCCAGCTGACCGCGATCCCACCTTACCGGCGCTTAGCTCCTTTAACACCATGAGTCTCGACAGTGCCGATATCAACAATGATCTGGCGCTGGATTATTTCAGCGTTGATATGTCTTTTGAAAATGTGCCGCCACGGCATTATTGCGCCGCGCTTGAGGCACGCGCACGGGATAACTGCGAGATTTTGGTGCAGGAATATGAGGCCATGCGCCGTGGCGATGTGTCGGTTTGTACTCAGCAGCGTCCAGCGCGACAGGCGCATTGTTTAGCGGCCCAGGTCATAAAGCTGGCGCACGATAGCCAACAGCCCGCTTATTGCCAAACAATTCCCAGCACCTTGGCAAGCGCCCGTGTTTTTTGCGAACGGGGTGCCGTTGCGCTTCCCCCTGCGCCGGCTTTCGATTTCAGGCCCTTTGTGCCAGG
>JBFHRI010000181.1:0-6296 GCA_041591755.1 Oleiphilaceae bacterium
ATGGCCACCGCTTTGGGTGTCAAATAGCTTCGGACAGCGGTGCTCAATTGAAATACTTTAAGTTGTATGGACATGGTTGTTACCTCGCAAGCAATGCGTTCAATGCTGGATTTGAGTGCTCTGATTTCCTGTCCGCCCCACCAACAAAAAATGCATATGCATGTATATGGAGTTAAAAAAACGGCATTTCCATTCTGCCGCAGCGCATTTTTTTACTGGCAGGCTAGGCCAGAGACTTGAACGAGCCCACTTGATCGCCCAATTGCTGTAAAGCGCGCGCCATTTCTGGTCCGAGCTTTTGCTTGAGTTCTTGCTGCGCCAGTTGCCAAGGCGTCAGCGCTTGTTTGTATAGCGCCTTACCACTGCTGCTAAGCGATAACAATTTCTCGCGCTTGTCAGCGCCTTCATTCACCACGATATAGCCGTCGCGAATCAAGGGCTTTAGCGCGCGGGAAACGGTCGCCTGCTCCATCACTAATACCTCTTGTAAGGCTTTTGCTGTGGTACTGCGCAAGTAATACAAGCAGCGTAGCACCGAGAATTGCGTAATGCGCAAACCTAAGGGTGATAAATGTTCATTGTAAATTTGGCTAATCACGCGATCGGTTTTGCGGACGCAATGGGCCAAACATATTTCGGGAGTCGGGTTCATGAAGGGTAATATAGATGCATATGCATGTTATGTCAACTAGATCGACGAGCTGCTTGATTCGTCATCTGAATGCTAGGCCCTGAGGGATGGAATGGCGCCTCATTCAGCGTCTTAGTGAATAAACCGCTTACGAATCTCACTTACCAGTTCGCGAGTTTCCTGCAGGATGTCGCTGTGGATGACGAAGGCGTGGAGCTGTTCTTCAGGTGTCAGCGCTTCCATGTCTCGGATCTGCTTTTCCACCACATCGAGGTCAGCTTCAGAGACGTCATTATCTTTACGTTGGCGCTTGGCGATCCATTCGCGAATCACCGACATGGAAGCCTCGCAGCAAGCAATGCTGACCGGCACGCCACGCGAATCGCCGATGTCCTGGAAACACTGACGCTGCCACTGCTTTAAGTTAGTGGCATCGACCACCACCGAGTAGCCCGCGTCCAGTACCGCCGTGCACAGCGCGCCCAGCTTGGTATAGGTCCGCTCGGTGGCATCACCGCTATAAAGATTACTCGCCTGTTTTTCGGTGGAGTGGTGGTGGGCCTCAAAGCCAAACAGACGCTTGCGCTCAACATCCGAGCGAATACGGATCATGCCCAGACGCTCGACTAAGCGCATCGCAACCGTACTTTTACCGGTGCCAGAGAGCCCAAACATGGTCAGTAATAAGCGATTTGGCAGGGCCGCACAGCGCTCGGCAATTTCGACATATTTGTCAAAATGAGTCATTTTCTGCGCGACTTCGTCTGCATCGAAATCGCCGGTGGCTAAGGTCAGCAGAATGATTTTGGCACGCACGATGGCGCGATAGGCTTTGTAAAAAGGCAGCAGGCGCAGGCCCGCATAATCTCCGGTTTGCTCGAGCCAGGTGTCGAGCAGACGGTGCCCCAAATTAGGCGCGCCCTGATCTTCGAAATCCATAACCAGAAAGGCGATATCGCTGATAATATCGATCCAGCGAAAATCCTCGTTGAACTCGATGCAGTCGAATACCGTGACGCGATCTTCGAACAGCGTAATATTGCCCAAATGCAAGTCACCGTGACAGGCGCGCACAAAGCCTTGTTCTTTGCGTAGCAGCAACAGAGGGCGTAAACGGATGAAGGTGGATTCGGTCCAAGCTTCGAGATTTTGCAGATGCTCGAGTCGCTCGGGATCATTCACTAGGCTGCGAATCTGGGTGAAATTCTGCGCCATGGGTGCATACACCTGCTCTGGTTCCCCATAGGGGCTGTCGCTGGCGGCTGGTTCGATTTGCTGGTGAAAATCACTGAGCTGCTGCGCCAGTTGGTCGACTTGTTTGCGCGAGAGCTGCTTATTGGCGATCAGTTCGCTAAACAACTGGCCGGAGCCAAATTGGCGCATTTTGACGGCGTATTCGATGATCGGTCCGTTCGGTTCGAACTGTGGTGCGTGCGGGCTGCCGTAGATCGGGACCAGCCCCAAGTAGATGTCGGGGGCTGAGCGGCTGTTTAGAATTAGCTCCGTCGTGCAGTACTGCTTACGCTTTTCGAGGCTGGAAAAATCGAGAAAACCGAAATCTACCGGTTTTTTAATTTTGTAAGCGATGTTTCCGGTTAATATAATCCACGAAATATGCGTTTCGATCAGTTCCAGTTGTTGAACCGAATGCGGAAAGGGCTGCTGTTGCAGCAGCGCATCGACGAGCTCTGAATTGACCGCTTTGACCATGGTTCTGCCGTACTGTTCGGGACGTAGTGTGCGTTTCGCTGTAAGGCGGAGCATAACCAATTTCTGTCATGACTGTCACCGAAACGGCCCACTTGCCTTATTCCCCCCGGAATCACGATGCCCCGACGTAGCTCCAAAGCGCCCGCGCCGCCACGACGCCCCTGGTACCGCCGCGCGCTGTTCTATCAATTGTTGTTGGTCCTGCTGGTCATCCTGGGCGGCTGGTTAGTCTATCTGGACGCGCAGGTGCGGATTAAGTTTGAAGGTCAACGCTGGGCGCTGCCAGCCCAGGTATATGCCCGTGCCTTGGAAATATACGAGGGGCGCGCCCTGAATCTGGTTAACCTCAAGCACGAATTGAGTTTGCTCCGCTATCGCCCGACCGCACAAGCCGATCAGCCCGGCACCTATGCCGTAAATGGCGATCGGGTCGTGCTTTACAGTCGTTCACATAGTCTGCCGGAGGCGAAGCATCCGGCACGGCGCTTCCGTTTTCGCATCGTTAATGATGTGGTGCGTGAGCTCGAAAGCCTGGATGGTCAGGAGGAGGCCATCTACACCCTGGATGCCTTCAAATTTGCCGGCATCTATCCCGGAGTCAAGGAAGAGCGGATTGTGCTTGATCATGCCTCGATTCCGAAAACTTTGGTCGATGCCTTATTGGCGACCGAGGATCGCGACTTTTACAGCCATTCGGGCATTTCCATTCGCGGCATTGCCCGCGCTATGTGGGCCAATGCCATGGCCGGTGCCTGGGTGCAGGGCGGCAGTACGCTGACGCAGCAGCTGGTGAAGAATTTCTACCTTAATAGTGAGCGCTCACTTAGTCGTAAGTTCAATGAGGCCTTTATGGCTGGTTTGTTGGAGCTGCACTACGACAAGCAGGAAATCCTCGAGACCTATGTCAACGACATATTCCTCGGGCAAACCGGCGGCACGGCCATTCACGGTTTTGGCATGGCCAGTCTTTTTTATTTCGGCAAACAGTTACAGGACTGCGAGGTGCAGGAGCTGGCTTTGCTGGTGGCCATGGTTAAAGGGCCGTCCTGGTATGACCCGCGTAAACATCCAAAACGCGCGTTGGAGCGCCGCAATACAGTACTAGCTTTGATGCAAGAGCAGGGCATGCTGGATGCAGCGCGGGCTGAGAAGGCCAAAGCCAAACCCCTGGGTGTGCTGGACAAGCCGATGTTCCAGAGCAATCGCTATCCGGCGTTCCTCGATTTGGTGCGGCGCCAGCTGCTGCAGGATTATGCCGAAGAAGACCTGCGTACGGTGGGCTTGAAGATTTTCACCACGCTGGACCCGCAGGTGCAATTTGCCCTGGAGCAGGGCAGCGAAACCCAGCTGGCGCGTTTGAAGCAGCGTGGCAAGACCGATCAGCTGCAAATGGCGGCCGTGATGACCAATGTCGGTAACGGTGAGGTCTTGGCCATCATGGGGGATCGCTCACCGCGCTACCATGGCTTCAATCGAGCCTTGGATGCGGATCGTCTGGTGGGCTCGCTGATCAAGCCTGCGATTTATCTGACGGCGTTGATGAAGCCTGAATACAATCTGGCGACCTTGATTTCGGATCAGACTTTCCGCATCGAGTTCGACAACGGTGATAAATGGTCGCCGGAGAACTTCGATCGAAAAACGCATGGCGAAGTGCCGATGTTCCAAGCCTTGGCCAATTCATGGAATATCTCGACGGCGCGTTTGGGGCTCGACCTGGGAATTGAGAAGGTGGAACATACCTTGCGTTTGCTGGGCGTCGAAGATGCAATCAATCCTTATCCGTCTTTGTTCCTGGGGGCGCAGGCTTTAACGCCGTTTGAGGTCGCACGCTTCTACCAGACCATTGCCAGTAATGGTTTCAACATGCCCTTACGCTCAATTCGAGAAGTCACGACGGCCGAGGGAGAGTTGCTTAAGCGCTACCCGTTCAGCATCAAGCAGGTCATCCCCGCCGAGGCCAACTATTTGCTGCAATATGCATTGCAGGAAGTGATGCGCAGCGGTACCGGCAAGTCGGTATGGCAGACACTGCCCGACGCGCTGCACGTTGCTGGCAAAACGGGCACCACCAATGGTAATCGGGACAGCTGGTTTGCCGGGTTTTCGGGCGATTATTTGGGCGTGTTCTGGATGGGGCGCGACGACAACCAGCCGACCGCCTTCACGGGGGGTACCGGTGCCCTGGCGGTATGGACGCAAGTGTTCAGCAAGTTGCCACAATATCCGCTTTCGACGCCTCGCCCTGCGGCAGTGGAGACTGTCTGGTTCGATCAGGAGACTTGGCGCTGGACGGATGAAGACTGCGCCAACAGTCGCCCCTTACCGGTGTGGGGTAAACCGCCTCAATCGCGCTATCAGCCCTGTGGCGACGCCGGCTCTACCATTAAAGGATGGTTCAAATCATGGTTTTAAAAAAATTGAGGTCCTTCTGGATCGGTTCATTGACTCTGTTGTTGAGTGCCTGTCAGGTGCTTGAAATGCCCCGGAAAACACCGCAACCCCCTGCACAAAACGTGCCTTCGCGTCAGGTGTTGATTCCAGCGCCGGCACCCACAACCACGCCCACGCCAGCCCCTCAGCCAGCGCGCCCGGTCAGCCCAGAACCTTTTTCTACCCCGGCGGTGCCGGAGCGTCTGACCCCGGCACCCTCGGAGGTGTTACCGCAGGATGCGCCGGCGACGACCAGTTTGCCGGTGGTGCGCCAATTATTAGCGCAAACCCAGCAATTGAGTGCTCAGGGTGAGTTTCAGAAGGCGCAGCAAAAACTGGAACAAGCGGTGCGCGTCTCGCCCAAAGACCCGGAAGTGTTTATAGCCTGGGGCGATCTTTACCGCGCCCAGAATGATCGTAACGCTGCGCGTGAAATGTATCTGCGCGCGCGCGCCTTGAGTCCGGCTGGCTCCCGCCCCGAAATTGTCGCCCGCCAAAAGCTGGAGCAGCTGTAATGGCGCTTAACGCCACGATGTATCGCTTCGGTATTAATCTGAGCGATATGGATCGTGGCTACTATGACCAGCGCTCTCTGCATGTGGCGCTACATCCCTCCGAAACGACAGAGAGATTGGTCATCCGACTATTGGCCTGGTGCCTGCACGCCCACCCGGATCTGCGCTTTACCAAAGGCTTGAGTACCGAAGACGAGCCGGATTTGTGGCAGTTCAGTGATACGCAGGAAATTGCGCTGTGGTTGGAGGTCGGCTTACCCGAATCGAAACGCCTGCGTCGCGCAGCCGGGCGAGCGGCCCAAGTGGGTGTTTATGCTTACGGCGGCCAGGCCCTGCAGCAATGGCTGCAGCAGAATCATAAGGAGTTTCTGCGCCTGGACAATTTATTTATCCGCCAGTTTGATCCTGCCGCGGTGTACCGCTTAATGGGTAGCCTGGAACGCACGATGGAACTCTCCTGTATGATTCAGGATCAGACCCTAATGCTGAGCTGGGATGAGCACATGCTCGAGATCGCGGTCAAGCACTGGTACCCGGAGTCAGCAGGATGAGTTTGCGCAGCTTGCTGCTGACCCTGCTTATCGCAGCGGTTTGTTGGTGGTGGTTGCGTTCTCGTGATTTGAAAGAGCTCGCCCTACAAGCCGTGCAGAAACGCTGTGAGGAGCTATCCTTGTGCATGTTGGATCAGACTGTAGCGCTGCGCCGCGTGCGCCTGCGCCGCAATGCGCGTGGGCAAGTGGCCTGCTTACGTGTCTATCAATTCGAGTTTAGCGCAACCGGTGAGGAGCGCTACCAAGGCCATATTGAACTACTCGGGTCGCAGGTACGCAGTATTTATCTGCCCCCACATCGCGTGCAGTAGCCACCAGCCCTAGGCTCCTTTGGCTAAGGCAGTCGCCGGGTCTGCGGACACGGCTTAAAGGTCATTGGAGGCAGCCTCCAAGATCGTTTTATTTCGAGTCGCACTCTCTGATGCCTCTGATGCCTCAGATGTAGTGCGACTGGGG
>JBFHRI010000182.1:0-6262 GCA_041591755.1 Oleiphilaceae bacterium
ACACCCTCCCAAGTCATCCCGCGACTCGATCGCGGGATCTGATGTACCCCGGAGTGGCGGCTCGAGATCCCGCGGTCAAGCCACTTAAGTCATCCCGCGACCACCTCCCAAGTCATCCCGCGACTCGATCGCGGGATCTGATGTACCCCGGAGTGGCGGCCCGAGATCCCGCGGTCAAGCCGCGGGACGACTAATGGCATATTCGCGGGACGACTAATGGCATATTCGCAGGACGACTAATGGCATATTAGATAACAGGCTCCGGCTTGACCAACGCCAAACTAGACGCCCAAATACGCCCGACGAACCCCTTCGTTTACCAGCAACTCTTCCCCGCTCCCTTCTAGTACGATACGCCCATTCTCCAACACATAACCTCGATCCGCCAACTTCAGCGCCTGGTTAGCGTTTTGTTCAACCAAGAAAATCGTCATGCCTTGCTCTCGTAGCTGCGCCAGGGTGTCGAAGATCTGTTGAATAATCAGCGGGGCGAGGCCCAGCGACGGTTCGTCGAGCAGTAATAGTTTCGGGCGACTCATTAGCGCTCGGGCAATGGCCAGCATTTGCTGTTCGCCGCCCGACATGGTGCCACCTCGCTGAGTCAGCCGCTCTTTGAGTCGCGGAAATAGCTTAAAGACATAGGCCAAATCATCCTCACGCTGTTCTCGGGTCATAAAAAAGGCACCGAGGTGTAAATTTTCTTCGACCGTTAACGCCGAAAAGATACGGCGCCCTTCCGGGACGATCGCAATGCCCTGGCGCATGATGTCAGCCGTTTCAAGTTGGGTGATGTTTTGACCACGAAACAGGATATCGCCCTGGCTGGCACGAGGGTTGCCGCACAAGGTCATCAGCAGCGTTGTCTTGCCCGCACCATTGGCGCCGATTAACGATACGATCTCGCCTTGTTCCACCTGCAGAGAAACATCGCTTAAGGCATGAATCTGGCCATAGCCCGCGCTGACATTGCGAAATTCCAGCATCAGCCTTCTCCCAGGTAGGCTTTAATGACTTCAGGGTTGGCACGGATTTGTGCCGGAGCGCCCTGTGCCAAGGGCCTGCCCTGATTCATGACGTAGATGTGGTCAGAGATACCCATGACGAGTTTCATGTCATGCTCAATCAGTAGAATGGCGAGGCCAAACTCATCGCGCAGCTGCACGATCAGCTGATCCATCTCATGTGTCTCTTTAGGGTTGAGACCTGCCGCAGGCTCATCCAGCAATAGCAGCCGTGGCTTGGCCACCATGCAGCGCGCGATTTCAAGTAAGCGCTGTTGTCCATAGGCCAATGTTCCGGCTTCACGATTGGCCACTGCCATCAGATCCAGTCGCTCCAGCCAATAACGTGCCGCTTCAATCGCATCGAACTCGCGGCGCTGGTAGTCTTGCGTTTTAAAAAGCCCGGATAACAAATGTGTGTTAACGTGCCGATGCTGCGCAACGAGGAGGTTTTCTACCACGGTCATACGTTTAAACAGACGCACATGCTGGAAGGTCCGGATCAGGCCCAGGCGTGAGATGCGATAGTCGGGTAGATGGTGAATGGGCTGGTTTTCGAGGTGGATGCTACCCGCGCTGGGTCGATAAAAGCCGCTGAGGCAGTTAAAAACTGTGGTCTTACCCGCACCATTGGGGCCAATAATCGAGAAGATCTGCTTGGGGGCAACACTGAACGAAACCCCATCGACCGCGACGAGGCCGCCGAATTGCATGCGTAGGTTGTCGACGCTGAGCAAGGCTTTCATTTCGGTGGCGATGGCATCTTGAACTTAAAAGGGTCAACCACCGGCACGTCGAAGTGTTTGAAGTCCCTGGTATTTCGCGTGACCATTGTCAGCCCATGGACTTTGGCTGTCGCGGCGATCATGGCGTCTTCAAAGAGACTTTTGCAATGCTTGTGCAGAAGACGGGCCCACTCCCGACATTCTGGTGTGTCCATAGGTATGACGTTAAATGTCGAGGCGACCTGAATTAGCCAGGCTTCGATTTCAGCCGCTTTTTGTACATTTTGCTCGCGAGTAATTTCGATACCTTTCTGTATTTCGCCCAGTGTTAGAGCGGAAAGGTGCAAGGACGACTCCGGAACGCTATCGAGCCATGCCAGCACTGCGCCGTGCGGTTTAGTTTTGCGTAATTCGGAAACCACATTAGTGTCCAGCAGGTACACGGATCACTCCAGATCTGGCGCCGCACGATGCGGTGCGGGTTTGCGTTCCGGCACCAGGTAATCGGTGCGTGCGGCGTCTGAGAGCAGCAATTGTTTAAGGGAAGGTCGCGCGGCGGCCTGCAGTCGCTGCCATTCCTCGATCGGAATCAGCACGGCTGTCTCTTTGCCGCGACGCGAGACGATCTGGGGGCCTTCGTTTAGACAGGCTTCAATCATCTCACTGAAGCGCGCTTTGGCATCCTGTACCGGCCAAATATGCATAAGCCAGACCTCCGGTTAGTGCATGAACAATCATTTGATAGGGCGACGTAGGTCGGACCTTCAGTCCGACAAAGCCGGCCACTCCGAAAACGCCTTACCTTGCAGCTCGCCTGACACTCCGCTGTCGGATTGAAATCCGACCTACAAACTCCGTGCAGCGGCTGACCAGCTTGCTGACCAGTTTAAGTCTGCTACCCGATAATCTCAATCCTGATGCTTCATTGTTGCAGAGACATATGTACCCGCTTCATCGGCACCAAGCCCTCCGGTCGCCAAATCATCATCAGCACCATCATCAAGCCAAACAATAACATGCGATATTCTTCAAACTCACGCGCCAGCTCGGGCAGCAGAATCATCACGATCGCTGCCAGAATCACGCCTAGCTGCGATCCCATGCCACCCAATACGACAATCACCAGAATGATCACCGACTCGATGAAAGTGAAGGATTCAGGGCTGATAAAGCCCTGACGTGCGGCAAAAAAACAGCCGGCGAAGCCCGCGAAAGAGGCGCCCAATGTGAAGGCCGAGAGCTTGATCGCGGTCCGATTGAGGCCCAGTGAGCGACAGGCGATCTCATCTTCACGCAAGGCTTCCCAGGCACGTCCGACCGGCATGCGCATGAGGCGGCGGATGACAAATAACGTGATCAAAACCAGTATCAGGGCGAGGATGTAAAGGAAGATGACCTTGTGGGTGCCGTTGTAAGCAATCCCGAAAACCTCATGAAACAAGGTGTTGTCGGGGTCACTCAGCTGACGGTTAAACTCCATGCCGAAGAAGGTCGGCTTGGCGATGTTGCCGATGCCATTGGGGCCGCCGGTCAGGGTGGTGGCGTTGTTCAGCAGAATGCGGATGATCTCGCCAAAACCCAGTGTCACGATGGCCAGATAGTCGCCGCGTAAGCGCAGGACTGGAAAGCCCAGCAGAATACCAAAGAGCGCGGCCAAAAGTCCGCCAATCGGTAAAGCCAGCCAGAAGGATAAACCAAAATATGCCGAGAGCAGGGCGTAGCTGTAAGCGCCCACAGCGTAAAAAGCTACGTAACCCAAATCGAGCAAGCCGGCGAGGCCGACCACAATGTTCAGGCCTAGGCCCAGCATCACATAGATTAAAACCAGGGTGGCCAGATCGACCGATCCGCGCGAAGCGAAGAAGGGCCATATTAGCGCCAGCGCCAGACCAAACCCCCAAAGCATGCGCGGCTGGGACAGCCATGCGGGTGAGGGTAGCTTCTGCTGAATACGCGCCAGGCCAATGTGTTGCAGGCCCGGCCAAGCCAGCGCCGGGCGCCACATTTGGAAGCTAAAGACGGCGAGGCAGGCGCCTGCGATGAGCCACCAACTCGCGGCTGATTCCAGCTCGACCGTTAGACGGGTGCCTTGTTGGCGCAATTGCAGCCCCAGCAAAGGCACCGACATCAAAGCGGTGATGAGCGTGGTAAAGAGGGCATGGGGTAGGCGAGCAGCCGAAGCGGACATCAGATCTTCTCCACCTCCGGTTTGCCGAGCAGGCCGGTCGGTTTGAACAGCAGTATTAGCACCAGCAGACTAAAGGCAACCACATCTTTATACTCGGAGCTGAAATACGCCGCAGTCATGCTTTCGGTGACTCCGAGAATCAGACCGCCGAGCATGGCGCCCGGAATGCTGCCAATGCCTCCCAGGACGGCTGCCGTGAAAGCCTTAAGCCCGGCGATAAAACCAATCGTTGGATTGGTCACGCCGTAATACAACCCGAGCAAGAGCCCGGCCACGGCCGCCAGCGCCGAGCCAATCACAAAGGTCATCGAGATGACGCGGTGGGTCTGAATGCCCAGCAGGTTGGCCATGGTCAGGTCTTCCGCCACGGCACGGCAGGCGCGCCCCATACGGGAATAACGGATAAACAGCGTCAAACCCGACATACAAACAATCGTGGTGACAAAAATCAGCAGTTGCATGTAAGACAGTGTCGCTTGCGCATTGGCAGGGCCAAACTCCCAGCCGCCCTTAAGCTGCGGAGGGATGGCGATATCTCGCGCGCCCTGCGCGATATTCATAAAGTTCTGCAGGAAGATCGACATGCCGATGGCTGAGATCAGCGGGATCAGACGGCCTTTGCCGCGCAGCGGACGATACGCCATCCGCTCAATGGCCCAGCCAAAGCTGCTCGAGACTAGCACCGCCGACACCAGCGCACCACAGAGCACCAGCGGCAAATACTCTACCCCCAGCATGCTGAGCCCGGCAATCGCGACGAAGGTGATATAGATGCCGATCATGTAGATTTCGCCGTGGGCGAAATTGATCATGCCGATAATGCCATAAACCATGGTGTAACCAATCGCGATCAGCGCATAGGTGCTGCCGATGGTCAGACCGTTGAGAAGTTGTTGGCAGAAGTAGTAGAGCTGCTCCGACATAGGTTTTAGCGCCTGGTCGATGGGTCAGTTCATGATCGCGGAGAAAACTAATTTGCTGCAAACGTTCTCTAGTGTGGAACTAGCGAAGTTAGCTAGGCTAACTTCGCTAGTATCATACATCTACAGGAAGAAGTTTACCCCAACATAAATAGAAGTGGATGTGTCGGAGGTTTCCTGAGTTATCGTTTGGCCACCGCCAATGTATTTTATGTCTTGCCAGGTTCGATACTGCCAATCGAACCCACTCATCAGTTCCACGGTTTCATTTACCTTGAATAGTGCGCCAAAACCTAATTTAAGACCCAAGAAATTGAACTGGTCATCGACATAATCTACGGCAGGGGTATCATCTAGTTCCGTCCATCCAACCATCGCGCCAGCTTTCAAAAATGGCTGGATGCTCTGGTGAACCGGAAATGGTTTAATAACGTCAGCGCCTAGCCCATAGATATCATTGTCCCAGAAATCATCATTGTCTGGCATTTCGCTGGAAAAATAAGCTTGAAATCGGAAGCCATTCTCCATCACCTTTCCGAAGCGTGCTCGAAATCCCTTGAAGTCAACGTCAGTTTCATCGGAGAAGTTCGCGACATCGATGTCAACGGTCGATTTGCCTTTGAATAGATCGACACCTAAGAATGCTTTGCCATAATCCGGATCAGCACCAGTATCAGCTAAAGCGTTTCCGCTCAACAAGCCTAAGACAAGTAGGCTACCTATACATTTATTCATCTGTTATCTCCCTTTAAGTTTAGGTTTAGGTGTTGCGTTTGAATAATTCGTTGCGATCAGAAGCTGTGAGGTAATACTCAAAAATCTTGAATCAAAAGTAATAACCCGTAGTTAATACAAACTCTTCGGCCACATTTCTTTCGTAGCCTATTCGAAGGTCCCAGTTCCTGTTCAATCTGTACTTTAGTGTGACGTCGTTGACGAGGCTTTCGGTTGGGGCGCTATCCAAGTGTCTCCGGTAGCCGAGATTTGCATGTAGTCGGAGATCCTCTACAAAATGAATCGTAATTATGGAGTAGGGACCCACATATAAGTTGCCGTAGCCATCTGATTTGTCCTGCGCGGCTGCATTAGCGAGTAAGGCAAGCGTAATTCTATTCGCAAAGCTGAACGAGTATCCGGCTCCTAGCTCTAGCCTGGGTGTAAGGCAGTCTAGGCATGAGAGGTCCTGTCGGGTTATGCCCGCTCTGAGCCGCCAGGCAAAATTGTCGTCGCCAGGCAGGTGAGTAGCCTTGCTATGCAAGCTAAGAATGTGGATTAGATCTAGACGGTTGAGCCGGATTTTATTGCTTCGGTCGGAGGTATTGATGTCGATAGAAAATTCCGCCATCGCTAGCCCGGCATTTCTTACATGGCCTGCTTCCGCATCCAAAGGGTCGTAGTATGCGGGTCTAAGGTGGATGCGTTGATAAG
>JBFHRI010000183.1:0-6250 GCA_041591755.1 Oleiphilaceae bacterium
GGAAACCATGTTTCAGGAAACGCTGGCGCGTTTGGACCGCGCCGCAGAGGCTGGGCTGTTTGAAGTGACCGCGCCACTGGTGGTGTGTAATGAAGAGCATCGCTTTATCGTGGCGGAACAGTTGCGTAAGCAGCAACGCCATGCCGCGGCAATTATTCTGGAGCCGGTCGGCCGCAATACGGCGCCCGCCGTGGCCTTGGCAGCCTTGGCCGCGCAGCAATTAAGTCTAGATGAAGATCCCATTCTGTTAGTGTTGGCGGCAGATCATGTCTTGCGTGACAGCCGGGCCTTTGGTCGGGCGATCGCGTGTGGTCTGGCGCACGCCGAGGCGCAATCGCTGGTCACGTTTGGCATCGTACCGCGCTCCCCGGAAACTGGTTATGGCTATATCAAGGCGGCTGACATGCAGGACGGTCTCGGCACGGTCGAGCAGTTTGTCGAGAAGCCCGACCGCCTCACCGCCGAAGCCTACTTGTCGGAAGGGAACTATTACTGGAACAGCGGTATGTTCATGTTTCGGGCAGCCAATTATCTAAAAGAGCTGGGCGAGTTCCGTCCAGATATTGCATCGGCCACTGAACAGGCCTGGCAGGGTCGCGCAACAGACCTAGATTTTACGCGCCTGGACAAGGCGGCGTTTGAAGCCTGTCCAGACGACTCTATCGACTATGCCATTATGGAAAAAACCCAGAATGCGAAAGTGGTGGCGCTGGACGCAGGTTGGAGCGATGTCGGCTCCTGGTCTTCTTTATGGGAAGAGTCCGTCTCGGATGAGCAAGGCAATGTCAGTCGTGGGGATGTCCTGATGCACGACTGCCGCAACTCGTTGCTATTCAGCGACTATAAACTCATTGCAGCCGTTGGGGTCGAAGACTTGGTGGTTGTGAGTACGCCTGATGCCGTATTGGTCGCCAACAAGTCGCGCGTGCAGGACGTCAAGCTCATCGTCAAACAGCTGGAGCAGGCCAAGCGTAGCGAAGCCAGCCTGCATCGTGAGGTCAGCCGCCCCTGGGGCACCTATGACTCGATCGACATGGGGCCGCGCTTCCAGGTCAAACGTATTACGGTGAAACCGGGTGCGAAGTTATCTTTGCAAATGCATCATCATCGCGCAGAACACTGGATCGTGGTGTCGGGCACTGCCATGGTGACGATCGGCGACGAAACCTATATGTTGTCAGAAAATCAGTCGACCTATATCCCGATCGGAGTCGTGCATCGGCTCGAGAATCCCGGCGTCTTGCCACTCGAAATGATCGAAGTGCAAAGCGGGAGTTATCTCGGTGAAGACGATATCGTGCGCTTCGAAGATACCTATGGTCGCAGCTAAGACCTTGACCAGGGGGCTGCCTGCAGAGCAGCCTCATTCCCCTCGAGGTTCTAAAACCTGTTAGCTCTTCTTTCCCCAAGTTTGTTATGATGTCGCGCTTCGTTTTGTGGCCGAATAATAAACAGTCTTGTGGCAAACCTCTGCGCCGCCAAAATGAAGAAGCCCGGTATGCGATGCGATTACCTTTCGTCACGCATGCTACTGGGCGGGTTCACAGTCGCGAGAAGATCCGCTGCTGCTTTGTTTGTTTTCATTCACCGAGAGTACCCGATGTCTAATACCAATATGCCAAAAAAACTGCTGACGGCCCTGGTGCTGTCTTTGCCTTTGCCTTTTGTGTTTCAGATGCTGGCGCAAAAATTTAGCGCGGAAGACGGCACCTCACCCGGCGCCCTCTACTATGTAGCGGTCTGCATTATACTCGTCGCCTTCGCCTTGCTGGTCGATGTATTGTCAATCAAGTCTGCTGTCACGGTCAGGTCAGATGCCGAAACCGGCGAAGCCGAGGGCACAGCGGATGCGGGGCCTGAAGGGGTCGAAACCGGTAGCGTAAAATGGTTTAACGTCAATAAGGGCTATGGCTTCATCACCACCTCGAAAGGCGATGACGTGTTTGTACATTTTCGCTCGATCCGCGGCAAAGGCCGTCGCTCCCTGCGTCAAGGGCAAGCGGTGCGTTTTGATCTGGTGGATGGGGATAAAGGCTTGCAAGCTGAGAACGTATCCACCCAAGACTAGTCTTCATCAGGGCGGATCGTATCCGCCCATTCTCTTTACTGGGTTGAGTCCTTGCCTTGTAAGGTGATCCCCAGGCTGCGTAGTTGCTGTTCGGCGCGCAGGTCTCCAGTCGTGATCCAATGCTGATAAAGTGCTAGAACATCACTGGCATCGAACACATGCTCGCGCGCGCAGGCGTGGGCAATCCACTCCAAGGTGCGAGCAAAGCGTTGCGCCAGTTCAGAATAGATATGGCGCTTATTGACCGCGTGATCGGCGAGATAGTCGTAAGCGCCGCCGCCCATGCCGACAAAGTAATCCTTCCGAATGCCCCGTTTTTCATAAGACGCCGGAAACAAGGCCCCAATG
This sequence comes from Oleiphilaceae bacterium, assembly GCA_041591755.1. Lineage (GTDB taxonomy): Bacteria > Pseudomonadota > Gammaproteobacteria > Pseudomonadales > Oleiphilaceae > JBFHRI01. Next base: position 2,417 of record JBFHRI010000183.1, read on the forward strand.
AACAACGCTAGGTCGCCGAGCTGGCGCAACAGCAGGCAGCGCTCGTTATGATTCGGGGTTTGGCGGGCATCATGGTAAAGCAGCGCCAGGGGGCGCAGGGACACGCTACCTTGGTCATAGCTGAAGAGGGCATCGCTATGGCCAAAGCGCGCGAGTAAAGCGCTGAGATACCAGCAGGTATCTTCATGCGGCGCGGGCTGAAAGTGTTCCGCACAGGCTTGCAAACGATCGCGGAAAAACTCGGCCAATGAATGTTCATGTTTGGGTAAACGACGATCCGCAAACATAGGCACTACTCCTCCTGATCAACAAAGAAAAACAATGCTTAAAAAACTATATACCTTCAGCCAGAGGGCTGCCACGACAGCTCGCTAAGATGTGACGAAGTTGTGGTGCATCAGGCTGGCAAACCAGACATTCAAGTTCCTTGCCAGAAAGTGCCAAAAATTTTTTAGGGGGACTCTTGAAATGTGATAGGGCCAACCCTAAATAGCGCCGCGTAGGGGGGGTGAAGTCTCTCCTGCGTCTCGTTTTTTCTCACAGGTTATTGAAACAAGAGGACATTTAAGAGGATTAACCTATGAGTTTGAAGCCTTTGTATGATCGCGTGGTGGTGCGTCGTGTTGATGCCGAAACCACAACCAAAAGCGGGATCATCATCCCGGACAACGCCAAAGAAAAGCCCCGTCAGGGTGATGTGATTGCCGTCGGCAGCGGTGCTGTGCTTAAAAGCGGTGAGCAGCGACCCCTGGCGGTCAAAGTGGGTGAGCGCGTGCTCTTTGGGCAGTACGCTGGCACCGAAATCAAGTTGGACGGCGAGGAGCTTCTGGTGCTGAAAGAGTCCGATATTCTGGCCGTTATCGAAACTGCGAATGTACAGGAGAAAGCCGCATGAGTGCCAAAATCGTTAAATTCTCAACCAGCGCCCGCGAACGCATGCTGGCGGGTGTGAATATTCTGGCCGATGCCGTGAAAGTGACACTGGGGCCAAAAGGGCGCAATGTCATTCTGGATAAAAGCTTCGGTGCACCGCGTGTCACCAAAGACGGCGTTTCGGTGGCCAAAGAAATAGAGCTAAAGGACAAGTTTGAGAACATGGGCGCGCAGATGGTGAAGGAAGTCGCGTCCAAAACCGCCGATATTGCGGGGGATGGTACCACCACCGCGACCGTTCTGGCGCAGGCGCTGGTGCGTGAGGGTCACAAGGCCATCGCCGCCGGGATGAACCCGATGGACTTAAAACGCGGGATTGATCAAGCGGTTAAAGCCGCCGTGACTGAACTGGCGTCATTGTCCAAGCCCTGTGATGACAGCAAGTCTGTGGGGCAGGTCGCCACCGTTTCAGCCAACTGGAATCAGGATGTGGGTGAGATTCTGGCACGCGCGATGGACAAAGTGGGTCGCGATGGCGTCATTACTGTTGAAGAAGGCAAGTCGCTCGAAAACGAACTCGAAATCGTTGAGGGGATGCAGTTTGATCGCGGTTATCTGTCGCCTTATTTCATTAACAATCAGGAGAAGATGGTTGCTGAGTTGGATAACCCCTTTATCCTGCTGTTCGACAAGAAGATCAGCAATATTCGTGATCTGATTCCCTTGCTCGAGGGCGTGGCCAAGGCGAGCCGTCCGCTGTTGATCATTGCCGAAGATGTCGAAGGTGAAGCACTGGCGACCTTGGTCGTTAACAACCTGCGCGGCATTCTCAAAGTGGCGGCGGTGAAGGCGCCGGGCTTTGGTGATCGTCGCAAGGCGATGCTGGAAGACATTGCAGTGCTGACAGGCGCCACCGTGATTGCCGAAGAAGTCGGCCTCAGCCTCGAGAAAGCGCAGCTGGAACAGTTAGGTAGCGCTAAACGTGTGGTGATCGCGAAAGACAACACCACCATCGTCGACGGTGCCGGCACGAAAGACGCCATCGATGCACGCGTGAAGCAAATTCGTGCCGAAATCGAAGTCTCGACCTCTGACTACGACAAAGAGAAGTTGCAAGAACGCGTGGCCAAACTGGCCGGCGGTGTCGCGGTGATTCGTGTCGGAGCGGCCACTGAAGTGGAAATGAAAGAGAAGAAGGATCTGGTCGACGACGCTCTGCACGCCACACGCGCGGCGGTAGAAGAAGGCATTGTGGCGGGCGGGGGGGTCAGCCTGGTGCGCGTCGCCGATACGCTTCGCAAGCAGGACCTTAAAGGCGCTAATGCTGATCAGGAAATGGGGATCAAGATTGCGCTGCGCGCGATGGAAGAACCGATGCGTCAAATCGTGAGTAACGCCGGCGTCGAGCCCAGTGTGGTGGTCGACAAGGTGCGTACCGGAGAGGGTGCTTACGGATATAATGCGCAAACCGAAGAATACGGCGACATGCTCCAAATGGGCATCATTGACCCGACCAAGGTGACGCGTACCGCATTGCAGAATGCGGCCTCGATTGCCGGAATGATCCTGACCACCGAGGCGATGGTGGCCGATGCGCCTGCCGATAAGAAAGCATCGGGCGCCCCGGCGCCGGAAATGGGCGATTGGGATTAAGATCTCTTGTCCAAAACAATAAGGGGCCCGCGCGGCCCCTTTTTTATCCCTCGGTCCCTTTGTTGGAAAAGGAACCTTAGGCTTGCCAAACAATGGCGTCAGCTCATCCACCCAGCTTCTTCAGCAAAATCTCTGTAAAGAGCTTAGGATTGCCCTGGCCCTTCGAAGCCTTCATCAAGGGGCCCATAAAGCCGCCGAGCAGCTTCTTGCGCTTGGCTTCGTCCGCGGCCTGATATTGCGCGATCTGGTCGGCCATGCCTGCCAGCACCTCGTCCACGATTTGCTCCAGTGCGCCGGTATCGGAGACTTGCTTCAATCCCTGTGCTTCGATCAGCGGGTCGACATCGCCGCCCCGATTGCTCCACAGCAGTTCAAAGACCTTTTTCGCGCCTGAAGAAGACAGGGTATTGTCCTTGATGCGCAAGACCAACTGACCCAGGGCCTCGGCCGGCAGCGGGCAATGGCGCGGACTCAGCTCTTCGGCATTGAGCCGCGCGGACAACTCGCCCATGACCCAGTTAGCGGTCAACTTGGCGTCGCCCGAAACCTTGAGCGCGGATTCAAACAGCTTGGCCATGTCGGCATTGCTGGCCAGAGCGCCGGCATCGTAAGCCGACAAGCCGTATTGTTCGACGAAGCGCTGTTTGCGCGCGTCGGGCAGTTCCGGCATCTGCAGGCGAATGTGTTCGATGAAACTGTCATCGAACACCACCGGCAATAAGTCAGGGCAGGGGAAGTAGCGGTAGTCGTTGGCTTCTTCTTTCGAGCGCATGGCCCGTGCGGTTTTGGTCTCGCCGTTGTAGAGGCGAGTTTCCTGCACGATTTTTCCGCCATCTTCGATGACTTCGATCTGTCGTTCGACTTCCAGCTTAATCGCCTCTTCCATAAAGCGGAAAGAGTTGAGGTTTTTGGTCTCGGTGCGCGTGCCCAGCGTGTCTTCGCCCTTCGGACGGATCGAAATATTCACGTCGAAACGCATCGAGCCTTGCGACATTTCGCCATCACAGATGCCCAGCGAGGTCACAATGCTATGCAGTTTCTTGGCAAAGGCGACGGCTTCTTCGGCCGAGCGCATATCGGGCTCGGTGACGATTTCGATTAACGGCGTTCCGGCGCGGTTCAAATCGATGCCCGACATGCCATGAAAGTCTTCATGCAGGGATTTGCCGGCATCTTCTTCCAAATGTGCGTGGTGAATGCGAACGGTTTTTTTGCGGCCATCTTCGAGCTCAATCTCGACCGCCCCGGCACCCACGATCGGCTTTTCGAGCTGGGTCGTTTGATAGCCTTTGGGTAGGTCGGGATAAA
>JBFHRI010000184.1:0-6247 GCA_041591755.1 Oleiphilaceae bacterium
AAAAGCGGCGGCCTCGCCTCTCGAATATCAGCTTGGCATTGGCGGGATGAGCTGCGCCTCCTGTGTGAGCCGTGTAGAAAAAGCGCTCTCTGCGATCCCCGGTGTGGAGAGGGCAAGCGTTAATCTGGCGACCGAAGTAGCCAGGGTAGAAGGCACCACTGAGCTTTCTGTGGCGACGCTGCTGGATGCAGTGAAGGCGGCGGGCTACGAGGCAGTTCAAACGGCGTTTGTATTCAATATCGCCGGCATGACCTGTGGGTCGTGCGTGAGCCGCTTAGAAAAGGCTCTGTTAGGCGTCCCGGGTGTTATTTCGGCCAGCGTCAATCTGGCCACCGAAACAGCAACAGTGAACACCGTTTCGCGCCAGGTCTCCGAACGAGACTTAGAACAGGCTATTGCAGCCGCTGGATATTCGGCTACACCGAAAGTTGCCGACTCCAGTGGCGCGCCAATATCCGTTAGCCAGGATAATGAAAAACAAGCCGTCGTTATTGCTGCGGTGTTCTCCCTCCCACTAGTTTTACCCATGTTGTTGCTGCCGTTCGGAATCGAATGGATGCTACCCGGCTGGCTACAGTGGCTACTGGCGACCCCGGTACAGTTTTGGCTGGGAGCGCGCTTTTACCGAGCGGGTTGGAAAGCGCTCAAAGCCCGTACCGGCAATATGGATCTGCTGGTGGCGACCGGAACGAGTGCGGGCTATGGGCTGAGTGTCTACGAGTTCTTGCGCCACGCCGGTCACGCCATGCCGCACCTTTACTTCGAAGCTTCGACAGTCATTATCACGCTGGTCTTGCTGGGCAAATGGCTGGAGGGTCGCGCCAAGCGCCAGACCACTGAGGCGATTCGCGCATTACAGGCCTTGAGCCCGGAAACGGCAAGGGTACGTCGCGATGACAGCGATATTGAGGTGCCGATTGCCCAGGTGAAAATTGGCGATTGGGTGGTCGTGCGCCCGGGCGAACGCATCCCCGTCGATGGCCGGATTCAAGAGGGCAGCACCCATGTGGATGAGTCGATGCTGACTGGCGAGAGTCTGCCGGTGCTGCGCCAGCCTGGGGACCGTGTGACCGGCGGTGCGATCAATGGTGAAGGGCGTATTGTAGTCGCAACCGAAGTGGTCGGCGCAGACACCCTGCTGTCGAGCATTATCCACTTAGTGGAAAACGCCCAGGCCGCGAAAGCACCGATCCAGCGCCTGGTGGATCAGGTCAGTGCGGTCTTCGTGCCGATCGTGATCGCTATCGCGCTGTTAACCTTCTTAGGTTGGTGGACCTGGAGTGGTGATGTTCAGAGCGCCATTTTGAATGCCGTAGCCGTGTTGGTCATCGCCTGTCCTTGTGCCTTGGGCTTAGCGACACCGACCGCCATCATGGCTGGCACGGGTGTCGCTGCGCGTTATGGCATTCTCATCAAAGATGCCGAAGCCCTGGAGCTGGCGCATCGAGTCCGGGCGGTCGCGTTTGATAAAACCGGAACGCTCACCCTGGGCAAACCGGAATTGGTGGCCATGCATGCACTGGATGGCGACAGCCAGCACTTTTTACAATGCGCCGCGTCGCTTCAGTCTGGCAGCGAACATCCCTTGGCGCAGGCCGTGCTCAATGCGGCTAAAGCAAAATCATTACCGCTGTTACCGACCGAAGATTCAAGAGCCATCGCTGGCCGCGGCTTGTCCGCCAAGATCTATGGCCAAGCCTATATGTTAGGGAACGCTCGCCTCATGCAGGAACATGGACTAAGTATCGATGCGCTAGCGGGCCACGCACGCAGTCTGGAAAATATGGGGCGCACGGTGTCCTGGCTAGGGAGACTAGGCGAAAACAAGAAGCTTCTGGGATTACTGGCCTTCGGGGATGAACCTAAACCAAGCGCGAGACACGCGGTGCTTGCCCTGCATGCACTAGGGATCGAAACGACGCTGATCACCGGCGACAATCGAGGCAGCGCGCTGGCGGTGGCCAAAAAATTGGGTATTGATGACGTGCATGCTGAGGTGCTGCCGGCCGATAAGGCAGCCGTGGTTGAGGCACTCAAGGCGCGTGACTGGGTCGTGGCGATGGTCGGGGATGGTATTAACGATGCGCCGGCGCTGGCTGCGGCCGATGTCGGAATCGCCATGTCGACCGGGACGGATGTCGCCATGCACGCGTCTAGCATCACCTTGATGCGCGGCGAGCCCGCCCTTGTTTCACAGGCCATCGAAATTTCTCGTAGAACGTATAACAAGATACGGCAGAACCTATTCTGGGCCTTCATCTATAATTTAATTGGCATTCCGCTGGCTGCCTTGGGCTTACTGAATCCGATGATCGCTGCGGCGGCCATGGCGCTCAGTAGTGTCAGCGTGGTGGGCAATGCATTGTTGCTCAAACGCTGGAAACCGGTCTTAGGGTAGCCTTGGCACAGAGGAGAAAACATGATGAACATAGGACGCGCTGCGAATATGAGCGGGGTGTCAGCCAAGATGATCCGACATTACGAGTCGATCGGGCTGATTAAACCCAGTGCACGATCTGACAGCGGTTATCGACTTTACACCCAGCAAAATCTGCATACGCTACGCTTTATCAAACGCGCGCGTACGCTCGGTTTCTCGCTCGACGATATCGCGCATTTGTTGTCATTATGGCAGGATCACCACCGCGCCAGCGCTGAGGTGAAAACCTTGGCCATGCAGCACGTGAGAGCCCTCAATGACAAGATTGCAGAACTCACGGAAATGCGTGATTTGTTGGAGAATTTAGCGCAGCATTGCCAGGGCGATGAGCGCCCGGAATGCCCGATCCTGGAAAGCCTGGCGGAGCCGCTAGAATAAGTTTAGGGCGCTTGCAACGGGAAGTGATTGAACTTGTATTCACTTGTACGGTCACTCTGGGCGAGCACCACCTACATTCAGCTCTGATATTTTTGAGAAGAACCCATGTTTAACGCCATCCCAAAGCGCATACTCAAAGCATCTCTAATTCTTTTGATGATGTTCGCCAACAACACTTGGGCCTGGTCTGGTCATGAAGTCCAATCTGACGCAGCTGACACACTGGTGCCCAATGGCTCAGCACTTCATCACGAGTCTGTCTTTAGCAACTACCAGTCATATGCCGATGAAACCGCACAATCCTGGAAGGCCGCCAATGACCTCGTCGGCGAAATTGGCGGTTGGCGCACTTATCTGCGCGAGGCGGCCATGGACGAAGGGGGCGACTCAGGGACGGTAGGCGAGGGCGCTGATTCTGGGCATCACCATCATCACCACCACTGAGGCATGCGTTAATGCATCACGGTTTTCTCTCTCGGCATAGCAAATTAGCTCTAGCGTTGTTTCTGACGGCGGCAGTGACAGGCTGCGCCAGTGTGAGTCTTGAGCAAAATATGGCCCAGCTCAATCGTCATACCGAGGCATTTGCCGAACAGCCTCTGGTATTGGCCCAGACAGCGGAACAGCAGCAACAGCAGCGTGAGCAAGCTGCAGCGCTCTTGGCGGCACCCTTGGGCGCAAAAGAAGCCGTACAACTCGCGCTGGTGAATAGCCCGGCTTTCCAGGCGCTACTTGCGCAGGGCTGGGCCGAAGCGGCCGAAGCGGCACAGAGTGGTCGCATTGCCAACCCAATTTTCAGTTTCGAACGCATGACCATGGGCGATGAGCTGGAACTTGGGCGCGCTTTGTCTTTTGGTTTACTGGACCTATTGACCCTGCCGTTGCGCAAACAAGGCGCTGATCGCCAAATCGCCATGGCACAATTGCGGCTCAGTGGCGAGGTCGTTGATGCCGTGACGCAAGTACGGCAGGCCTGGGTGCGTGCAGTGGCTGCGCAGCAAAGCCTGCATTTCGCGCGTCAGGTTTTTGAGAGCGCTGAAGCCAGTGCCGAATTAGCACGGCGCATGCAGTCCGTCGGTAACTTTAACCGCCTGAGCCGCGCTCGAGAACATACCTATTACGCCGACGCGGCCACCCGTTTAGCGAGCGCGCAACACGAGGCCATCGCCACACGTGAAGCGCTGGCGCGTCAATTGGGTCTCAATGCGACGCAATTTCAGCAACTGCAAGTTCCTGAGCGCTTGCCTGACTTGCCACCTGAGCCTATGCCACCTGAACTCGTCAGCCAGATGGCAAATCAAGGTCGTCTGGATATCCGTCTCACACAAACCGCGTTTGAACATTTGAGTGGCGGAAAGGGTCTCAATGCCTTAAACAGCGTCACTGATATCGAGCTAACGGCCCGGCGCGTCAGCGACCTGGATCGCCACTCCGGTGAAAAGTCGATCGCGCGCGGCTATGAAGTCGAAGTCAAACTGCCCCTGTTCGACTGGGGCGATATGCAACGCGACGCCTGGACGGCCCGAACGCTGGCTGCTGCCAAGCAACTTGAGGCGACTGTACTCGCAGCCGGCTCCAATTTGCGCGAAAGTTACTCGGCCTATCGCACCGCCTACGACATTGCCAAACACTATCGCGACGAAGTGCTGCCTTTAAGACAACTGATTTCGGAAGAAAACCTGCTGCGTTACAACGGCATGCTGATCGGTGTGTTTGAGCTGCTGGCCGATGCCCGCGACCAAGTGGCAACGGTCATGGCGGCGATGCAGGCCCAACAGCAATTCTGGCTGGCCGATGCGGCGCTGCATGCGACCTTGATCGGCCGACCGACCACCACGGGTTTATCCGTCGCCACCCCTGCGCCGGCCAGCGGCGGCGCCGAGCATTGATCCAGAGAGTGAAATTAATGACTTCGAGACGCGATTTTTTTAAATGGTTGAGTATTGCCGGTGGCGCGGTCGCGGCCAGCTCGGTCAGCCGAGTGGCGATGAGTGCTTTGCCGGAGCCCGTGTTGCAGAGCCGCCCGGATACGATGCCCCCCTTGGTACCCCATACCGGCCGCCACTACAATCCGGTCGTCACCCTGAATGGCTGGACCTTACCCTGGCGTATGAATAAAGGTGTCAAAGAGTTTCATTTGGTCGCCGAGCCGGTCGTCAGAGAGATGGCGCCGGGATTCAAGGCGCATTTATGGGGCTATAACGGACAAAGTCCCGGTCCGACCATCGAGGTCGTCGAGGGCGATAAGGTGCGGATTTTCGTGACCAATAAATTGCCTGAGCACACCAGTATTCACTGGCATGGACAACGCCTTCCAAACGGCATGGATGGCGTCAGCGGCTTAACCCAGCCTCCGATTCCCTCGGGCAAAACCTTCGTCTATGAGTTTGAAGCGCGACGCCCCGGCACCTTTATGTATCACCCGCATGCGGATGAAATGACACAAATGGCGATGGGTATGATGGGCTTTTGGGTGACGCATCCCAAGGGTAAGCACCCGCTGATCGATGAAGTGAATAGAGACTTTTGTTTTCTGTTGAATGCCTATGATATCGACCCCGGCAGTTTTACACCAAAAACTATGACCATGCTGGACTTTAACCTGTGGAGCTGGAACAGCCGGATATTCCCTGGCATTGACTCGCTGAATGTGCGCCTGAACGACAAGGTGCGCATTCGGATTGGCAATCTCACCATGACCAATCACCCGATTCATCTGCACGGCCACGAATTTCTAGTCACCGGCACCGATGGCGGCCCCACCCCGAAAAGCACGCGCTGGTACGAAGTCACCACAGACGTCGCGGTGGGCCAAATGCGCCAAATCGAATTCATCGCGGACGAGGAGGGCGACTGGGCCTTCCACTGCCATAAAAGCCATCACACCATGAATGCCATGGGCCATAACGTACCCAACTTGATTGGTGTTGACCACCGCGGCCTGGCGAAGAAGATTAACCAGCTGATTCCTGACTACATGGTGATGGGCGAACGGGGCATGGCCGACATGACCGAGATGGAAATGCCCATCCCCGACAACACCGCGCCAATGATGACCGGACAGGGACCGTTCGGCTCGGTCGAAATGGGCGGCATGTTTAGTGTGGTCAAAGTGCGCCGCGATCAGAAGAAAGGCGACTACAGCGATCCAGGCTGGTTCCAACACCCGGCTGGCACCATTGCCCATGAGTATACGGGCCCAATCGCCACACCCACACGCTCTGACTCTCCAGGCGGGCATGCAATGCCGCGCGCCGACATGCCCGCGACACCGACCGAAGTCAAAGTCAGAAAACCCAGCGGCCACAGTGGCCATTGATTATTTTTGTAAGTTTGGAGGCCCAAATGACCGTTATCGCGGCGGTCTAAACTATCTGTCATCCTAGAGTTCTAACCTATCTGTCATCCTGGAGGTCTAACCTATCTGTC
>JBFHRI010000185.1:0-6236 GCA_041591755.1 Oleiphilaceae bacterium
ACACGATGCGAACGGTCAGCTAGCCCAGCGCGGTAGCGATCGCTTCAGCTATGGGGTGCGCGGTGAGTTATTGACGGCCAATGTGGCGAGCACCAGTATCCGCTATGACTACGATGGCTTGGGCCGACGCGTCTCGCGTAAAGTGGGGAGCGAAAATGCCAGCGAGTATCTCTACGGCAACCCTTATAATCCCTTGCAGCTGACGGCAATGCGCGCGCCCGATGGTGTGCTCAGTGTGTATCACTATGATCAGCGCGGTCTGCTCTTGGCGATTCAACAAGGCAGCACCTATTACTATGTGGCCAGCAATGAGATCGGTACGCCACTGATCGTCGCGAATAGCAGTGGTGCGGTGGTCAAACAGCTTAGTTATGACAGTTTTGGTCGATTACTCAGTGACAGCAATCCATCCTTCTTGCTGCCTATCGGGTTTGCCGGTGGACTGAGCGACAGCGTGACGGGATTGGTACGCTTTGGCTATCGCGATTACGACCCGCAGGCCGGGCGTTGGACAGCGCGTGATCCGGCGCTGTATCAAGGGCGTCAAATGAATCTGTATAGCTATGCGGGCAATGATCCGCTTAACCGAACCGACCAGACGGGTCTTTTCGGTATTGGTTTCTCTGCCTACGATATACTCGGTGGCGGCTTCCGACTAATTGTGGATTCCACCGGATTCAAGGTCTGCGGAGAACTAGGTGTGGGAGTAGGAGGTGGGTTCGAAGTGGATCCCCTTGAGTCAGTGGGCAATGTTGATACCAAATTTAAAGTCGTTGGCGAAGTTAGCCTTGGGCCAATCGGTGCCGGCCTTGAGCTGGGCAGGCAGGGCGATTGTTTTAGTCTCGATCCTTCGCTCAAGCTGGGGCCATTAAAAGCCAAGTTCGAAGGCACGGGGCCTGATTTTAGTGGCGTGGATATTAGCGATTACGATCTGGGAATCAAAGCAGAGGCCAAACTGGCTGAACAACTCTGCGGCGGGATGAAGTTCTAGTCGATCTACCATTACATTATGATCAGCGCAGCGTCAGCGATGTAATAGGGCTTGTGAGCAGTGTGCGGAAAAGTCCGCTCACTGCTTTATTTGGAGAAGTAGACGGCTTATCTAAACAGAGCCTATCTTTTTATTTTTTACGGCGGACAAGTTTGCCGACCAATGCCGCAATCCCGACGACGATAAAAACACCGTATTTTTTCAGGAAAATCAGCAAGGTGGCAAACACGCCAGCTTTCGTCATTAGCTTGCCGGCCACCAAGGCCCCGATGCCATACGCGGCAATTTTGTCAGTATCCGGGTTAAAGTCAGCATATTCATTCCCTTCGGTAAAATTCGCCAACGCGAGAACACTGTCCAGGCTTTCTTCAATCACCGGTTTTTGATCCATCCCAGCAATAAAATTCAACACCAGAACACCCTTTCTGCCTAGCACTCGAATGTTGTAATTCAGGGTATTGCCGGACTCTTCACCAAACTTGAGTTCCTTGGCCCAATGTAATTTATGCGCATTCTTATCGTAAAACGGCGGCGCTGCCCAGCCCACCAAAGCGATGGCTTCATAGCCAGCGGCCAGTCGTTCCTCGCTCTCGGCACGGGTATCCTCCTGCATTTGCGTCAGCAGTTCGCTGTAGTCAATGTCAGCCGCATCGGCATCTGATACATAGCCATCTTCTTCATACTCGATGGTCACTGCCCATGAGTTCTCATCAAATGGGGTGAGGTGGGCCGGAAAAAGCATGCCGAGAACCGGCTGACCCGGTGGGTTGCCCCAGACCTCGACCAGTACAGTGTCCGCATCTTTGGCATTCAAAAAATAAAATTGTTCGGGAACATCCAAGCGGGCAGCAGCCTCGGGCAATTCGATCGAACCCGTTTGCCGCTCCAAGCCCTCCCAGATATTTTTCGCCCACTCTAAGTATTGCTGCTGTTCAGTCGCCAACACCGTCTGGTCAGCGGCCTCAGAAACGATGTGATCAGTTTCCTCGACCTGATTTGCGTTGGCCTGCCCCGTAAAGCACAAAAGCATAAAAAACAACACGGTAAAGCGCTTTATATTCATGGTTTTTCCTTAAATCATTATGTTGATTGAAATGGCCAAACCCTCTCGTCGTTGGGGATTTAAGGCGGGAGGGCTTTTGCAGCAAAGGACTTCGCGGCGCACAGACTCTACGCGTAACCCAATTTTTATGCTATTGCAGCGGTGCGCAAATGAGAGGTATTGCGAACTAAACCCCTAGCAATAAATGATTATCCCATTGCACAGACAGCGCACCGTAGGGCAGGTTTTTAAGCGCCCGCTTGTGCACATCTAGTTGTTGCAACAGTCCGGTGCCGCCCGACAACAAAAAGTCCGCCTCACCGGGGATGGCAGCAATGCCACAGCCATCAGTGAGCCGATAGCGACTATGCAAGCGCCCTTGTGCGACGTCCCATACACTGATCAAACTGCCGGGCGGCGAAGAGACTGCCGCAAGCTTGCCCTGACTATTCCATTTCACGCTGCCACAATACTGTTTCATGGCAAAACGCGTTTCGCGGTCGCCCCATAGCGGCTGAATTTTTTGTCCTGGGCGATGTACGGCCAACAAGGGTACATCGTCGGTGCTCGCGCCCTGATATTGCATGGCGACGATCACCTCACCGACGGCATTGATATCAAAATGCCGCAGGCTGCATTGGAACCACTCGACATCCAAGCGTTGTCGATCGAGGTGTTGTCCGCTGGACAGATCGACATAATCGAGGCTCGACTGCATGGTGTCGAGGTTGAGTTTGCTACGCTGGGTGTCCGGGTGGGTTTCGATGCCACCGTTAGCGATCACCAGGGTGGTTTTCTCCGCCGTGGGCAAAAAGCCAATCTGATGTGGCCCGATACCATAGGAGGGCATGTCCTGCAGCAGCGCAAAATTGCCTCCGATTTCGCGCACCACAATTCGCCCCTGCCCGCTGGCGATATCGTTTTCAGGAACAATCAAAAAGCGGCCATCCGGGCTTAGCAAAGCATGACCATATAAGTGCCTTCCCTCCCCGCTTTGCAGCACCTTTATTACCCGACCTGCAAGGTAATCTACGATGTGGATAAAGCGGCCTGGCCGTCTGCTCACGACAATGAGCCAAGGCTGATACGGATGCGCGATGACCTCATGCGCACGCTCGGGTAAGGCGAGCCGCTGGATCCCCTTGATAGTGGATTCGCTCAGCCAGCCATAACTCAAGCCATGCGCCTCATTGACGGAGCTCGCGCTCGCCATTAACAGGCCCCGTTCCGAGCTCGCAAAAACCTTGTGAGGTAGCAAATTGGCAGCGCCCAGATAAGCCACCTGGCGCAAAAGCTCGCGTCGCGTCAGGGCCATCTTCAATCCCCATCCCGACTGTTGAAGCCAAGATAGACCCCATGCGCCTTGAGGCCGAGCTCGAGCTGTTTCTTCAAGTTGCGCAGTTGGGTCGCCAGCGTATGCAGTTGATTAAAACCGCCCTCGACCAGGGCCTGCTCTTCCATCCCTTGAGTCGATTGCTTTAATTCGCTAAAAGTCTGGCCAATCACATTGATCTGCTGCGTTAAGACCTTGAATTCCGCGAGAGTGAAAAGCGCGTACAGGCCCTGCCCTTCAGCTTCAGCATCTCGCCAACTCTTTTCAAAGGCGACAAAATTCTGCTCTAAATTACGCAAGGAGCGGCCACTGCGCCAGGATTCAAACTGCTTAGCACGCACCGCCTGTAGTTGCGGACCGAGGGCGCCACTGAGTTTGACATCGGCCATATAGGCCAGCTGATCCAGGACACTACCCAAGAGTTTTGCGCTGGCTTCCGCGGCATCATTGAAGAATTCATCCTCACCGAAAACTACAAACCTGCGGCGCATCGAATCCTGCCATTCTGCGGCCAGGGTCTCGGTATCTCTATGTACCACACGGGTGATGGCCAGCAGCGCGTCACAGGCGTAACCCTGCAGGGGGGCCTTGTTAAACAGTAACACTTCGATTGCAGGCAAGCCGCGCACGCTGACCGGCTGGCGATAAATCGCATCTTGATCGAGTGCCTTGGGATCCGCTTGTCGCAATAAGCGCTCCAGGTGTTTGCTCACATGCTGTTTACGATCAGGCCAAAACTGAATGCTATGCACGCGCATCATGGTTTCGATCGGTCCAAAGCGTATGAACTGGATGCGCTGCCAGGCATCCATAGCCTGGTGAAAGGCTTCCTGGGTTAAGGCGAGATTTTGCGCATTGGGCGCTTGGCAATACTTGGCGGACTGCTGCGCCAATTCCTGCGTCGCTCGACCCAAAGCTTGATAAGCCGGAATGACCTGGCGCTCAATCAGCGCGATATTCAGCGCTTGCATATCTTGTGCGCCACGCACGGATTCGGCTTCAACCCGACACGCCAAACTTACCAGCAGTACCAGAATGCTCAATGGGTTTGAAATACGCACTATAAGGACTCCAGAAAATGTAAGAGGTCTGCTTTAGCTTGGGAGGACAACGCACGGTAGCGTTCACGGCTGGATTGCGCTTCGCCGCCATGCCATAAAATGGCTTCTTCAAGTGTCCGCGCGCGTCCATCGTGCAAGAAGCCTGCGCGTTTGCCGGCCCGCATTTGCTGCCCGAGGCCCCACAAAGGTGGCGTGCGCCATTCGCGCCCGCTGGCATCAGCCTCGGCCAAAGGATCGGCCAAGGCATTGCCCATATCGTGCAAAAGTAAATCGGAATAGGGCCAGATCTCGCGTTTCACCTCTCCCCACTTGATGTTGAAAGACGGACGATGGCAGGCACTACATTGCAGTGAATCAAATAACTGCTGACCGGCTTGCACTGTCGCATCAACCCGGTTGTACGCGGGAGGTTCTTGCTGTCGCAGAAAAAACAGCAAGGCGGCGGTCATTGCCGCACTCGCTTCAGGCAAGCCTTCATCAAATGTATGCGTGCGACAAGCAATCTGGCGTGGCGTGCAATCGCCGGCCCCCTGCGGAAACAGGTTGCTACTGACCCCGATATCCAGATTGAGGGCTAAAAGCGCCTGCGCATCCAGCGACGATTGCCCCGCTTTCCAACCAAAACGGCCCACGGGACCCTGCTCGCCGTGGGGTCGACTGACGCGGCCCGAAATGCCATCACCATCCCGATCGTCAGGATCGGCCAGCGCCTCAATTTCCCGTTCTGTAATGGCCTCTAGTGCGCCCATTCCGATGAGCGGTATGGCCAGTCTCGGCGCCAACTGGATGCCCTCTGCCAGCGCGCCCTGCGTCAAATGCACCAGCCGATACTCAGGCATCGATAAGCCAGACTCCGGCGCTAGAACGTAACGCACCTGTGGGAGACCCTCCGCGCTGAGTCCACCCACCGCGTGCGCTTGAATCTGCTGCCCGTACACCGGATCACTCGCGGCCAGCGTATGCCGACCCAATTTAAGTACCAATGCGGCGCCGAATAGGCGACTGGTGTCGCTATACTCTTCAGGCCGCGTCACGTCACTCGTGTCATTGGCCGACCGTTCATGACACTGATGACAAGAACGCGCATTGTACAAAGGCCCCAAGCCATCACTGGAACGCGTACTCGCGGGTGCGGCGACCCAGAGCTTTTCAAAGATGGCCTTGCCCACCTGCCACTGTAAGCCTTCTTCGTAGCTGAGATGAGAAGGCTTGAGCGGCGTCGCATAGGTGAGTTGTGAGACCAGACTAACGCTGAGCAAGAGAGATAGCCCAAGCCACAAACTCGGTTTAGCTATAGGTCGGCCTATCATTGGACAAAGACCATCTTTTCCACGACTAGACTGCAGATGGATTATCCAGCGAATCGGATCCTTCCAGCTGTACGTTCTCTAAACCCAAGGTTACGATAATGCGTTCAATCAAACGGGTCTGCGCCACCAGGGCATCCACCACGCTTTGCACGATCGCATTCCCTTCTGCATTGCCCGAAGCGATCAAGACATCGAAGGTTTGGCCTTTCTCAGCCGCCGCGACCATCGCGTCCATCGCGCTTTCAGTTCGCGCTAGCGCGGTGCGCATTTCCTGATCCAGAGCGGCATCCTTGGCGGCCACCAGAGCAGACAGGCTGGCACCCTCAATAGGCGAGCCATCGATGCGGCGATAGCTGCCTAAATAGACATTCTTGATGCCCAAGGCATCGTAATAGTGCGACCAGTGCGTGTTGTCTGAAAAGCAATCATGCTCTTCTTCGGGATCGTGTAGCATCAGACCCAGTTTGATGCGCTCTCCGGCCAATTCGCCATAGGACAG
>JBFHRI010000186.1:0-6168 GCA_041591755.1 Oleiphilaceae bacterium
AACCAAAAATGGCCTGGTAACCTTCCATAATCTGCCCGTCACCGGACTGGTGCCCGACACGATTTATTACTTCCGGGTCCAAACGGCCGATGTGCAGGGCAACCTGGCGCTGAGTGACATCATGTCCTTCCGCACCAAAGTGCGAGGCCATCAGGGCGATCCTCACTTTATGTCCGCGGTCGAAGTGGTGAAGATTACAGATAATATGGTCACCGTTTCCTGGGTCACCGACGTCAATGCCGATGCACGCCTGGTCTGCTTCAATGCAGCGGGCACGCATGAAGTGAGTGAGCCCAAGCGCACCAAAGATCATTTACTGACCTTAACCGGACTGAGCCCTAACACCACTTATGCTTGCACCGCCTATTCCACCGATCATCACGACTATACGTCCGAACAGTTGATCGCTGGCGGCGTGGTCACCCTGGCCAAGGCGCAAAGCAAGGTACAGTCGGCTGCGAACGGATTCTGGGGTTTGATGACACAAATGTTCAGCAGCACAGAAACGGCCAACGCGGACACCCAAGCGCCCACAACTACAGCGGCGCCAGTCGTTGAGAGCTATGGCGAGATCGCCACCTTGAAGCTGGTGACCGATGAGTTATCCGTGGCCCTTGTTGAATATCGACGCGAGGGCAGCACGCAGTGGCAAGCCACTGGTGCGCAGCAACCGAAGCGTTCGCACTTGGTCCTGCTGCAGGAGCTGCTGCCCAACAGCACTTATCAACTACGCTACGTGCTGGCAGATATTGAGGGTAACCATGCGCAATCGCAGGTGATCCACTTCAACTCTGGCAATTTGACAGATCTGCCACTGCCACGTTTTGCCACGCAGCCGGTGGTGAGCCAGATTTCCACCCGCTCTGCCGTGATCAGTTGGACCAATGCCCATGTCGCGTATGCACAGGTGAGCTACGGTCGAAGCCTGCATGCTTTGTCGGATAAGGAAGCGAATGTTGGGGCCGACACACATCATCAAGTGGTGTTGACGAAGCTCGACCCTGCCACGGTTTATTACGCCCGCGTCACTGCGTTTAACTTGCTGGGAGAAGAAATCAGCAGCGAGACCATTCGTTTCGCCACGTCGGCGGTGAGTGCCAGTGCCGATAGCGATGCCGATGGTTTGCCAGATACTTGGGAAATCGAACACGGTCTTGATCCACAAAATGCCGAGGATGCATCGGACGATGCAGATAATGATGGTTTGACCAATCAAGAAGAGTACGTGGCCAAGACCGACCCCAACAACGCCGATAGCGACGAGGACGGCATTCCCGATGGTTGGGAAGTGGACCATGGTTTGAATCCAATCGATCCCACAGATGCTCAGTTGGTCAATAATGGCATGACGAATCTGAATCGATACCTGAGCGCCACCGACAAAGTCGCCCCGGTCATTAGCCTGACCAAAACGATCACGCTGAACGCGCGCGGACCGCTGACTGCAGTGCCAAGCACCAACGTCAGTGCGACGGACAACATTGACGTGCGCGTTGCCGTGGTGAATCAGGGTCGCTCCCATCTGCCGCCCGGTCGCCATACGGTCACTTGGTTGGCCCAAGACTCCGCCGGCAACCGCACCTTGGCGACCCAGACCATCAATATCAATCCGCAGGTGCTGGTGAGCAAAGCGCAAACCAGTAGCGAAGGTAAACAAGTGACAGTGAATCTGACGCTTTCCGGTCCGGCGCCGAGCTACCCGGTTCTAATCCCCTACAGTATTGGGGGCACGGCTGACGTATCGGATTATGCGCTGGCCAGCACCTCCAACGTGACGGAACAGTCCAACAAACTGGCTGGCTCCGTGACGATTGCTGCAGGTCTCAAGGCCGCGATTGTACTGGACATCGTTGAGGATCAGATCACTGAGAACGATGAGCTACTGATTGTCACCTTCAGCAATCCGGTTAATGCTGTGATGGGCGCGAACGCCCAACACCAACTGACCATTAGCCAAGGCAATGTCGCGCCTCGTGTCACCCTGATTGCGGAACAAAACGGCTTGCCTGTCACCACCGTGAGCGCAGCCGGGGGCTCCGTGACCGTGCGTGCAGTCGTCGACGATGCCAATGCGGGCGACACGCATAGCTTTGATTGGAGCGCCACGGACAACGTGTTGGCAGATAGCGATAGTAGCCCGCGGACTCTGACTTTCAATCCAGCGAATGTCAGCGCCGGCGTATATACCGCAAAAGTACGGGTCAGTGACAACGGTGTGCCTATTAAATCCGCCACGGCGATGCTGAACCTGAAAGTGGTTCCACGCTACGCGACCTTGTCAGCCAGTCTGGATTCAGACGGCGACGGCCTCAGCGATCAGGTCGAAGGTCATAAAGATTCGGATTTTGACGGCATTCCGGATTACCTTGACTCCATCGACGGAGCCAACTGGTTAGCACAACAGGTCGGCGCGGCCAGTGCTAACGACAACCGCTACCTGATGCAGGTCGAACACGGTCCCACGCTGGCCCTGGGCACCATTGCCCTACTGGATGCCGCGGGTGGCGCACGGGTCAGCACCAGCACCCTGGCTAATAGTGCGCTGTTCAAGCAGTACGGTAACGACGCGAACTATAGTAACGTCGGCGGCTTGTTTGACTTCGAAATCCGCGATGTCGCGCCAGTCGGTCGCAGCGTACAGTTGGTCATCCCGCTGACACAGGCGATTCCAACGAACGCCGTTTATCGTAAGCTGACGCCGACGGGTGGCTGGCAGAACTTTGTGATCGACGCCAATAACCGGCTGTACTCAGCCGCAGGTGAGCCTGGAGTCTGCCCGGCGCCCGGTGATAGTAGCTATCAGGTCGGTCTAATCGCAGGCCATTACTGCGTGATGATGCAAATCCAGGACGGCGGCCCCAATGATGCCGACGGCCAGGCCAACGGCACCGTAGTCGACCCCAGTGGTGTGGCCCAGGCGACGAGCACGCCCACTACACCGCCGGTGACGCCGCCGGTGACGCCTCCCACTACACCGCCTGCGTCCAACGGTGGCGGCGGTGGTGGTAGTGTCGATCTGCTGTGGATGGTGCTGATGTTGCTGACAGGTGGTTTTATGACACGTGGGCGCGGTGCTGCACAACAGACGTCAAGAACTGTCGTACATTGACCGCTTATAGAGTAGAGCCGCCTTTGCGGCTCTACTCCTAATGCAGGCGAACTGCACTGTGGACTCTTAAGTCACTTCAAATGCCGCCCCCCATCAAGGCGCAAGCATCGGCCCGTCATAAACTCGCTGTCCAGCAGAAACTTCACAGCATTGAGAAACTCACGCTCTCCCCCTTCGCGCGGCAGCAGCGCTTTCGTCAGAGTACGCGCTTTGTATTCCTCGGAGTCATGCTCGTTAAAAAGCATGAGTGCCGGCGCCAGGGTATTGACCTTGACCTTGGGCGCATAGAGCGCGGCAAAGGAGCGCGTCATGCTTTCCAGCGCGGCCTTGCTGGCAATGTAGGCAATGTGTTTTTGACTGCCCTTCTCAACGGCATAATCGCTAATATGAATGATATCCGCATGACCTTCCTCACAGGCAAACAAGGCATCACGGCAAGCCAGATTAATTTGATACGGCACCGATGCGTGCACCTGCATCATACGCTGCAGCAAGCTATGCGGGGCATAGTCACACTTTTCTGGTAACCAATCCGAAGCGTTGTGGATAATCGCCCGCAACTGCGGATGTTGGCTTGTCAGCTTATTGATCAGCGCATCAACGCTGTCTTGCTGATAGAAATCGCAGCGATATAACTGGGCGCCCGCTTCGCGCAATTGCTGGATACTGTCGCGGTCTGTGCGATAGGTACCTATCACCGCGCGCCCTTGGGCTAAAAATTCTTTGGCCAGAGCGAGTCCCAGTCGTTTGCCGACACCGGTAATTAGGACAGGCGTTTTCATTGCTTTCGACCTGTACTCATAAACTCAGCACGCGTATTCGGATTGGTCTTGAAGACCCCGCCCAGGGCTGTGGTCGAGGTCGAAGAGTTAACGTCAAAAATGCCTCGCGATTTTACACAGTAGTGAGTGGCCTGAATTGAAACGGCCACGTTGTCGGTTTCCAGCAAGGTTTGCAGCGCCACTAAAATCTGTTGCGTCATTCGCTCCTGCACCTGTGGTCGTTGCGCAAAGAACCGCACGATGCGATTGACTTTGGACAGCCCAATGATTTTCTTGCCCGGAATATAAGCGACCTGCGCCGTGCCATCGATGGTCACGAAATGATGTTCGCAGGTGCTGGTCAGGCTGATGTCGTTGATCTTTACCATTTCATCCACCGCCATTTTATTTTCGATCACGGCGATTTTGGGGAAGTGTTCGTAGTTCAAGCCCGCAAATATTTCATCAACGTACATCTTTGAGATGCGATGCGGAGTTTCCGCCAGACTGTCGTCGTTTAGATCTAGCCCAAGCGTGGCCATTATTTCGGTGAACAACCCTCTGATTCGCTCATATTTCTGGTCCCGATTCATCGCACTCGGAACCAAAGGTGTTTCCAGGCCTTTTTCCATCAGGGTTTCTTGCACCGCTTTTGCGTGTTCGCTTAACATCAGGAAGCCTCCGCTATCATGGGAATGGAGAGCGCCTGCTTGTGCTTTTCCATAGTCAGAGACACCGAATCGGCAAAGCGGAGCGCATGAGGTTTATCGATGGTAACGCTGGCAAAGATCACTCGGGCATCCTCACTGCACAAGCCGAGAACGTCGCCAACCAGTTTCTCCAGCAACAGAAAACGTCCTTGCTCGACGTGGTTGATAATGGCCTTGGTGATCTTCTTGTAATTGAGCGCATGTTCAACCCTGTCCTCCAGACAATGCCGACTGGCGCGATAATGAATCTCTGCATTGATGGCGATGTCCTGCTTCTTTTCCAACTCTTCCTGATTGAATCCGATAAAAGTGCGCAAGCGTAGATTGCGGATGCTAATCTTGGCGATCTGCGTGGCGTCGCTCATTGTGGTTTTCCTTTTTTCGTTCTTGTGACGAATAAGTCGGTAGGTCCTGCCCGCTGACAGTTCCCGTCGAATTTACATTCTCTGAGTTATACGCAGGTGGTCTCGGATTGGATCATTGATGGGTATGAGGGCACAGACACACGTACCCTCACTGTCCATCCCACCGGCCCATCAGTCCTGAGATCGCTCGCGCGATTAGGCTAAAACTCACCCTCAGCAAAGGCCATCAAGGTTTCCTTGCCTGCGGTGAGCTCTCCCAAAAGCGCCTGTATTTCCGGAGTGTAAAGTCGGAAGAAATGGTGCGCGGACTTTACTTTGCTGGACAAAAATGGCTCAGCGTATTTCTCTTTAACCTGCGCACTTTGACTGGTGTCTGCCATTTTCGCCCACATCACAGCCAGTGTCGTCAGCGCGAACATTCTCAGCACAGGCGTCGCGGCGGCGCCGGCTTGCTCCGGATCGTTGAGTGCACTTTTTGCTAACCATCCCAAAGCCTTCTGCAGGGGGTGGATGAAGTTCTGACACGGCGCCAACCAGCTTTTGTCATGCAAAGTCGAGAGCATGGATTCCAGTTCGCCGAAGTAGGTTTTGGTGAGTCTTCCCGCTTTCATCGTGAGTTTTCTGCCGACCAGGTCAAGCGCCTGAATCCCGTTGGTTCCTTCATAGATACGCGCGATGCGGCCATCCCTCAGTAACTGTTCCACCGGCCAGTCTTGGGTAAAGCCAGCCCCCCCCATCGTTTGCAGCGCTTGATCGCAGCAGAAGAATCCTTCATCCGTCAGAAAGGCTTTCACGATCGGCGTCATGAGTTGAGCGATGTCATCTGACCGCTCACGCTGCGCGTCATCAGGATGGGCGTGACTCAAATCGAGATGCATACCCGTCCAATACGCCATCGCTCGAGCACCCTCGATGACCACCTTTTGCTTGAGCAGCATTCTTCGCACATCAGGGTGAACGATGACGGGATCCGCCTTCAGTTCCGGTTTGACCGGGCCGGCGAGTGATCGACTTTGCAAGCGATCTTTGGCAAAACCCAGGGAGACCTGATAGCCCGTCTCGGCGAGGCCCAAGCCCTGTATGCCCACCATAATGCGTGCCGCGTTCATCATGGTAAACATACACTTTAAGCCTTGGTTGGGTTCGCCGATCAGCCAGCCTTTCGCGCCATCAAAATTCATCACACAGGTGGCGGATCCCTTGATGCCCATTTTGTGCTCCAG
>JBFHRI010000187.1:0-6162 GCA_041591755.1 Oleiphilaceae bacterium
AGTCGGGCCGCACTCGACATTTGTGTGGTCCTGGGTATTCGCAATCAGGGCGTCAGGAGGGGTGTGCCTCCTGACTGGCCTGCCTTTGACAGCTACGTTAAACCGCAATCCCCAGCACGCTATTGACTTCATCGCGGACCTTGCGATAAAGCTCAGCATCCTGTTCCAGCTTGCTCAAGTCGGAGACTGGGAAGATCTCTTGCAGTTTTTTCTGCACGCTTTCGTCTTTCAGCAAGAAGGGCAGTAGCTTTTCGGCCATGCGCAGCATGACTTCGGGCGAAACCGATGCGCCTGGAGAGGCGCCGAGTAGCGTGCCATAACTATGGTCATCTGAAACCACGATTTCGGTGCCCATCTGCAAATAGCCATCTTTGATGATTTGCACACGCTGGCCGGCGGGTGACACTTCCCAGTTAAACTTTGTGCTCATGCCAGGGGCAAAGCTTTCCAGCTCACGTAACATGGCCGCTTTACCTTGGAAGGTTTCGCCGACCAGGTATTTGAACAAAGGAAAGTGCTCAAACAACACGTTCAAAAGATTGGGAATGTCGTGCAAGCGCATTGAGCGCAGGTATTCAAAGAAGCCTCGACCTTTCTCTAGAATCGGCATAAAGGTCGCGAAAGGACCGAACAGCAGATAGTACTGCCCATTGTCGTTGCGCAGATCAAGATGTGGCACCGACATCGGCGGCGCGCCGACTTTGGCTTTACCGTAAGTCTTGGCGTCATATTCCTTGGCCTGTTCTGCGGTGATCTTGGTCATCAGGAAACGGCCACCGACCGGGAATCCGGCGAAGCGTTTCTGGTCGGGAAGGTGGGTTTGCTTCAGCAGAGGGAAGGCGCCACCGCCCGCACCCACGAACAGGATGTCGGCTTTATACCGTTGCTTCTCTGCGCCGCGACTGGTTTCAACCAGCCAGGCACCTGAAGGGCTCTTATGAATCTGACGCACGTGCGTGTTGTACTCGATGGTCACCTTGTCTTGCTTGGCTAACCAGCTCGCCATTTGCTCAGTCAGGGACTGGAAGTTGACATCGGTACCGGTATCGATTTTGGTCGCCGCCATGCGCTCAGAGCGTGGGCGGTTTTCCATGGTATAGGGAATCCAGGATTTGATTTCGTCATGGTCTTCGGAGTAGGCCATGCTTTCAAAGAAGTGATGGTTACGCATTTCCTGGAAGCGCAGTTTCAGCTCGTGAATGCTGCATTCACTGACCAGTGTGCAATGCTTGGTGCGCTGAATGAAACTGGCCGGATCCTGAATGATGCCGCGTTTCACCAGCCAAGCCCAGAATTGCTTGGCAACGTTGAATTGCGCATGAATTTTTAGCGCTTTTTCAACTTCAATTTCTTCTTCGTCGACCGGGGTGTAGTTTAACTCGCAGTTGGCTTCGTGACCGGTGCCGGCGTTATTGAATACGCCAGAGTTGCTTTTGGCCGGTCCGGACAGACGTTCGATAACCGTAATTTCCAGGTCAGGGGAGAGCTCGCGGGCCAGGGTGGCAAAAGTAACGCCCATGATGCCGGCGCCGATAACGACTACTTTCATATCAGAATCTCATGGATTGGTTTGCAGGTGTTAAGCCTGCAACAAATGTGTTTGCTACAGGCGCAGGCCCATCTTTTGGGTGGGCGACTTTGCGCGCGCCATTCTACTGCATTTCATTCTAAGGACACATATCTCTTTAGCGCAAAATTTATGAAGAAATGGATAGTTCAGGAGGGCGGGCACCTGCAATTTGCATGCGGGGGGGCATGCAGATTGCGAGTAGGGTTAAATTGGAGGGGGCTTGAGCAGACCCAGATCGGGGGTGGAGCTTATGCTTGCTTGTAAGTATCGGTCTTTTTGGGGCGGATCAGGGTCGGTCCCACCTGCTTTTCAATGTCCTGCTCCAGCGTTTTACGTAGACCCAAATGAAATCCAAGCTCCGCCATGACGAATAAGGGGCCAATGATTAAACCGGCCAGATCGTCGACAAAGGCGGGTTTGCGTTGCTCATAGGCATGACCTAAAAACTGGAAAGCCCAGCCGATCACGAAGAGCCCGATAGCCACCCATAAGGCGGTTCCGCTGGCCACTACCCACTCACTCAGCCAGATACACAGCACTAAAACCACCGCCATGGCCAAGCCATAACGTAGATCCAGACGCAAGTAGTAGATGCTGGCGGCGAGTACCGCCACCCAGGCGAGCGAAGCACTGAGGCCTAACAACGGAAAGGAAACCATGGACAGGAAAAGGGTCACGGACAGCACAATCATCGGGATACCGACAAAGTGGGTGAGAATATTGCGGCGATCACGATGATATTCCGCGTATTGGCTCAGGTGCTCGGTCAGTGTTTTCATTGTGATTTCTCCCAGCAGTAGTGATCTATCCAGTTATAGGTAGGTATAGCCTAATTGCTAGCAACCTGGATATCTGTCAGGCAGACGACACTGTCTCGGCGCCGGCAAAGCGTCTGAGCCCGGCTTTATCGATGATTTCGATACCTTTGTAGCTCAAGCGAATTAGCTCGCGGGCCTCAAGATCTTTCAGGATTTGGTTGGTGGTTTGACGAGAAATAGACAACAGATTACCGAGTTGCTCCTGATGCAAACGAATAGTGACCCGACTGCTGAGCGTTTCCCCATAGCCCTCGCCAATCAGCAGCAGACGATGGGCCAGTCGCTGCGGTGCGGGTCGTAAGGAGAGGTCTTCGATGGCGGTGAAGGCCAGGCGCAACTTTTGTGTCACCAACAGCCCGATATACCGCCACCAGGCGGGTTTGGCTTCAAACAAACGCAGTAAGGCCCGGTGGGGAATGTGCAGCACTTCGGAATTGGTTTCGGCAATGGCGTCGTGCGTGCGCGCCTGTTGGTCGAGGAGCGAGATCTCGCCAAACCAATTAGGCGGGTCGATATAAGTGAGCACCGCTTCTTTACCCTCGGCATTGCAGTAACCAATGCGCAGCGCACCCGTGAGGACGCAATAGAGTCCGTCGGGGGCATCGCCGCGCAGAAACAGCGCCTGTCCTTTGTGCAAAGGCTTGCGCTCACCATGTTGCAGCAGCCATTGCTGTAATTCGGCCGGAATGGCGCTGAACCAGCGGCCTTCTTCGAGCAGGCTGGGCAATTCGGTGGTGGCAATGCGGGTGGGGGGCGTTGGGTGCATAAGGGGTTCGTCTCGGCCGACTTTGTTATGAGGGGAGGGCGTCTACACTTCAATATATAGACGCTCATCCTGCTGGGAGCTCCCCAATGTTTAGTGTGTTTTTTCTCAACAGCCTGATGGTGGTGCTGGTGGTACTGATTCACTATGAAGCCTTGTACCGTCTCACCGCCACTATTCCCAAAATGGCCGTGCATCATCGCTATCGTATCGTGTTTGGCGTGCTCGGTGCACTCTTGGCACACGCGCTGGAAATCTGGCTGTTTGCCTTGGTCTATTACTTTACCAATCAGGCTCCGGGTTGGGGCAGTCTAGAAGGGAATATCGACGGTAGTTTAATGGACTGTGCCTATTTTTCGTTCACGGTGTATACCACGCTGGGTTTTGGCGATATTCAACCAATGGGTCATCTGCGACACATGACTGGGGTGGAGTCTCTGACTGGCCTGGTGTTGATTACCTGGACGGCGTCTTTTTTGTATTACGAGATGCAGCGGCACTGGCGCATCGAGTAGCATTTGGCATAGCTTGACACTGTATGTATATACAGTATATTTATCTGTCCATGTCGTCAGCAGTGGGCAGTCTTATGAACGCACATCTTGATCAACTGCAGCAAAAACAATGGCTCTGGAAAGGTGCCGAGGCAGCGACGCAGGCTACACGGCGTCTCGCTTCGGGCTATCCCTTGCTTGATCGCTATCTGGCCGGTGGCTGGCCAGACAGCGGGGTGATCGAGCTGCAGCCGAGCCATTGGGGTATTGGCGAGCTGCGCTTGATTCTGCCACTGCTGCAGACATTGGTGGCGCGTGATCCGGAGGGCTTGCAGGTCTGGATCAATCCCCCTGCACGGCTGACGCCCTACAGTTTGCCGCGGCCGCAGAGTCCGCAGCTGCTGCTGTTGCGGCCCCGGCAGCCGCAACAGGCACTGTGGGCGGCGGAGCAGGCACTCAACAGCGGGCATTGCAGCTATCTGGTGTTGTGGCAGCGCGGCCTGAATCCGGCGCAGGCCAAGCGGCTGCAGCTGGCGGCGCGTACGCATCAGGCTCTGGCCTTTGTCATCAGCCGACCGCCGCGGACCCGCCAGGCCTTGCCCTTGACGCTGCGCATGAGCCTGCAGCCGGCCGCACAGGGTCTGACACTGGAAGTCACCAAACAGCAGCAGGGCTGGCCTTTGCCGCCACTGCAGCTGGCGTGGCACGAGGCATGGCCACAGCTGTGCCTCCCGGTGGATCAGCCGCGCTTTCCGATATTGGAGCCGCTTGCGCAACCGCTGTCCGTACCCGTCAACGAGCTGCCGATAGCGACGACCGCAGCCGCCAATGAGCCCCATGCCTGAGTTGGGCCCACGTGATGGACTGGTTGTATCTGCATCTGCCCCAGCTGCAGCTGGATCAACTCCTGCTGGGCGAGCACGCGGCCTGCGCCTTGCCGGAGCCGGTGATCATTATTGCTCCGCGCAGTCAGCACATCGTCCAGCTCAATGCGGCAGCGCATGCTGCGGGTCTGAAAACCGGTATGCGTTTGGATACCGCCAGTGCGCTCTGCCATCCGCTGCATGTGGTGGAGCAGCACACACAGGCGACGCATGTCCTGCGCGATCTGGCGCGTACGCTGTACCCCTTGTGTGCTGATATTGCCCTGTTTCCGGAGCAGGGGCTGCTCTGTCGCATCACGCCGATGCTGCGCTTGTTTGGTGGGCTTGAGCGCTATTTATCTTTGATTTCGGAGTGGCTGGCCCAGCAGCAGCTGACGGCGCAGCAAGCCTTGGCTGCCACACCGCTGGCCGCCAAAACTCTGGCCGAGGCGGGGATCGATACTCGCACGCTGAACACGGCACAGGTGGCACAGTTGTTACAGCGTCTGCCCTTGTCGGCGTTGGCCTTGTCAGCGCGTGTGCAACAGCAATTGCAACGCCTGGGCCTGCGTCGGGTCGAGGATGTGTTGGCCTTGCCTCGTGCCGAGATTCGTTTGCGCCTGGGCGCGGAAGTCATCGGCTTGCTCGACCAGCTGCTGGGGCAGCAGCAGACGCCTTTGCACTTTTATCAGCCGGAGCCGTACTTCAGTCAGCAGCTGGAATTGGGTCATGAAGTCGAGCAGGCGACAGGCTTGTTGTTTCCCTTGAAAAAGCTCTTGCAGCAACTCCAGCACTTTTTGCAGATCGCTGCGCGCAGTACGCAGAGTCTGCTGCTGGAGCTGAGTTTGCGCGATGGCACGACGCAGTCCTTGACGCTACACAGCGCCGCACCGGAGCGTCAGCCGGAACGCTGGCTGGCGCTGGCGCAACTGAGCTTTGAAGGTTTTCGTCCAAACGCGCCGATGATCGGCCTGCGTTTATGTTGCCAGCAACTGCTGGACTTGGCGGCACCCACGCAAGACCTCTTCGCCACACGCCGCCAAACGCTGAGCGCCGCGCAGCTGGTCAGCCGGCTACAGGCACGCTTGGGCGAGTCCGGGGTGCAGCAGTTGCACTGGCAGGCGGATCATCGGCCGGAAAATGCGTTTGTGGAGCGTGCGTTTATGGAGGGAGCGGTTATGGACAGTACAGCGGTGGAAAGCAACATAGATTGGGTGCCCCCCGCTTTGCTAAGACCGACCTTACTGCTGGAGCAGCCTCAGCCGCTGAGCGAAACCATCCGCATTCTACATGGTCCGGAGCGCATTCAAAGCGCCTGGTGGACGGCGCAACCGGTGTGCCGCGACTATTTCGTGGCACGCAATACCGCCCAGCAGACCCTGTGGGTGTTCCGCGATCAGGCACAGCGGTGGTTTGTGCACGGTTGGTTTGCGTGAGGGTGTCCATGTGTCATCTGGGACTCTACCTCGTCATCCGATGCGCTACACCGTCATCCCGGAGACCTCCTCGTCATCCCGGACTCCACCCTGTCATCCCGGACTCGATCCGGGATCCAGAGGGCAAGCACCGGCTGGCAGTGTCGTATGCGCTGATTAGCAACGCAGTGGCCTGAAGCATGGATTCCGGGTCAAGCCCGGAAAGACGAGTCAATGAG
>JBFHRI010000188.1:0-6137 GCA_041591755.1 Oleiphilaceae bacterium
ACAGCCACGGCAAATGTGAACACCGTGACTTCTGGAACTGTTGGTGTGGTCGCTGGTGCGTTCGATGTGTCGATCAATGGCGTGCAGATCACCGGTACAACAACGACGGATCTGTCATCCAACATGACCACGATCACCGAGGCGATTAATGCGAAGTCTGGTTTGACGGGTGTCGTAGCGACAGCATTAGATGATAACCAGTACACGCTCACTGCTGCGGATGGTCGTAATATTCAAGTGACCACAGCAACGGCCGGTTCTACAGGTTTGACGGCTGCTGTGACCGTTGCGGGTGTAAACTTGACTAGTGGTGGTAAGATTGAGCTTGGCACCGTTACAGGCAATATCGAAAGAGCTGGCCTGCGTGTTGGCACCTACGGCGGCTCCAGTAGTGGTACTTTGTTGAAGGATATCGACATTACCTCGGCGAAAGGCGCGGAAGCAGCTGTGACGGCAATCGATAATGCGGTCAACACCGTCGCATCACGCCGCGCGGAACTGGGTGCGATTCAAAACCGCTTCCAGAACACCATCTCCAACCTGGAAGTGGCCGGTGAGAACCTGAGCGCAGCGAACTCGCGAATCCGTGATGCGGACTTTGCGCAAGAAACCGCTGCCCTGTCGCGCTCGCAAGTGCTGCAACAGGCGGGTATCTCGGTGTTGGCGCAGGCGAATGCGCGTCCCCAGCAAGTGCTCTCGCTGCTGCAGTAATCGGGGCGCAGCGCTAGTAAGTCGGCCAGCCCCCGCGTTCGCGTAGGGGTTGGCCTTGGCGTTTTGTGGCGAGTGAGGTGTTTATGAATGACGTGAAATTAACAGGCACAGTGCTGAGTTTGGCTCAGGGCTCTGCGGCGTCATCAAGCAAAGGGATCGTTTCCCCTCAAAAGGGAGAGCCGGAGTCGTCAGTCAAGCAGGCTGAAAATCAGGCCCAGTTGCAAGCGCTGCAGAAGCAAAGCGGCGAAGAGCAAGTGGAACGTAGCGATGAGTCGGTCAAGGAGGCGGTCACCCGTCTCAATGATTATGTACAGTCGGTGCAGCGTGATCTTCAGTTCCAGTTAGATGATTCCTCGGGCAAAACCATTGTGACGGTGCTGGATAGTCAAACCAATGAGGTGGTGAGACAAATCCCAGATGATGTTGCATTGAGATTGGCGCGAGAATTGCAGCAGGATGAGCCATTGAGTTTATTCAATGCCAAAGTGTAACGCTTAGGTGCTAAACGGCCTCCTCTATAGAAGAGGCTGTTTAGCCAAAGCGGCAAAGACATAACAAAACGTTACAGGGCAAAAGGTAAACTTTTGCCCTTTTTTGCCGATATAGACTTTGGAAATGATAAACAATCTGTACTTGAATAATAACAACAAGAAGTTGAAGAGTACCGTGAGCAAAGCATGTGGGCCCCTGGCGCACAGGCAAGGTTAGTAGAGGCGTAACTCATGGCGAGTATTTCATCGGTAGGTATTGGTTCTGGCGTACTGACCAGCGACTTGATTGATAAGCTGGTTGAGGCGGAGCGTGCGCCGACTGTAAAACGCCTAGATATCAAGAAAGAAGGCATTACCGCCAAACTGTCGGCCTTCGGTAAAATTCAATCAGCCATCACCGATTTGCGCTTGCCTGCGCGGAGTTTGGCCGATCCAGCGCTGTTTCGTCAGTGGAATGTCAGTTCAGGCAGCTCGGCGTTCTCTGCCGTGGCCGACAAAACCGCCTCGCCAGGTTCTTATTCGCTAGAAGTCACCAGTCTTGCCAAGTCGCATTCCTTATCCTCCGGCGTATTCGCTGATTCAGATAGTACGCAAGTGGGGACCGGTACCTTGGCCTTCACGGTCGATGGTATTACCACCAATATCACCATCGATAGCAGCAACAATACCCTGAATGGTATTGCCAGTGCAGTGAATCAAAACGCCGACCTGGCGGTCAGCGCGTCCGTGATTTATACCGGTACCGGCTACCAATTGGTTTTCAGCTCAGATAAAACTGGCTTGGCCAATGCCATGTCGATCGCGGTGACCGACACCGGTGATGGCAACAACACCGATGCACTGGGCTTGTCACGCCTGTCATATACCGGCACAGATTTGAATATGACGCAAAACCAAGCCGCCACGGATGCGGCGTTCAAACTCAATGGTATTGCGATCACGCGCTCGAGCAATACTGTCAGTGATGTCTTGACCGGCATGACGCTGACGCTCTCTAGCACCAATACCGGCAGCCCCGCCTCGCTGGTTGTCGCGCGGGATACGGAGTCGGTCAAGAACAAGGTGCAAGAGTTTGTTGATAAGTACAATGCGGTGAGCGATTTGGTACGTGAGTTTACCAAGTTCAACCCCGACAACGCGGCCGATAACGGTGTGCTCCTCGGCGATACTACGACGCGTAATATCATGAACCAAATGCGTAGTTTGTTGGGGCAAGCGATTGCCGGTTTGGAAAATTCTTCGGTTCGAAGTTTGGCCGAAGTTGGAATCGCGACGGATAAAAACACCGGTAATCTGAGTTTCAACAGCACCACTTTCATCGCCAAACTCAAGGCGGATCCCTTGGCTGTTGAAGCCTTGTTTGCGGATCAGGGGCGTACCACGGATGGCCAGATCGAATTTATGCGAGCTGGTACGGCTACCAAAGTCGGCAGCTATGACATCGAAGTGACACGTCTTGCCACCAAAGGAGCGGTGCAGGGCACCGTCGCGCAGGGCGCGAGTACTGTTATTGATGGCAATAACGATACGTTTACGCTTTCTGTCAATGGGACAAGCTCGGGCACGATTACGCTGACGGCGGGTTCTTACACCAATGCACAACTGATCACGCATCTGCAGGAGCGCATCAATGCCGATGCGGCATTCAAGAGCAAGGGTATCGCGGTTGCGGTAAGTATGGATGCCTCCAATCGCCTGGTGATTTCTTCCAATACCTTTGGCAGTAGTTCGAGCGTATCGTTTGGTACGGTGGATTCCGGGACAGCGGCAACGCTTGGGTTCAGCTCCGGCAAAGGCGCCTTCCAGGGCAATGTAGCCTTGACCAATCCGGTGGTGATTGATAGCGACAACGATACCTTCGCAATCAAAGTCGATGGCGTCGATTCCGCGACTGTGACCTTGACTGCCGGCAGTTACACGCCGGCCAACCTGGCCCAGCACATTAAAGATCAAATCAATGCCGACGCTAATCTCAGCGGCGCCGGCAAATCGGTCGATGTAACGATTGACGCCAACGGCAAGCTGGTGATTTCAGCGGTCGGGGCGACTACCACATCCACGGTCGCGATCACCGCTGTCGACACCAACAGCGCTAACCTTCTGGGCTTGGGGGTGCGCGAAGGCGGTGATGGGATTAACGTGGCCGGCAAAATTAATGGCAAGGTTGCCACCGGTAGCGGGCAGTTTTTGACCGCCGCTGAAAAGGATGACAGCGCCTCAATTCGGCTTAAGATCACCGGTGGCGCGCTGGGCGCGCGCGGCAAAGTGACTTACATGGAAGGGGCGGCCGAGCAAATGGTTGATATGATCAACAATATGCTGACCACCAACGGCAGTGTGTTTGCGAAGAATCAACGTCTGAATACCGAGCTCGACAATATTGCCAAGGAGCGCGTGAAGCTCAACTTGCGGATTGAATCGCTAACGGAGCGTTTGGTGCGTCAATTCACCGCAGCAGACATCATGATTTCAAATTTGAACAGCACGATGGACTTCGTGTCCAAACAATTAGATGCACTGGTCGGTGCAAATAAGAAAGATTAGGGCAGTGAACCTCGCTTGCTCTCATAGTTGTCAACGCGTCAGGAGAGTCCCATGAATGCATTGCATCATTATCAGTCGGTAAATGCTCAAACCAGCGTGGTCGATGTCGATCGCCATAAATTGATCTCGCTGCTATTGGAAGGCGCGCTCGAGCGCATCAATATGGCCAAGGCGCGTATTCAGGCCAAGGACTTCGAAGGCAAGAACAAACTGATCAACAAGTCGATCGAAATCGTCGCAGGCTTGCGCAGCTTTCTGGACTTGAACAACGGCAAAGAAGTCGCCAAGAACTTATATGATTTGTACGAATACTGCGAAAATCGCTTATTTCAGGCGAATCTTCACAATGACGCCAAGGCACTGGAAGAGGTCGCTAGTCATCTGCGAAAAGTTAAAGAAGGCTGGGAAGGTATTCGTCAGGAAGTGATCGAGAAGCAACTGGTCTAAGGTTGCGACGCATTCAGCGTGTCGTGACTCTCCGTCGCGCAGATCAGCCAAGCCGGGCCAACCAGCCCGGCTTTTTTTATGGATAATTGCTGCTTTTCAGCGTCCGCGCTGCAAATCCGCTTCCAATGCGGCAATACGCTCTTCCAAAGGCGGATGCGACAAGAACAAACGCCCGAAATTGCTGCGGCGCAGCCCAGAGATACCAAAAGCGGCCATTTGCTCGGGTAATTCAGTTTCGTGGTGAATGCCTTGCAAGCGCTTCAATGCCGCAATCATTTTATAATGGCCGGACATTTCGGCACTGCCGGCATCGGCGCGGAATTCGCGCTGGCGCGAGAACCACATGACGATAATGCTGGCTAGAATGCCCAAGATTAATTCAGCAATCAATGTTGTGATCCAGAAGGTGGGACCATGGCCGCGCTCGACCTTAAAGACCACGCGATCGACCAGGTGTCCGATCACACGGCTGAAGAAGATCACAAAGGTGTTTACGACGCCTTGAATTAGCGACAAGGTGACCATGTCACCATTGGCAATATGGGCCACTTCGTGAGCCAGTACGGCTTCGGCTTCGTCACGCGTCATCCGCTCGAGCAGGCCAGAGCTCACGGCCACCAGCGCATTGTTGCGATTGGCACCGGTGGCGAAGGCGTTAATGTCGCCCGAGGCATAAATCGCCACTTCGGGCATGCCGATACCCGATTGTTTGGCGAAGCGCGCAACCGTGCTCACCAGCCAATGTTCGGTGGCGTTGCTGGGTTGAGTGATCACCTGTGCGCCGGTGCTTTTTTTGGCGATCCATTTGGACATCGCCAAGCTGATAAAGGAACCGCCAAAGCCAAACACCGCCGCAAAGATCAGCAGGGCGTTCAAATCCAGGTCGGCGCCCTGTTGATCCAGAATGCGCTCTACGCCCAGCAGGCGTAGGGTGAAGCTGAGCACCAGGATAATTGCCAGGTTGGTGGCCAGAAACAGTGCGATGCGTTTCATAGCGTGTGTTTTTTCCTCACTTATTCAAAGTTGCTTAAATTATCTTTCGCCTGACAGCAAGAAGCCCGAGAAAGTGTGCTTTCTCAGGCTCCCTTAGATTCCTGTTGGCTAACAGGGTTCAGTGCATCAGTTCAATTTTGTCGCGGAGCCGATCGGAATGCTACGAGGCTTCATCGCTTCAGGGATTTCGCGCTGCAGGTTGATGGTCAGCAGGCCATTCTTCAGCTCGGCTGAAACAACGCGTACATGGTCTGCCAGTTCAAAAGTGCGCTCAAAATTGCGCGAGGCAATGCCCTGATGTAGGAAGTTTCGTGGCTGCTCATCCTGCGCTTGTTGCCCTTTTATGGTCAAGCGGTTGAGGTTGCTCTCAATGCTTAAATCTTGTTCAGAAAAGCCGGCGACAGCGAGTGTGATCTGATAACGATCTTTGTCCAGCGCTTCAATGTTGTAGGGTGGGTAACCCCCATTCTTCTGTTCGCTACGTGAAGCGTTTTCCAGAATGTTCAGTAAGTGGTCAAAACCGACAGAGGAGCGGTACAGCGGTGCGAAATCTACAGTTCTCATAGCAATATCCTTTACCAAGCAATATTCGAATTGATGCCGATTCCCAAGGGCAATCGGTGCAGGCGAAGCAAGCCCCGGATGGGCACTCGCTTCGCTGATCTCTAAGTAAGGGTGACTAATTAGATTTCAAGGGCCAGCACTTTTTTTGCCTAGGCAACGCTTTGTTCGACCACGGCACTCAGATCTTCGCCGCCGAAGATTTCAAATAGCTCTGGAATAAAACGATCAAACTCCAGGGCCATCAGTGCAAAGCCTGCATCGAATTGCTCCGCTGCGGTTTCGGCTTGGGTATCTTCCAGCTTATCTCGCATCATGTCGCCAAATTTCACGCGCTTGACCACCAGATCAGTGGACAGCACGAAGTCGATGGATTCGCGCCAGTTTAGA
>JBFHRI010000189.1:0-6125 GCA_041591755.1 Oleiphilaceae bacterium
CCCATCGGGACGCCCGACCGCATTGAATAAATAGGGTCGGCTTGAAAATTTTCAAGGGCATTTCCGTCTTAGAAAGCACACTTCAGGAAGTCATCATGAGTGATCTCGAAAATCTAAAAATTGCTTTGCGCGATTTTGCGCAAGCGCGAGACTGGGAGCAGTTCCACTCGCCTAAAAACCTAGCGATGGCCTTGAGTGTCGAAGCCGCCGAACTGCTGGAGTGCTTTCAATGGCTGAGCGAAGCCCAGTCGGCGGCCCCCACGGACGCTCAACGCGCGGCCATTGCGGATGAGATGGCCGATGTCTTGCTCTATCTGATCCGTCTGGCTGACAAACTTGGGGTGGACTTGCTTGCCGTCGCGCAGCAGAAAATGCTGAAAAATGCGGCGAAATATCCTGCCGCCCTGGTGCGCGGCAGCGCTAAAAAATATA
Organism: Oleiphilaceae bacterium; assembly: GCA_041591755.1. Lineage (GTDB taxonomy): Bacteria > Pseudomonadota > Gammaproteobacteria > Pseudomonadales > Oleiphilaceae > JBFHRI01. Next base: position 433 of record JBFHRI010000189.1, read on the forward strand.
GCGAGTACTAAGCCATGCGCCCTACCGACAGCGATTTGGGTTTCATGCAAGAAGCGATTGCCCTGGCCTGGCATTCCCTGCGCTGTGGCGGCGGGCCCTTTGGTGCGGTGGTGGTATCCGATGGCAAGATTATCGGGCGCGGCCACAATCGGGTGACGCTGGACTGCGACCCCACAGCGCATGCGGAAGTGAATGCCATTCGCGAAGCCTGCGCGCACAGTAGGCGCTTTCATCTGGACGGCGCCGTACTTTACACCAGTTGCATGCCTTGCCCGATGTGTCTGAGTGCGGCTTACTGGGCGCGTATTTCACACCTTTGCTATGCCGCCACCATCGACGAGGCGGCGGCGATTGGCTTTGCCGATGCGTTCATTTATGCCGAACTAGCACAGCCCCCGGAACAGCGCCAGTTGCCCTTGCAACAACTGGCGCACGCCGAGGGGCTCGCGGTGTTCGACGCCTGGCGCGCGAAGACGGATCGTAGCGACTACTAGAGCGGCATTTCTGCCACGCCGGGCGATGGATCTACCCGACCGACACCAGCGGGATCAGGCGCGAATCACTAAAGACACGCGCGCGCCCGAGTCGTGTCAGCCCCAGAAAGGCGCCCCACATCAACACGCCCATCGCGGTAATCCACAGTGCCGAGAACACCGGTGTCTGCGACAACTGAGTGAGCTGATACAGCACCGTCGCCGTGCTGTACGCTACCCAGGTGGACCAAGCCGCGACCAGACTGGTCCAGCCTGCTCCTGATTCTCGATTCATCGCCCCCAGCACGGCGACGCAGGGCGTATACAACAAGATGAACACAAGATAGCAAAATGCAGCCCACGCACTGACGAACAGGCTTTGCATCGCCTGTAAGCCCGTATCCGAAACCCCCTGTTCGGACAGGTCCGCTTGCACCGCAGAGAGTCCCAGAGGGTCCAGCAGCGCGCCGGTCAATCCAAGCGCATTATCCCGCACCGACGCAAAAGCTGCTGCGACCGCCAGGGGTAGGCTCCATGCCGTTTCGTCGTCGACGCTAGCCCCAGCCACATCCTGATACAGCGCATCCAAGGTGCCGACCACCGCCTCCTTGGCAAAGACGCCCGTGAAGATGCCTACCGTAGCGGGCCAGTTGTCTTCGTGCACGCCCATCGGCGCCAGTGCAGGCGTCAGCGTCTTACCCAACACACTCAGCACGGAACCCTGACTGTCCTGATGCCCAAAACTGCCGTCGAGCGACAGCGAATTGAGCACAGTGAGCAGGGTTACCACGATGATAATCGTCTTCCCCGCGCGGCGCACAAAGCCCATCAGACGATGCCAGGTACTGAATAAAATATTCCGCGCCACCGGAAAGTGATAGGCGGGCATTTCTTGCACCGAATTGGTAGTAGCCTCCGCAAACAAGGTTTTGCGAAAAAGCCAACCGGTGAGCACGGCCATCAGGATGCCCAGCAGATACAAGGCAAACACCACGCTCGAACCCTGCTCGTGAAAAAACGCCGCCGCGAAGAGCGCATAAACCGTCAAGCGCGCGCCGCAGGACATAAACGGTGCCATCGCAATGGTCAGCAAGCGGTCCTGCTCCCGACTCAGGGCACGCGAGGCCATCACCGCAGGGACATTGCAGCCAAAGCCCACAATCAACGGTACAAAACAACTCCCCGGTAAACCAATGGCCGTCATCACCCGATCCACGACGAAAGCGGCCCGCGCCATATACCCACTATCTTCCAGCACGCTAAGACACAGATACAGAAATCCAATCACGGGGATAAAGGTGCCGACCAACTGAATCCCCCCACCGACGCCGTCTGCCATAACAGTACGCAACCATTCAGGGCTCCCCAGGGAGCTGAGGACTTGCCCCAAACCATCGACCAATATCGCGCCCAGCAGGATGTCGAAAAAGTCGATAAACACCGCCCCTACATTGACCGCTATACTAAACATCAAATACATCACACCCAGAAAAATCGGGATGCCGAGCCAGCGATTGAGGACCACCCGATCGATGCTTGCAGTGATATCACGCTTGGTGGAAGCGGCTGTATTTACATTCTGCGTGACCTCACGCGCCCAGTTGTAGCGCGCGACGATATCAAGCTTATGCGGTGCGGGGTGTGACGTGTGATGACGCGGCGCCGTAATGACCTCGCGTAAGGTATCCAGTCCTTGCTGACGACTCGCAACCAAGGTCACCACCGGCACCCCGAGGCGGTCGGAGAGTTGTGTCGGGTCGATATTGAGGCCCTTTTTCTGAGCCACATCGAGCATGTTCAAGACCACGATGCAAGGCAATCCTAGCGTTAGTAGCTCCTGAGTCAGTAAGAGATGACGTTTGAGGTTGCTGGCATCCACCACATTGATAATCAGATCGGGTTGCTCCTGCAGCAGGAAGCGCCGCGCAATCTGCTCATCGATACCGGCATCACTGCTATCGAGGGCATAGGTACCAGGTAAATCCACGACCTCATAGCGTTGGCCCGCGTGGCTAAACAGGCCGCTTTTCTTTTCGACGGTCACGCCCGCCCAATTAGCGACCTTTTGCCGCGCGCCGGTGAGCGCATTGAATACTGTGGTCTTGCCACAATTCGGATTGCCCGCCAGGGCGATCTTGATCGTCTTGGGAGGCTGCGCATGGGACGTCGTGTTCATTCAGAGAGCACCTCGATTGCCTGTGCGTCACAACGTCGAATACTCAACAAGGTCCCTTCAACTTCTACTTGTAGCGGATCACCCAAAGGGGCTCTACGCAACACCGAGGCCCTAAGACCCGGGATCAAACCCAAGTGCTGCAAACGCGCTCCGAGCTCCTGAGCGGCGGAGAGTTTATGAATGACTGCGGTCTGACCGCGTTCGAGTTCTGCCAGCGTCACCTTATTGCCCTCTCTTTTCATTTAACAATTATTCTCATTTAGTTTAATGAGAAGCGTGCTGCGGTGTTATTGCCCAAAAGGAGTAGCTGGCAAGGCTCGTCTTCACGCACCATGCCGTTTAAGATGGGCGGCTAATTTCTTTGTGTGTGCCTTAATGTCCTCAACTCATTCACCCGAAAGCGCCTGTATTATTGGCGCCGGCCCCGCCGGACTGATCGCGGCCGAAGTGCTGGCACAAGCCGGCGTTGTGGTCGACGTGTATGACGCCATGCCCAGCGCCGGACGCAAACTGCTACGCGCCGGAATTGGCGGCTTGAATATCAGCCACGCCGAGCCACTGCCGCGCTTTATCAGCCGCTATGCCGAGCGCGCTACTCACATGACACCCTTGCTGGAAAGTTTTGGTCCGGAGCAGTTACTCGCGTGGGTGCATGGTTTGGACATAGAAACGTTTGTCGGCAGCTCGCAACGCATCTTCCCGCGCGATAAAAAAGCGGCCCCCTTGTTACGCGCCTGGCTGCAACGCCTGCGCGGCTTGGGCGTGAAATTTCAGATGCGTTGGCGTTGGTTGGGCTGGCAAGACAGTGCCTTGCTGTTTGAGACACCCGAGGGTCAGCGAACGATCGAAAGCCCCTGCACCCTACTTGCCCTGGGCGGTGCCAGTTGGCCCCAACTCGGCTCCGATGGTCGCTGGTGGCCACTGTTACAGGCGCAAAATGTCCCGCTCGCCCCCTTGCGTCCGAGCAACTGCGGTTTTCAGGTCGCGTGGAGCCCGTATTTTCGTGAGCACTTTGCGCGCCAGCCCGTCAAAGCGGTGCGAGCAAGACTGCCCGATGGCGACTGGCATCAAGCCGAGCTGATGGTGACGCCTGAGGGCATTGAGGGCGGTTTGATTTATGCCTTATCCGCGCCACTGCGAGAGACCATCGCGCAGCAAGGTCATGCCACCCTATGGCTGGATTTGAATCCGGGGCGAGAGGCATCACAACTGCGCGAACGTCTGTCGCAGGCCCAGGGCAGCCGCAGCTTGAGCAAACACTTAAAAGACAAAGCCGGCATCGATGGCCTAAAAGCCGCTTTGCTGCGCGAAGTACTGAGCGCAGAACAAATGCGCGATCCGGCACTATTGGCCGCAACCATTAAACAACTCCCCCTGCAACTGGGTCAGCCCTTCGATATCAAAGGGGCGATTAGCAGTGCCGGCGGGGTTTGCTTTGAGGCACTTGATGAACGCCTAATGCTGCGTGAGCGGCCCGGTGTCTTTGTGGCTGGAGAGATGCTGGACTGGGAAGCGCCTACCGGCGGCTATCTATTGACTGGATGTTTTGCTACCGGCTGGAAGGCCGGTCAGGGCATGCTCAGCTGGATGAACCGGGACACAGGGGGGCATTCCTGATCAACTAATGGCGTTGCCATTGACTGAAGGACAACCCTGGTCCCGCTTACTTTACATCTCGACTCAGACTTTACGACGGCGCGCAAAACCGAGACCTGCCAGACCCAGACCCAGCAGCGTCAGTGTAGCTGGCTCGGCGACGGCAACGGATCTCAACACAACGTTATCCAGCATGATACCAACGTTGTCTCCAGCGCGGTGGTTAAAAATAATGGATTCTGTGGTGTCGCTGCTCACGGTGAACGTGCGCGAAATGGTCTGCCAGGGCGCGTTCCAGGCCAAGGTCACTAATTCATTGACGAAGCCGTCGAGCCTAAAACGCATCGTGTCGGTGTTGCCACCACGCTGGTTACCCGAAACGTCGAAACTCAAGGTGTAAGTCCCTGCGCTCAAAGTGAATGCGTTGCTGGTGAGTCGACCGGCATTATTCGTTGATCCGTCCATGTCCACACACTTGCCTGAACCGCCAGCGCAGGAAATACCATAACCGTTGGGCATCGCGACCACATCGACCGTGCCATGAGACACCGTCCAATTGGCAAATGCGTTGTAATTCAGTTGCGTGACGCCTGGGGCGCCGGCTTCTGAATCGAAATTGTCTTGAAAAATTACTGCTGCTTGCGCACCCGCACTAAGCATCGTGGCCGCGATAAGGCTTACTAACCGCTTGTTTGCCATGATTGAAATCTCCTTTTATTTGATTACGTTACCTGTACCACAAAACCAGAAAGGAGCTAAACGCACATTTCATGCCAGATCAGCAAGCATTTGTTTTAATTAATGTATTCAAACGTAATATTTTCGAATTTGTAAAAAAATCTGACGATTATGGGGTGTTTGGGGCACAGCCCCGCAGGCACCCAGGTCGGAGAGCAAGCCAGCGACACTGGCCATTCTGTTTGCTGGGTTGAGCGCGAACCTTCGACAGCTTGCCGTTCGCGCACGAGCGTAGGAATTTAAGATCTGCGGCTTTTGTGAGCCCCCATTAATCGAGCAAATCCTCTATCACCTTCGATAAATCCCGCACCTCGTCCATACACACCTCATGCCCCATCGCATAAGTTCGATACTGCGGCTCGAAGCCTTTTTCACTGAGCACACGGCAGGCGGTGAGGCCCATTTCTTCGAACACGATATCGTCATGCAGGCCATGAAACAGATGCACGGGAATGCCTTGGTTGGCGGCGTGGAAATTAAGCGTCTTCCAGGTGGCAAAATAAGTCGAAAGCGCGAGGATGCCTGCCAGCGGTTTGTCGTAACTTAATGCACAGTGATAGACCACCGCCCCGCCCTGCGAAAAACCGGCAAGCAGGATTTTCTCACTTGGAATACCTCGCTCGATTTCCCGCTCAATAAGCGCGACGATCGCATCACTCGACTGCTGAATCTGCGCCTCATCGATCTTGCGCTCGATATCCATTTCGAGA
>JBFHRI010000190.1:0-6054 GCA_041591755.1 Oleiphilaceae bacterium
AGAGTAAAAACTAAGAGTTTTTACTCTGACCCCAAACTACCTCTCGGATTGATTAATCAGGGTTCTTCACAGGCTTCGCACGGATGTCTCTTGGGGCTTGCTAAAGACATCATTCGATCTTGCAAGAGCCAAAAAGGCAAGATTGCATCGCAACTGTTTCTTCCACTTTGTAGGCCCTAATTACGCACTGATTTTTTTATACTTTTTGGTTACACATTTCATACGATTAACAGCTATCCTTGAGTGGATTCGATGCCATATCTTATGGCTCACGTGTAGCCACCAATACCAGGGTAGAAGAAGTCAATCATGGATGCGTCCCTTCAGGATAGTCGTAATCACTATGCCGACCATTTGGTTGAAGTCAACAAAGGCAATCGGGTTCTAACGACCGAAGATGTATATAGCGACAAAGGTGCTGTCATCGTGCCCAAGGGTACGCTGCTGACACCAGAAATCGCTAACAAGATTGCGCGCTTTAAACTTTCCACACCGCTCGAGATGCAGGTGAACCTCGAGAAAATCATTACGCCCAAGACCTTGCACGATGAGGTGCATTCGATCAGCCGTCAATATGCGGCGATTGGGCTCCCGATTGCGCCAGATTTCAGCAAAGTGCTGGCGCGACACTGTATCCGATTGAGTGAGTTTCCGCTGGTCACACAAAAGCTGACCGTGCTGCGTGAACGATTGCCCATCGTTTATCGCAATGCGTTGATTACCAGCGGTTTGGCACTGTCTGTATGTACTCAAATGGGTTTGGATGACGCGAGTACGCACGTGGTATTTGTAGCCACCCAAATGCACGATGCGGGTCTTCTCAACATCGACCCCCTGTTAGTCAACAAGCCGGGACAATTGACGCGCGAGGAGTGGCGACTATTACAAGGACATGTGGCGATCGGCAAGGTGTTTTTGGATATGGTGCCGGGCCTGTCCAAGAATGTGGGCAGAGCCGTGTTTGAACATCATGAGCGTCTCGATGGCACCGGTTATCCCCAAGGTAAAACGCGCGAGGCACTCTCACTCGAAGGCCAGTTAATTGCGTTGGTGGATACGATCAACGCGATCTTCCACAATCGCTTGAAGCCTGCGGGCTATCACATTCGGGATTTAATCCCCATTGTGCAAATGAACAGTCATGTGTTTCCTAAAGAGATTCATGGCGCATTTCTTCGCTTGATGCAGGCCTCTCGTCAGGGCCCAACCCGAATGGTGAAGAACGACAACATCTCGCCCTTGGTTCACTTTCTGTTGGTACTCCAAAAGATTCTGATTCACTGGTATCAACTCGCTGAAGCCTTTAGCCAAAAGCTATGCCAGAAAAATGTATGCAAGCGCAGTCAGCAAGTTGTTTTAATGGTCAATCAGCTCAGTGAAACGATTAAACAATCAGGGCTTTTTACGGACAGTTTGCGCGACTGGTTGAAAAGTATCGTGCAACAGTCCAATGCCAGCGACTATCAAGAAGTCGAGCATATCGCATTGATGTTTGATGAGTTTTGCTATCAGTTGCAGCAGTTGCATAAACTGATGGATCTGGCTGTGCAGGGCAAAGGCGGAGCCATGGAGCAGGAGTGCGCAAACTTGGCACTATTGCTCAAGGACATTCCCTCCAATCGACTGAAAATTAGCGGGCCCCCCGCCATCGCCGAAACGAAGGTGACACCCGCAGAGGAAACGGAGTAAGGACCTGATCACTGTGGGGGCGCGAGTACAGTCGCTTACTCACTCGCCCAGGACTTGGCCACTGGAGCCGATTAGGCCCCAGTGACCTGTCTCGATTTAATTGTCCGGTTCGCGGTTCCTCACCAGAATAAAAGCAGTGTAATGCCCTTTCAGGCTGGGATGAAAGTCATCCCCATCGGCACGATTAATCGTTCGACGTGCGTTCAGCTGACACGAAAATTTGCCGCCAGCTGTTTCAGGTGTGACGCCATCTTAGTCAGCTCGCTGGCCGCGACAGCAACTTGTTGCGCCGCGCTGGAGTTGGTTTCAGTCATTTGAGCGATATCTTCGACACTCTTGGCGATGTCTGTATTGGCTTGGGCCTGTTCGCGCAGGTTGATGGAGATATCGGTGAAGACTTCCAATACTCTGGCGGAACCCGCCTGTATTTCATGGATGGCATCGCCCGCTTGTGCAGACAGCGTTGCACCATATTCCACTTGGCGCACTCCATCCTGCATGGTTTTTACTGAGTTTCGGGTACCTTCTTGTATTCGGTCGATGGTGGAAGTGATTTCTTGGGCAGAGGTTGAAGTCCGGGCGGCCAAACCTCTGACTTCGTCCGCAACCACGGCGAAGCCGCGGCCCTGCTCACCTGCACGGGCGGCTTCAATGGCGGCGTTTAGAGCAAGTAGATTGGTTTGATCAGCAATCGCCTGAATGGTTTGGATGATGGAAGAGATCTGACCAGACAGCTCGCCCAGCTCACTGATTTCTTTGGCTGCATTGGTGACGGTGCTGGAAATTTTCTGCATTTCCTCGCCGGCTTGCCTAATGACGACCACGCCCTGTTTTGATTTGTCGTTAGAAGAAGAAGACAGGCCTTGCGCCTCCTCAGCGTTTTCAGACAGGCGATCGATACTGACAGTCATCTCTTCGATCGTTGATGCCATGGTGGTGGCGGCATCGCTTTGTTGCTGGGATGCTTCAGCGACCTGGCCGCTGGCATCCGACAGCTGTTGAGAGGCGCTTGCCAGCTCGATCGAGGCGTCAATAATATCTGAGACGACGTGTTTCATTTCGTGCTGCATTTGGTTTAGCGATGATTGTAATAAACCGATCTCATCGACGCGATTGACGCGAATCTTGCGGGTATAGTCTCCTTTAGCGATGGTGGCCATGTGCTGCACGATGTCTTGTAGAGGCGTGCCGACCATTCGCTTAGAAATGATTACCAGTGCCAACACAACAGTTGTAATCAGTAGCACTGTGATAATGACCATGGCTTGGATTATCTCGTTGCGTGCGCTATTGACCTCGCTCAATGGCATGGTGGCGGCGATCACCCAGTCGAGTTCTGGAACCTGCTGAAAATAGGCGACCCACGGCTCCTTAGCGTTACCCGCGAGTGGGGTATAGGTGAGCGTGCCCGATTGCTCTTCGAGTAATCTCAGTTTTGTCGCGTTGTCGAACGCTTGAGTGGCCGACAAATTCTGCATCTGAGGATGAACGATTAGCTTCGGCTCATCTGTGCCCAAGTTCTTACTGATCACGAACATGTGCCCACTTTCACCGATTGCCAGGCGAGCAAGCTTGCTCTGAATATCCTCGATCGCGTTGGCGTAGCCGATCCCGATATAGCGGGCTCCAATAATCTCGCCAGTCGTGTCTGTTAAAGGGGTATAGTTAGTAATAAACGGTAGTCCGAAGAGAACGACCTTGCCGGTGAAAGGGCGCCCAGAGCGTATTGCCTGGTAAGCCGGCGATGAGCGATCCAGCGAGGTTCCGACAGCGCGAGAGCCATCTCGCTTCTTGACCGAAGTGACGACCCGTACAAAGTCGTCGCCATGGCGTACGAACACCGTGGCATTGCCTCCAGTGATTTCGGCAAAGCGGTCAACTTCGGTGAAATTTCCTGCTAGGGTGCGACCACCCGAGAGAATATTGGGGAGCATTGCACCTGCTACTTCAACTTTTTCGAAAGTGTCGCGTCGAAATTCCCCAGGAAACATTTCGCCAAACACGGCTGAGAGCTGCTCCACGCTTGTGCTGAGTTGCTGATAAAACGCCTGCACTGTAAGCCGGCTGCTAGAGATGATTTCACTCATCTCGCGATCAACCGCACTGTTAAAGCGCTTTGCCACCGACGTTGAAATGATGATGCCTCCAACGATCAACGTGACTGAGATAACAAGACTTAAATAAACGGACAGTTGAGCTGACAGCGATTTTTTGAACACAACCACACTCCTACATCATCTAAAGAGAAAGTGTCCGATAAAAGTGGCATGCCGACGCGACTTACCGGGCTGACCTCATTCAATTACCTTCAGCGGACGCTTCACTAGCCGGCGAAGCCGGTACGAGAACATGCTTTATTAAACAGCGTTTGACAATCGGCCTTAACCCACTAAATAAACGCCGCGTGCCCGGAATTACGGAATCGGGCCAGAGGATGTGTGCGTGCACTGCCGAACAAGCGTTCCGCAAAGCAGGCCTTAGTGTTTTATCACCAGATGTCCCTTGCTTATACGGGGGGCGCTTGTTTTCAGATCACTCGCGACTCGCGCGTTTCGAAGAATAGTCGCGTTCTGAGTGGCGATGACTTAGAACGCTTGTTTCTCGTCATTCGACAGACCCAGGTTGTCCCATATCTTCAAGCTTGCTTCGGCCTGATTAAGCGTATAGAAGTGCAGTCCTGGCGCGCCTTGGTCGAGCAGCTGCGCGCACAGTGCGGTGACGACTTCTGCGCCAAACTGCTCGATACTGACGATATCATCACCATAGGCTTCGAGGCGCTTACGAATCCAGCGTGGAATCTCGGCGCCGCACATATCACTGAAACGCACCAACTTCGAATAGTTAGTAATGGGCATGATTCCGGGCACTACTGGAATATTGATGTCAAGTTTCTCCATCCGATCGATGAAGTTGAAATAGGCATCCGCATTAAAAAAGTACTGTGTGATCGCACTATTGGCGCCAGCTTCTACCTTACGCTTGAAGTTCAGCAGGTCCGCTTCAGCGTTAGGTGCTTGAGGGTGGAATTCGGGGTAGGCCGCGACTTCGATATTGAAGTGATCGCCACTATGTTCTCGAATGAAGCTGACCAACTCATTGGCATAGCGCAGTTCTCCGGCAGCCCCCATGCCAGAAGGCAGGTCGCCCCGCAATGCGACGATACGATTTACGCCCTTTTCAATATATTGATTCAGCAGTTTAGCGATATTTTGTTTGGTCGAGCCGACACAAGAAAGATGCGGCGCGGTCGCAATACCCTGATCCTGAAAGCGCAAAACAGTGTCCAGTGTGCGATCCTGCGTAGAGCCGCCGGCGCCAAAGGTGACTGAGAAGAAGTCCGGCATTCTGCGCGCCAGCTCATCGCGCACGCTCTGTAGCTTTTCCATGCCAGCTTCGGTCTTGGGCGGGAAGAACTCAAAACTGAAACGCTTTTTGAACTGTAGTTGGCTTTGCATCGTGGTATCTGCTCTGGGTTTGGATTTGCGTGGTTAGATTTTCTAGCGTTTTTAGTACAAACGGAAGTCGCTATATCGTTCCAAAAAACTGTCTTTGGATGCTTTAGCTGTAGGTCTGACTTTAGTCCGACATCGGCCGTCACCTCGGATTTTGATGGGCCGCCAAAACCCCGAGTGGCCTACGGTCGGACTAAAGTCCGACCTACAAGCAACTCAGGGTTTTGTCGCGGCACACTTCAATGACTGCGAGGCGCTACGTGCTTAGTACTTATACGACTCTGGCTTGAACGGCCCCTCAACCGGCAGGTTGACGTACTTGGACTGTGCCGGGGTCATACGCGTAATCACGCCACCGAATCCACGTACCATCTCGGCCGCCACTTCTTCATCGAGCTTCTTCGGCAGGACTTTGACATACAAGCTATCTTTCTTTTCGCCTTCCAACAGGTTAGCGAACTTGCGCTCGTACAGATAGATCTGTGCCAGCACCTGGTTAGCAAAGGAGCCATCCATGATGCGTGAGGGGTGGCCCGTGGCATTGCCCAGGTTCACCAAACGGCCTTCCGAAAGCAGGATCAGGTGATCATTGGTGGCGCGGTTGCGATACACTTTATGCACCTGTGGCTTGACCTGTTCCCATTCCCAGTTTTTGCGCATAAAGGCGGTGTCGATCTCGCTGTCGAAGTGGCCGATGTTACACACCACTGCGCCATTCTTCAGGCATTGCAACATGAAGCGGTCGCAAACGTCGATATTACCAGTGGTCGTCACCAGCAAATCAGTCGTGCCGAGCAACTGCTTGTCGATGCAATCCAAGGTTTGGGTATTAATGCCGTTGATGTACGGTGATACGACTTCGTAGCCGTCCATACAGGCTTGCATGGCGCAGATCGGATCAATTTCAGTCACC
>JBFHRI010000191.1:0-6023 GCA_041591755.1 Oleiphilaceae bacterium
GTCGCCTAGTTAAATGTCATGAAATCCGTTAGCAAATCTGATGCCCAGAATAGAAAAATGCAATGCTTTTGTCGTGTAAGCGCTGTTGGATTAGGATGGTGGCGCAGCGGTTTTCTGCGGCATGTTGAATGGTTTGGCTCGAACTAAATATAGTGGTCAGGAGGAAAGATGCGAGAACGATGTTCGTGAGCACTGGATAGAACTGCTACAATTGCGCCGCTGCATTTTCAATTAGTGAGTGATCTGTTTTTATGTCTGTGGTGGTGTGTGCTTTATATCGTTTCGTGGCGCTGCCAGATTTTCGTGAGTTGCGAGAGTCGGTGTATTCCCAGCTGGAATCTGCGGGTATCCGCGGAACCATTTTGCTAGCGCAGGAAGGGCTCAATGGAACCATTGCGGGTTCAGCTGAGGCAGTCGAGGGATTTCTGGCGTTCTTAAAGTTGGATCCGCGGTTTCAGGATATCGACTACAAGCTTTCTTATGAGAAAGAAAATCCATTCTACCGTACCAAGGTAAAGCTAAAGCGGGAGATCGTGACCATGGGGGTCGAGGGAATCGATCCGACGCGTGTGGTCGGCACCTACGTGGAGCCCAAGGATTGGAACGCACTGATCTCCGATCCGGAAGTGGTATTGATCGATACGCGTAATCAATACGAGGTGGGTTTGGGGACGTTCAAGGGCGCAATCGATCCAGGTATTGACACCTTTAGGGAGTTTCCCGACTACGTCGGCCGTACTCTTGATCCAGCCAAGCACAAAAAGGTGGCCATGTTCTGTACTGGTGGCATTCGATGTGAGAAGTCTACTGCGTATTTAAAGGAGCAGGGCTTTGATGAGGTGTATCACCTCAAAGGTGGCATTCTCAAGTATTTAGAAGAGGTGCCGGAGGAGGAGACGCTTTGGCAGGGGGACTGTTTTGTCTTCGATAATCGTGTGGCAGTGAATCATCGCTTAGAGAAGGGCGAGTTTGAGTTGTGCCACGGTTGTCGCCAGCCGATTTCTGCTCAGGACAAAGCCCACCCTCAGTTTGAGGAAGGGGTGCAATGTCCCCAGTGTTTCGACCGGCATACGCCGGAGCAATTGGCGCGTTTTCGGGAGCGTCAGCGCCAATTAAGTTTAGCGCGGCAGCGCGGTCAGGCACATATTGGCGCAGAGGTCAGTGAGGTGATGGAGACGAATCGCCAGCGCAAACGCGCCCTGACTGAAAAACAGCGTCAAAACGACGCTGTTTAGGCCTCCGGCGCTAGGCCTTAATTAAGCTCTAGCGATGGTGGTACTTCCACTGGCGTGTTGGCTATTGCCTTTGTTACCGTAGGTGGTGACCTGATTGCCTTGCCCGCGCAACAAATCCATTAGACGATGGGTGCGTTGTAGAGATAAGGAAATAATTTTGCCGTTAAGCAGGTTGCGCTGCTTGCAGTGCGCCATCGATTTATAGGCTTCGTCCCATAACTTAAGCAGCTCTGCATTGTTTAGGCTGGCCAGCTTATCCCGAACTTCGCCCGGCCGCACTTTAAGGGGGGATTTTGCTAGCAGGGTGGCTTTGTTTTTAGCGCGTTGCTCGAGATTGCCAATCAGTTTTTGCTTGGCGTCTGCCAGCTGTTGTAATTGGGCGACGTCGCGTCTGCGTACCGCGTCTTTTTCATCATCGAGTAGGCGGGAGAGTGTGTCGAGTTCGGCTAAGTCCTGATGCAAGAGTTTGCTCAGCAGCTCGATAAACTTTTCCATTGTGGATGCTCCAGGAGAGTGTGTTAACTCTCCATATCGAGCATTTTCTGTGCCAGTCTTTGAAAGTCCATCTGATATTTGCCCTCAGACAACATTGTGCGAATGGCATCGACACGCTGCTGATCGATTTCGGGCAAGCCTTTAAGTTCGCTTTCGATCTGCGCCAGGTTACGCGCTGCACTGCTCAGGCTGACGCTGGTGCTGGGCTGGCTGGCGGACTCAGAACTGGTTTTGCTTGACGCAGTGCCAGCACTTTCCTGCTTGACCGTCTTGTCACCACTGCTGCGGCGCAAGCCTTCAGAGCGATTGTTGCCGAGATTATTGATGTCGATTGTCATGATTACATGCCTAAGACTGACTATTGCTAGGAGTATCGGCTGAAGTCTCAAAAACTTTAGCCCTTTTGCCCTTCATTTGTGTGAATTTTCAAAGAGCCAAGCGCATTTTGTTATGCATGCTTACCGCCGCATAGAGGTCTGCGCTTAGAGTACCACGTTTACTACGCCCATTTCGCTAACATACCCCTTAACGATGCGTGAGGAGCTAAGATTTTTGATGGATATTTGTTCGCCTTTGCGACCATCCTCTAGGGCGACGCCATTCATTTTAATCGCGACGCGGCCATTGTCTGCCACAATCACCACACGATCACCGCGTTTGACCAGCTCTGGAGCGCTGAGTTGTCGTGGCTGTACGATCGCGCCTTCGCGCAGTGTTTGTTTGGCAACCATGCCCACGATGGCGTCGATTTCGCGGTAGCTCGTGTAGTGGCTTTTATTGATGATATGTTCCTGCGTCATGAGGTCGGCGGGCGTGATGCGCGTATTGCGCGGGATGTTTCGTGCGGCTGCGACGACCTGGTCATACAGGTGGATTTCAACATTAAGATACAGGCGCCAGGGTTCGTTACTCTCGCAGCGAAGTTCAACAGTGTTGCGTTGCTGCTGAAGTGGCTCGGTCGTCAACTTAATGGCGAGAGGGTTCATGCAGGAACGCTCGGTGATGAGTGGACCAAAATTGCCGGTGTTGAGCTCAACCCGGTAACCTTTTGCCGCGAGTTCCGCTTTTACGTGTGACAGAAAATTGTCGATTTGTTGCGTATTGGAAGGCGAGTTGGATGCCAAAGCGATCGTCGCGATCAAAGACAAAAAAATGCTATGAATTTTCGCAATCTGTCCTATTCTTTGGGTAATCATAGAGGCTGCCATCCACACGGTGTTTCAGTCTGTTTTATGGTCCTGCGTTACAGTGTCTATATCACGTAGCGCTGGGTGTGCGAAAAGATCGTGCAATTATTGGGCCGTAAGCATATTTGAAAGAGGTGTGAACGGGGGTAGTTGAGTCAATTTAATTAGGGGATCGCTATGGCGGGGATTCTGGATAGTGTCAATCAGCGCACCCAGCTGGTCGGGCAGAATCGACTCGAGTTGTTGCTGTTTAAGTTACACGGAGCACAAATATACGGTATTAACGTGTTCAAAGTAAAAGAGGTCCTACAGTGTCCTAAATTGACCACGATACCGCACAGTCATCCGGTGGTGAGGGGGGTCGCGCATATTCGCGGCGGTACCATTCCCATCATGGATATGGGCATGGCAACCGGCCAGCCTGCGGTGCCTGAGTCCCGCATCCAGAATAGTTTTATCATCATTACTGAGTACAATCGTAAAACCCAGGGGTTCCTGGTGGGTGGCGTCGAGCGTATTGTCAATATGAATTGGGAAGAGATTCATCCACCACCGAAGGGTGCCGGACGTTCTAACTACTTGACCGCAGTGACGCGAATCGACAACCGCTTGGTCGAAATAATTGACGTCGAGAAGATTCTTTCGGAGGTCGCTCCGATAGAAGAAGCGCTGGACGCCAGTTTGATCGAGAAAGCGAGTGCACGCACCAAATTACCGCTGTCGAGAAAGGTTTTGGTGGTTGATGACTCAGTTGTTGCTCGCAAACAAATTCAGAACTGTTTGCAAGCGATTGGCCTTGAGGTGGAATTGCGCAACGATGGTTTGCAAGCGCTGAATTACTTGAAGAGTCTGGTCGAAAACGGAGATGACCTGAAAACGCATATCGCCATGATGATATCAGATGTTGAAATGCCTGAGATGGACGGCTACACCCTCACCACGAATTGCAAGCGAGACCCCCGACTGGCGGGCCTCTATATTATGTTGCATACCTCGCTAAGCGGGGTGTTTAACAAAGCGATGGTGGAAAAGGTTGGGGCCGATGACTTCATGGCTAAGTTTAGTCCCGATGAGTTGGCGGAAAGGGTGATGGAAATTATCGACTCTTTGGCTGAAGCTTCTTCCTGAGAGTTCCGCCCAAGGTAAGGATTGATGCGGCTAGCCAAATCGAAAGAGGAGTACGAGGCGTTTCGTCAGTTTTTACAGGACGCCTGTGGGATATTGTTGGGAGACAATAAGCATTATCTGGTTGACAGTCGCTTGAAGGGACTCTGTGACCAATTTGCAATCAGCAGCTTGGGCGAACTGGTGCTGCGTATGCGTTCGCCTGGTGGTGGGGGTTTGCGAGAAGCCGTCGTCGATGCCATGACGACCAACGAGACCTTGTGGTTTCGTGACAATCATCCTTATCAGATTCTCAAGGACACGTTGTTCAAAGAGATTGAGGAATTGGCGGGCTTCTCCCGTCCACTAAATCTATGGTCAGCGGCATGTTCAACGGGGCAAGAGCCTTATTCGTTAGCCATGTGTGCGGAAGAGGCGAAAGCCGAGCGCAAAGCACGGCTAAACGGTGGTGTACGAATCGTGGCAACCGATATTTCATCCTCGGCACTCAATGCGGCCACCAAGGGTGTATATGAATCGCTCGCGCTAAGCCGCGGGATGAGTGAAGATCGTCTGCAGCGGCACTTCACTCGGATAAACAATCATCAGTGGCAGGTCAAACGTTCGATTGCTGATTGCGTTGAGTTTCGCTCGCTGAACCTGATGGATAATTTCGCCCGCTTGGGACGTAAGTTCGACATCGTGTTTTGTCGCAATGTACTGATCTATTTTTCCCCTGAACTTAAACTGGACATATTGCGACGGATGCATTCGGTGATTGTGACGGGGGGCTATTTGGTGTTAGGCGCCTCGGAATCACTGAGTCACTTGAGCGACAAATACGAAATGATTCATTGCCGCCCAGGGATCGTTTATCGAGCCCGCTAAGCGCGGTGCAGTGGTTGCATTTGCCCCACGGCTGCATTAGAGTAGCGCCCCTCAATACAGGGGGCCCATAGATGGGTGCTGCCTGATCTCGGTGAGGTGTCTGAGCGGTTGAAAGAGCACGCCTGGAAAGTGTGTATACGTTAATAGCGTATCGAGGGTTCGAATCCCTCCCTCACCGCCATTAAATTCCCTTCTTTTTAGTTATCATTAGCTTCTCGCGGAACTTAGAGGGGACTTAGTGGTACTAATCTCGTGAAAATGCCTGATTGGTGTTCGTGTCAGACTTTAGCTTATGAGTATCTTGCTACATCCAAACAAAATCGCGCCAGAGCGTTATCGCGTATGGGATAAAATGACCCGTACGCAAGCGTACTATCCGCTGACCAAACAAGGTCTATTGGACGCACAAGCCCATGTAAAGCGCCTGCAAGAAATCAAGAAAGCGAAGCTGTTAAAGAAACAGCTGTGGATGAATCGTTTGTTCGACGAAGAGGGACGAGTACGAGGTTTGCGTCGGGTCTACCGAAAGCGGGCTGATCGCGCACCCTATGAAGCGCTTACAGTACAGATCACCGTTAATGGTATTCCGAAGAAGCGCGAAGTGAGCTTGAATAAGCACGAGTTCGAAGAGGCTTGGCAGCGCATTCAAGACTGGATGATCGAACAGTTTGAGTATCGACCGTCACCTGATCTGCGCCAGGCTTTCAAAAACGCCAAGCGTTTTTATTGGCATTCTGTAAGAGAGTAGCGCTTCGCTGACTGCACTCCCAATCCACTTAGCGTTACGAGTCACGCCACCCTTCTGCTTCGCACTGTTCAATTGTATGTCATGTCTTCTTTCTCCCAGGCGTGTAGAGCTCTAATAGAGCTGGACCCAACTTCAGCAGAGGCCCCTGCCATGCCTAAAGTTGCGCTTGCGGCGGGCGCAGTGGACACGGTTGTGTGGTTGGATCAGATCGGACCGCTTCTGTGGATTTATTACAGGGGCGATTAAACTGCAGGTTTTGCATTACTTCTGGTTTCTAGTTTGGCGCTGGTTAAACCCCGTCCCTAGAATGAGACGCAACCGCCTCGTTCTACGCCAGACGCGGTGCGGCCCCGTTTGTTAGAGAGA
>JBFHRI010000192.1:0-6016 GCA_041591755.1 Oleiphilaceae bacterium
CAGCTCAATTGGCACGCTGACCATTTTGCCTGGGCTTGAGAAGATTTATTACTACAAACCCGACTGGGAGCTGATTCCTCATATCGACTGGGGATTGAGTAAGAACTTCTCAACCAAGGAAGATGCGCATGTTTATTCCACCGGTCTGCACAGCCGAAAATACTACAAAGCGGCCATGGCGGACCATGTCTGGGTCAATAAAATCCTATGGGCCGGCGCCAGCACGTTCAAATCGGATGAACGCGATAACTATGTGAAGCTGCTGACTGGATTCGACTATAAAAGCACCACGGATTTTGAGGTCTTCGGGACACAGACGGTACTCACTTACTATGGCTTGAGTGCCTGGAGTTATAACGGCATCGATTATGTCGATCGCTTCAATGGCAGTGTGGCGCAAGACCTCATCATTGAGCTTGGCGTGTCTTTATTTGCGCCCAAACCGCTGGATGTTTGGCTCACCGAAATCGAACGCGTGGGTGTGGGCTACCAATACAACGAGTTCGGTTCGGTGATCCGTGTGTTTATGGGCACGCCCTTCTAAGGGCGTACTCGAGTCTAGCTTAATAGGGCATCGGAAATTGCCGGCGTATCTGTTCGATGCCCTGCAGCACTTCTGTGGGGAGCTCAAGTTCGATGGCATCAATCCCATTTTTCAATTGCTCCATCGAGGTGGCGCCGATCAGTGTCGAGCAAACAAATGGTCGGCTGTTCACAAAGGCGACGGCCATTTGGCAGACATCCAGACCCCGCTGCTGGGCAAGCTCCAGATAAGCGCTGACAGCGGCATCGACGATGGGGTTGCTGCGGTGCTCCGGGCGTGTTTCGATGGACAGCCGGGCGCCTGCTGGGCGAGCGCCATGCAGGTATTTACCACTGATAATGCCGCGCGCCTGAGGTGACCAGGCAAGCAGGCCACAGTCCTCGTTTAATGCGATCTCACTGAGATCCGGTTCAAACAGACGGCACAAAAGTGAATATTCATTCTGAATCGAGGCTGGGCGGGGTAAGCCAAGTTGTTCTGCGAGCTGCAGCCACTTGCAAAGGCCCCAGGCGGTTTCGTTAGATAAACCAAAGTGCCGGATCTTGCCTGCTTTAATGAGCGCTGCGATGGTTTCCAGCACTTCCACAAAATTGGCTTCTTCGGCTTTCACGTCGAACTTGGGGTGGAAACTCCACTGGCGGCCGAAGTGGTAAGAGCCGCGATTCGGCCAATGCAGCTGGTACAGGTCGATGTAGTCGGTTTGCAAGCGACGCAGACTATCCTCCAAGGCTACCTCGATGGATTTGCGGTTGATTTGACCTTGGCCGCCGCGCAGCCAATCGAATCCCGGCCCTGAAATCTTGCTGGCCAAAATGACTTGGTCACGTTTGCCCCGACTGGCGAACCAGTGGCCAATAATGGTTTCGGTGCTGCCGAAACGTTCTTTGGCGGGCGGAATAGCATACATTTCGGCCGTATCGAAAAAGTTGATGCCGCGCTCCAGCGCATAATCCATCTGCGCAAAGCCTTCTTCCTGAGTATTTTGATTGCCCCAGGTCATGGTGCCCAAGCCGATCAGGCTGATGTCGAGGCCAGTGCGGCCTAATTTACGGTATTGCATACGCGATCCATTTGCTAATCTTGTTGAATGATGCGAGCGACGAGAATGCTGGATAATGGACGCTTTCAGGTAGCGCTGGCAAGACGCCGCCTCTGCAACACACAAAACCATGACTGCGACACTCCCGGGTGTGTATGATGCGCCACGGTTCACTCACATTGTTACCATAAGGACTGAACATGAAAGCAAAGTGGCTCACTGGGCCAGGGCGGCCGTTGACTCGCTTTGGAGAGGCTCCTCTCTACCAGGAAGGCCTGTATGAGCTGGGGGCCTCCAGTTATGCCTGGATGGTACCCAATGGTTCTTGGGGCGAGACCAATATCGGTTTGATCGATTGTCACGGAAAAAGCGTTTTAGTCGATACCTGCTGGGATTTGAACTTCACCCGCGAAATGCTGCGCTTCGCCGCGCCCATCATCCGCAGCTCGCCGATTGAAATCGTCGTCAATACCCATGCCGACGGGGACCACTGTTGGAGTAATCAGCTGTTCAGTGACAAGAAAATCATTGCGACTGAGGCCTGCATCGCGCAGATGCATCAGCATAAACCGCAAACGCTTCGAGCGCTCAGGGTAGGAGGCAAGGCACTGCGCCACCTGCCTTTGATGGGGGTCGATAAGTTTGGGCATTATATGACGAGCATGTTCAGCCCCTACGATTTTGGCCCCGTGACGCTGACCGAACCGAACTTTGGCTTTACGGGCTCGCATGAGCTCTGCGTAAACGGGGTCGATATCATCGTCACCGAGGTGGGTCCTGGTCATACCGATGGCGATGCCATGGTCCATGTGCCCGATCAAAGTGTCGTCTATGCGGGCGACATTCTATTTATCGGCGTGACGCCCGTGATGTGGGCCGGACCCTTTGAAAACCTGGTAACGGGCATCAAAAAGCTGCAAAGCTTGAAGGCCAAGTGGATTGTTCCCGGACATGGCCCTCTCGCCAGCGCCAAGCAAGTCCAGCAGGTGCTCGATTACTGGCATTTCGTGTTTGATGAGCTCTATGTACGCTTTCAGCAGGATCAAGAGCCTGACGTCGCTGCCCTCGAAGTCCTGCACAGTAATGCTTTCCAAGAGTCGGTCTTCGCCACCTGGGACTCCCCTGAAAGACTGGTGACCAATGCCTATACGCTGTATCGCCACTGGGGCGCCGACCTCAGCAGCCTGCCCGGTCCACTGAGTGTGATGGATGTGTTACGCCGACAAGCCAAAGTCGCATTTGAACTGCCTTATGCATGCCCTAAGTGTATGCATGGTTTCTAATTGATCAAAGTGTGAACTCCTGTCACCCTCGGCAAGAATTTAAAGAGTGGTTCGCGCTTGGGGTGGATATAGTCGTGCCGCAGTGATGGTCACTCCCTGCGCTATCAAGGATGTAAAAACGCGTGCGCTTCAATCAAGAGCGCTGTGTTACCTGTCTTTTGTAACATTTTTGTCATATAGTGCGCGGACTTTTTTACTGGGGGCCGACAGGGGGGTTGGCGTATGACGGTATTGGGCTCAAGTGCCGCAGGGAGTATGACTGGCCTGAGCAATGAGGAGTAGGTCTTGGTCGATTCACCTTTCCCCGCGACGCCACACAAACTTGAATCTGCAAATCCCATGGCGCGTTTGGCGCTAAGTATCGTCTTCATGGCACTGGCTGCGGCGTACGCCTACTTTGCCTTAGGGCAGGGCAACTGGGTTCTCGCCTTTGCCGCCATGGTTGGGGCTTACATGGCCATGAACATCGGCGCCAATGATGTCGCCAATAATGTTGGTCCGGCCGTTGGGTCGCGTGCCCTGACACTTGGTTGGGCGGTATTGCTGGCGGCGATCTTTGAGGCTGCAGGCGCTTTGATCGCGGGAGGTGAAGTCGTCAGCACCATCAAAAATGGCATTATCGACCCGTCCCGTATAGACGATCCACGCATTTTTATCTGGTTGATGGCCTCGGCACTCTTGGCGGGTGCGCTCTGGTTAAACTTTGCAACCTGGGTCGGCGCCCCTGTCTCGACGACACACTCAATTGTCGGTGGCGTACTCGGTGCAGGGATCGCAGCGGCGGGTGTCGATATCGTCAATTGGTCAAAAATGGGCGAAATTGCGGCCAGCTGGGTCATTTCTCCGGTGTTGGGCGGTCTCATCGCCGCGGGCTTTTTGCTCCTGATCAAGCGCACGATCTTGTTCAAAGAGGATCGTCTGGGTGCGGCTCGCAAAATGGTGCCAATTCTTCTGGCCGTGATGGCCTGGGCGTTTGTTACGTATCTGGTAATGAAAGGCTTAAAGGCCCTCATCGACGTGGATTTTGGCACCTCGTTCGCGATTGGTTTTGGCGCGGGGATTGTGGTTTGGTTCGTCACCAAGCCTTGGGTCGCGGCACAGGCGGAGTTTCAGGACAATAATCGTAAGGGCGTTAACCGCCTGTTCGCGGTGCCCTTGATTGTCGCGGCAGCTTTTCTGAGTTTTGCGCACGGTGCCAACGATGTTGCCAACGCGGTAGGCCCGCTGGCGGCCATCGCTGATTCGCTGGCGAATGCGGGTGTGCCCTCCAAGGCACCCATACCACTTTGGGTCATGTTGGTGGGAGCCTTGGGGATCTCGATCGGCTTGTTGTTGTATGGTCCAAAATTGATCCGTACTGTCGGCAATGAAATTACCGAATTGGACGAATCGCGTGCCTTTTGTGTGGCCATGGCAGCGGCCATTACCGTAATTGTGGCGTCCAAGCTGGGGCTGCCCGTCAGTTCAACACATATCGCGCTCGGCGGCGTTTTTGGCGTGGGCTTTTTGCGGGAGTATTTGAAAAAGCGTTATGCAAGCATGCTGCATGAAATCATGGATCGGCACACTGGCATTCAAAATCAGGAGCTCAATCGTTTTCTGATGGATTTCGGTAAGGCCTCGGTGGACGATATGGAAGCGATGTTGCGCCAGGTCAAAAAAGCCGATGATCATTTTGGCTTGAACAAGAAAGAGCGCAAACGTCTGAAAAAAATCTATCGCGAAAAACTGGTCAAGCGCTCCGCGCTTAACAAGATTGTCGCGGCGTGGTTGATCACGGTGCCGGCATCGGCGTTCTTGGCGGGCCTGGTCTTTATGTTACTCAAGGATTTGCCCGTGCAGTTTTAAGCGGATAGGGACGCGGAATGGGTGGAGGCTAGGTGTGAAAAACTAGCAAATTTGGCGTCCCTTCAAGTTTCTTGCGAGATCGTAAGCAGAAATCCCTGCCAATTGCGGTATCCTGTCTTCTGATGAAACAACGAAGAAGCAGGAGTGCGACAATGTTGATCCCTTCAATTCGAACCTTATTCCTTTCCAGTGTCATGCTGGGGAGCGCGTTTCTGAGTGGCTGTGGGTCCTCGTCAGATTCCAACGCTCAAACCGCCAAGGTCAGCTTGGGCTTTTCGGATGCGCCGGTCGAGAACCTGGCCCAGGTCGTGATCACCGTTGACTATATCGAGCTGCGTCGCCAGGGTGGCGACATCATTCGTGTCGACACCTTTAAGAATCAGGCCGGACAGGTCGAAGAAACCTTCACCATCGACCTGCTCCAGTATCAAGGCATGGAGCATAAGGTCGTCTTTGAAGATTTGGAGGTCCCGGTCGGCGAGTATCAGGATTTACGGATCGGCGTGCTCGACGAGAACGAACAGCGCAGCTATGTGCTGGAGCAGGGTGATCCCGAGCGTAAGCGCCTAAAAGTACCCAGTGACCAGCTGAAGTTAGGCGGTTTTACCGTCACCAGCGAGGGCAATCAGTTCTTTGTGGTGGAGTTCGGGCTGCGTCAAGCCATGACTTATAACCCTGGCAATAATGGGAAAGGAAAGGATCGTTATATTCTTAAACCGCGTGGCGTACGGATTGTACGCGTGGAGGCCGCAGCGACGATCTCCGGTGTGGTCAATCTAACAAACATGAATCTTCAAGGTGCCTGTGCTGAGGTCGAAGCAGATCAGCTCGGCCATGTAGCCTACCTCTATCCGGGGACCGACTTGAATCCTGAATACTTGGGCGATGTGTTTGTACGGAGTGACGACAGCACGGAAGAGTTGGAAATGGACCAAAATGTACCCGACTACGTGATTGCCCCCTATGCGGCGGTGGATATTGTGCCTCAGGGCGATGGTAGTGGAGAGTTTTTCTTCTCCTATTTGCCAGCAGGCTCTTATACCTTGGCCTTGAGCTGCCGCGCAGCGGGAGATGACCCAGTCGAATATCAGCCCGTAACCATCCTAGTACCTGCCCCGGAGCAGCACGCGGACGCGTTGAGAGAGTTGAATCTCACAAATGGGCAAAATGCGGTATTGGCCTTCGAGTTTGCCAGTCCAATTGTGATTATGCCGCCGGTGCCCGAGCCCCAGCCTGAACCGGTCCCAGCGGGCAGCTGATCACTAGTCTGCCGCAGTATTAGTGAAAGCAACAAAGCCTCCG
>JBFHRI010000193.1:0-5958 GCA_041591755.1 Oleiphilaceae bacterium
CCTTGACGCGGATCTCACCACCGATTTCGACCAAATAATTCCGGACGCCGAGATTCAATATTTCTTGCGCCAAAAGATCGACCCCGTAGCCTTTGGCAATTGCTGACAAATCAAGCTCGACCGGAGCGCGCTTGCCCAGCTGCCGACCATTCCCTTGCCAGACCAAGGCATTGATATCAACCATCGCAAGCGCGGTTTTAACCGCCGCATCGTCAGGTCGCGCATCACGCTGTTCAGGACCAAACCCCCATAAGCGAACCAAGGGCATGACGGTGGGATCAAAATAGCCCTGCGTGAAGCTCTGTAAGCGTTGCGCTTCCTGCAACACGATCGAAATAGCTTCGCTAATGGTGATGGACTCGCCCACCCCACTGCGATTAAAACGTGAGATTTCCGAAGCTGGGTCATAGGTCGACATCTGACGATTGAGTTCCGCTAACGTCGATTCGACCCGCGTTGCTAACTGGGCAAGCAAACCTGCTTGCGCTTGCTCAGCCGTGAGCACGATCGCTAGATTATAAGTGGTGCCCATCGTCGGGCCGGACAAACGATAGATTTGAGGTCCTGCCTCGCATGCCAGCAACAGCAAACACGCCAGACTCAGACCCACATGCTGCAAAAACCGTAGAGATCGAACCATGCAAAAACACGAACCTAAAAACAAAACGCCCGGCATTGCGCCAGGCGTCCTAATGGCTTAGCCGCCGAAGTCGTCCAGAAGAATATTTTCGTCTTCGACACCGAGATTCTTCAGCATTTGAATCACGGCTGCGTTCATCATCGGAGGTCCACACATGTAGTATTCACAATCCTCGGGCGCTGGATGCTCTTTCAGATAGTTGTCGTAAAGAACATTGTGAATAAAGCCGGTATAGCCCTTCCAATTGTCTTCAGGCAAAGGATCTGAAAGTGCCACATGCCAGACGAAGTTAGGATTATTGGCTGCTAATTCATCGTATTCGTCCTGATAGAACATCTCTCTGAGGCTTCGCGCACCATACCAGAAAGACATCTTGCGATGGGTATGAATACGCTTGAGCTGATCGAAGATATGTGAACGCATCGGGGCCATCCCTGCGCCACCGCCGATGAACACCATTTCGTTGTCTGTTTCTTTGGCAAAAAACTCACCAAAGGGTCCATAGACCGTTACCTTGTCCCCCGGTTTAAGGCCAAAAACCCATGACGACATCTGACCCGGTGGGTGGTTGGTGCCCGGCGGAGGAGAGGCGATGCGGATATTGAATTTGACGATGCCTTTCTCTTCCGGATAGTTCGCCATTGAATAGGCACGAATCACCGTCTCATTGACCACAGATTTGTACTGCCACAAATTGTACTTATCCCAGTCTCCACGGAACTTGTCTTCAATGTCGAATTCAGAGTAACTGATCTGATGAGGCGGACATTCCAATTGAACATAACCACCGGCACGAAAATCCACGCTCTCGCCCTCCGGTAACCGCAACACCAGCTCTTTGATAAAGGTTGCGACGTTGTGATTGGATTCGACCGTACATTCCCACTTCTTAACACCGAAGACCTCTTCAGGGACTTCGATCTTCATGTCTTGCTTGACCGGCACCTGACAGGCCAAACGCCAGCCTTCCTTCTCTTCACGTTTAGTGAAATGCGATCTTTCAGTCGGCAACATAGAGCCGCCACCGTCGAACACCTTGCATTTACACTGAGCGCAAGTCCCACCGCCGCCACAAGCTGATGACAGGAACAAGCCCTCTGCAGCCAAAGTCTGCAACAATTTGCCTCCCGCGGGAGTACTGATCGGCTTGTCATCCTCATGATTGACGATGATGCTAACATTACCTGAGCTGACCAGCTTAGCACGGGCTGCAAGAATCACTGCAACCAGCGACAGCACGATCACGGTGAACATGACCACGCCGAGTATTATTTCTGCATTCATAACTTTACCTTATTGACCTCGTTTGCAGACCCGCCGTTACAGGGAAATCCCAGAGAACGACATAAAACCCAGCGACATCAAGCCGACAGAGATAAAGGTAATCCCCAAACCTCGCAGGCCTTCTGGCACATCACTGTACTTGAGTTTTTCGCGAATGCCCGCCAGCGCGATAATTGCTAAGGCCCAGCCGACGCCCGCCCCCAGACCATAAACCACGCTCTCGCCGAAATTGTAGTCCCGCTCCACCATAAACAGTGCGGCACCCATAATCGCGCAGTTCACGGTAATCAGGGGCAGAAACACACCCAAGGCGTTATACAGATCAGGGAAATATTTATCCAAAACCATTTCCATAATCTGAACCAAGGCCGCGATGACGCCAATATACGTCAGCAGACCAAGAAAACTCAGGTCAACATCGGGAAATCCCGCCCACGCCAACGCGCCCTCTTTCAGCACATAGGTATAGATCAGGTTGTTTACCGGTACGGTCACCGCAAGTACCACGATGACCGCAATACCTAAGCCAGAGGCCGCTTGGATCTTCTTGGAAATCGCAAGAAACGTACACATCCCAAGGAAGAAGGCCAAGGCCATATTCTCGACGAATACTGCCTTGACGAAGAGACTAATCAGATGCTCTGCCATGTCAGAAAGCCTCCTTAACGCGATGTGCACTCAGCTTGTAATCAGGCGCTTCCACCTGATCCTTTTTCCAGGCACGCAAGCCCCAGATCAGTAAACCGATGATAAAAAATGCACTGGGGGGTAACAGCAGCATACCGTTCGGAACGTACCAACCACCCTCGTTTACGCTGGTCAGAATGTCGACACCAAACAGTTTGCCGGCGCCGAACAGTTCGCGGAAGAATGCCACGAAAAGCAGGATAACCATGTAGCCCAAACCGTTCCCGACGCCATCAATAAAGCTGATGCCTGGGCGGTTCTGCATGGCAAAGGCTTCGGCCCGTCCCATGACGATACAGTTAGTGATGATCAGCCCTACGAACACCGACAGCTGCTTACTAATTTCGTAAGCATAGGCACGTAGAATTTGATCTACCACGATCACCAGAGAAGCAATAATGGTCATCTGCACGATGATTCGAATGCTTGATGGAATCTGCGTCCGAATCAAGGCAACAGCCATATTGGAAAAGCCGGTTACCGTCATCACCGCAAGGCCCATGACCAGCGATAACTGCATGCTGGTCGTCACCGCCAGGGCGGAGCAGATTCCCAGAATCTGAAGGGCAATCGGGTTGTTGTTAAAGACGGGTGCAAAGAACACGTCTTTTGCTTTGACTGCACTCATCTCACGCTTCTCCTCTGATTTTGTTCAGATACTTACGGAAGCCCTGCTCACCAGTCCAGAACTGGACCAGATTGGTCACACCGCGACTGGTGAGAGTCGCGCCGGACAGGCCGTCCACTTGATAGGTCGCCTCGGGCCGAGAGCGATCCACACTGCCCTTCAACACTTCCAACTTGGGTTCGTTAGAAGCATCTAGGTCGTAGAGTTTTTTACCTGGCCACAAGGCCTTCCAGCGCGGGTTATCGACCTCGCCACCAAGCCCAGGCGTTTCAGCATGCTCATAGAAACCGAGCCCCACAACGGTGTTCGCATCACTTTCCAGCGCCAGGAAACCATGCAGTGTGGACCACAAGCCATAACCGCTTACCGGAAGGATAATGGTTTGCACCTCGCCTTCCTTTTCGACCAGATAGATTTGCGCGTATTTCACACGCCGCTTGATCCCTGCAATATCCTCGCTACTCGGTAACGGCTCACTGAGTTTAGGGTCCTTGGCTGCTTTACGCTGGTCATACTCAAGCGCGGTTTTCTTACCCACCACGCTGGCATCGACGTATTCGCCGGTGTCCAAATCCACGACGCGTGCTGTCACTGACTTAAACGCTTCCTCGATTTCAGCTTTGCTGGCACCATCCTGAATCAAGCCCGCCGCGATCAAAATATTGGCCTTGAGGTTTAGATCTTTATTTACCTTTTGAATTGGCTTCAAAAGAATTACCGAACTGGCAACCACTACCGAGCAAACCAAGCACAGCAGAAGCGCGACCGTCACGGTCTTGCTGACTGTTTCTTTATTAGACACGTGCTAACCTCCGCTTGATATTGCTCTGCACCACCAAATGATCGATGAAAGGTGCAAACAGATTCGCAAACAGGATCGCCAACATCATCCCCTCTGGGAATGCGGGGTTGACCACACGAATCAGAACCACCATCAGGCCGATCAGGGCACCGAAGATAAACTTTCCGACATTAGTCATCGACGCCGAAACGGGGTCAGTCGCCATAAAGATCATGCCGAAGCAGAAGCCACCGGTGACGAAGTGCCACATCGGACTCATCGAGAACATTGGGTTCGTATCGGAGCCTATCGCATTCAGCAGCAACGCTGTAGCAATCATTCCTCCCATGACCCCCGACACAATGCGCCAGGACGCGATCTTCGTCGCCAACAGCACTGCACCACCGAGGAGAATTGCAAAGGCAGAGGTTTCACCTATGGAGCCTTGCTCGTAGCCCATGAAAGCGTCCCACCACGTCAGGCCGCTTACCTGAATGGCTTGCATTCCCCCCTGCGCATACACACTTAACGGCGTCGCACCACTAAAGCCATCGACGGCAGTCCAAACCAAATCGCCCGAGATTTCAGCGGGATAGGCGAAGAACAAGAAAGCCCGCCCAGTCAACGCAGGATTCAAGAAGTTTTTGCCTGTACCACCAAACACTTCTTTTCCGATCACAACACCAAAAGAAATCCCCAGGGCGACCTGCCACAGCGGAATATCCGGCGGCACGATCAGTGCGAATAAAACGGAGGTCACAAAGAAACCTTCGTTAACCTCATGCTTTCGCACCATGGCAAATAACACTTCCCAAAATCCACCGACCACGAAGGTGACGGCATAGATCGGCAGAAAGTACGCTGCGCCATAAACAATATTATGTAACCAGTTGGCCGGATCGTGGCCGATAAAGAACCAGCTGTGCCAATCTGTCGGAGCCGTCCCCAGACCCGCTTCAATCGCCGAGTTGGCCTGAAAACCAACGTTCCACATACCAAAGAACATGGCTGGGAAGGTGCAGAACCACACCGTGATCATGATTCGCTTCAGGTCAATTCCGTCGCGTACATGCGCTGTGGTGCGCGTAACACTGTTAGGTGAGTAAAAAATGGTATCGGCCGCTTCATAAAGCGCATACCATTTTTCATACTTGCCCCCTTTATGAAAATGGGGCTCCATACTGTCGAGTAATGCTCTAAGACCCATCATCAACCCTCTTTCTCGATA
Source organism: Oleiphilaceae bacterium (assembly GCA_041591755.1). Taxonomy (GTDB): domain Bacteria; phylum Pseudomonadota; class Gammaproteobacteria; order Pseudomonadales; family Oleiphilaceae; genus JBFHRI01. The sequence goes on from JBFHRI010000193.1 coordinate 5,249, forward strand.
CGTGTCAGGTTTTCGCGAAGGATCGGGCCGTACTCATACTTTCCTGGGCACACAAAGGTACACAAGGCCAAATCTTCTTCGTCCAGTTCGAGACAACCCAGCAACTGGGCCTGCTCTGTATCCCCAACGATCAGGGAACGCAACAGTTGCGTTGGCAGGATGTCGAGAGGCATGACTTCTTCATAGGAGCCGACAGGAACCATTGCTCGCTCGCTGCCGTTCGTGGTCGTGGTGAAATCAAACAACTTGCCACCCGCCAACTTCGACAGATAAATGTTCATGGTCGAGAACTTGTTGACACCGGGTGACAACCATCCCATAAACTCTCGTTTGTTGCCCTCTTCCAGCACCGTAATTTGGTTGGCATATCGCCCCACGTAGTCGACGACACTACGCGCACTGCGACCGCCAAACACAGAGCCCGAAATCTTGCGCACATCGCCTGATTTCAGTTCTCCATCCACGACTTCTGAGATACAGGCCCCCAGACGCGAACGTAACAGCCGGGGGCGCTTGACCATTGGTCCACCCAGGGCAAAAACACGTTGGGTGTACAGCTGACCCGTGGTAAACAGGTGTCCAATCGCGATGACATCCTGATAGCCAATAGTCCACACCGACTTCGTCGCACTCACGGGGTCCAGGAAATGAATATGCGTCCCGGCATTACCCGCCGGATGTCGACCGGTGAACGACTCGACACGGATGCG
>JBFHRI010000194.1:0-5921 GCA_041591755.1 Oleiphilaceae bacterium
GTGTCGATAGCGACCCAGACGAATCATCAGGGACGCCCCATGCCTAATACGCGGCGCATCAGCGATGTCAGCATGATCAGTGCCACCACCATCACATAGGCGACAACCATCAGGGCAAGCGCACCGGCGGCCCGCTCTGGGTTACCCAGAATCATGTCGTAGATGCCGACCAAGTACGCGGGCACTAGCCAGGTGCTGTCCTCACCGATATTGACCGGCGTAAACAAAAACACAAACACCAGACCGCGCAACGGCCCGCGCAACCAACCAAAACTGACGGGGCGCGTAATGCGCCAAAACACCAGCATCAGTCCGCTGGCCGCCAGCAGGTAGGCGATCCAGCCCAAGAGATAATTCGTTAGCATATTTTTCAGGTCACTCCAGCCAAGCCTAGAGATAATCAATGATATACAGATCCCACTGATCGGGATCCACTTCGGATTCGCTAATGGCTTTGTTGCGTACCGAGATCTGCGCCGCGTGCACGCTGCGTGGCGAACCTGAACGCAATGGATGCCACGCTGGCAAATCCTGCCCTTCGGCGAGCAGCCGATAGGCACAACTTGCCGGCAACCACCGAAACTGCTCCACTTGGGCCGCACTCAATGAGACACAGCTGTCCATTTTCTGCAGGCGCTCATCATACACCCGACAGCGGCAGCGCTGCACATCCAGATAACGGCAGGCCACGGAGGTAAACAACAGCTCGCCGCTGTCTTCATCTTCCAATTTATGCAAGCAGCACTTGGCGCAGCCATCACACAGCGCCTCCCACTCCTCTTGATTCATTTGCGCCAGACTTTTGCGGCGCCAGAACTCCGGCTCTAAACTCATGCCGCTTAGCCGTGCAAAGAGTCACGTGGTGCAGCCACGGCACCCTCAATACGATCATCCGCTTCGCTGGGGGGCATCTGCAGGTAAAAGCCCTGCTGCGCAATTTTATCCAAAACATCCTGTGCCGCCGCACGGGCCAGCCTCTTCTGCGGGGTCAGCACCATGTCGAGCACATGCACAGGTTCGCCGAACACGCTGAGTAACGCGGCAGGCAGCTCGGTACAGCCCTGCTTGCGATCGACATAGACATACATCTCTTGCTTGCGGCTACTTTTGTAGACCGAGCAAAAAAGTCTTACCGTGCTGGGTGAATCAGGCTTACTCACTTCTTTGGTTCCTGCTCAAAGTTGTCTGGTCACACATTTTACCGCGTAATCGTCGGCTCATTCTCAATCCTTCTGCTGTCGTGGCGGGCGACTGCGGGCCTGCAATTGGGGCCAGTGGTGTTTGCGCAGATGCTCTAACAGGACCTCTCCGACCACCGGTTCGCGCCAGCCGGTGAAGAAAGAAGTCAAGGAATCTTGCTTGCGGCGAATATAGTGAAAAATTAACTGTTCAAGCTGCTTCTTGGGCCCCACCAGGCTGACCGGCAATCCATGCCAGTTGGCGCACTGTTCGACCCGCAACTTGAGCTCGCGATAGACAATCAGTTCACGCCCACTTATTGGCTTATCGACTAGCTGAAAATCTTCTGGCTCTTCGGTATCCAAGACCTGTTGCACGCATTCTGTGATCACCTCACCGTATCGTTTGATCGTAGCATCTTTGATTTCACGCACTTTGCGCAGTTGCTCGATCGAATCGGCCTGCTGTTTGGCAATACGAATTAATGTCTGATCGTCACAAATCCAACTCTTGGGTTTATCCTTGTGACGAGCCACCTCATCGCGCCAACGCACCAAAGGCTTGAGAATACGCTGTTGCACACGGTTAAGCTCCCAGGCGCCTCGCAGTTTGAGATAACTCAGATCGGTTTCGTATTCATTTTGGAGAATTTGCCGCAGTAGTGAGTCGCACTCCTCCATCACGCTGTCCAACAGCCCTTTTTCACAGATCTGCTGGTGCTGTTTATGGTAGGCCCTCAGCAGGTAAACCACGTCCTGCACAGCATAGCGGATCTGCTCTTCACTGAGTGGACGCAAAGTCCAATCAGAGCGCGTTTCCGACTTATCGAGCTCTTCACCCAACTGTTCCCGCACAAAAGCCTGGAAACCCTGTGAGCCGGCTTCGCCAAGGAAACTTGCCGCCACCTGGGTATCATAGAGCGGACGCGGCACCACACCGAGTATGTGCTCTAGTAGCAGAACATCTTCGGTCATCGAGTGGATCAGCTTTAAGGGCCTGGGGGCAATCATTAGCGGCTTCAGTGCCCCTAGATCACTGAGAACAACGGGATCGATCAGATAAACGCGCTGGGTATCGGCCAGCTGAATCAAACCGGGAATCGCATAATACGTGCGGGTTCGCAGGAATTCGGTATCCAGTGCGATGACCTCTTGCTGCATTAGATAAGCCACGCAGTCTTGCAGCTGCTCAATGGTCGTCACCCAATGCGGTGCCGGTATCGCTGCTGTGTTCGCGTGGAGCGCAGGCGTGAGCTCAGTCATGCGCCACCGGTCGTCGTCCGGAAAACGCATGGCCCAAGGTGTTGCCGTCGATATAACCCAATGAGCCGCCCACCGGGATACCTTGAGCCAGTTGCGTCAGTAGCACCTCAGACCCGTGTAGGCACTGCGCCAGATAAAGCCCCGTTGCTTCACCTTCGAGCGTGCTGCTGGTAGCCAGAATGACTTCGCGCACCGCATCCTGTTGAATACGCTGCAACAGGGCCGGCACACCGATATCCTCAGGGCCGCGGCCATCCAAAGGCGAGAGATTGCCACGCAGGACGAAATATTTGCCACCGAAACGCCCAGTCTGCTCGATCGCCAACAAGTCGGTCGGCGACTCGACCACGCAGAGTGTTTGGCCATCACGTTCGGTACTGGCACAAATCTCACAAGTCTCATGTTCACTGAGAATACGACAAGAGTGACAGTTGCCAATCTTGTCCAGTGCCTGCTCCAAAGCATTAGCGAGTTTGGCAGCCGCGACACGATCTTGCTCCAGCAAATGCAAGACCATGCGCTGCGCTGTCTTTTGACCCACGCCGGGCAATGCCTGCATCGCCTGAACCAATTGCTCCAATATCGGACTGAACTTCATGCCAAGCCGCTCAGACTAAAAAGGCATTTTGAAGCCGGGCGGCATACCCATACCGGCGGCGAGACTGGAAAAGGCATTTTTGTTTTGCTCTTCAACTCGGCGCACCGCATCATTCACTGCAGCGGCCAATAAATCTTCGAGCAATTCCTTATCTTCCGACATCAGGCTGGGGTCCAGGGTGACCTTACGCACATCATGGCGGCCATTCATCACGACCTGCACCATGCCGGCGCCAGACTCGCCCGTCACCTCACGATTTGCCAGCTCTTCCTGCTGCTTTTGCAGCTGTTCCTGCATCTTTTGGGCCTGCTTCATTAGCTCGCCCATGTTTTGACCAAACATCGCTTACTCCTGCTCCGGCACCACCGGCCGAATACTTTCTTCAATTACTCTGGCGTCAAACTCACGCACCAAACGTTGCACCAGCGGATCCGCATGGATCGCCAATCGCGCCGCCTCAAGTCGCTCCTGATCGCGTCGGGCATACCACTGCGCCGGGGTTTCCTGGCCGGCCTGGAGGCCGTCGACAAATTCTACCTGAATCTGCGGTTGCTGTGCCGCAATCGCATCACGTATCCGCGCCTGATGATTAGGATTGAGCAAACGAAAATGACCCGACTCCACATACAGGGTGAGTTGCTGACCCTGCTCCACGCAGGCCGCGTTCATCAACAAGTTCAGTGTCATCCCGCTCAGACCAAGTTCGCGCACCCGTCGGGCCCAAGCGGCCGACTCACTCTCCTGGCCCTGCGCTGCGGCATCAAGCGCACCCGGCAGCGCTGCTTTGACGACAGACGTGGTCTTTGGTTCAGGAGAAATCAGGGCGTCTGCAAAGACGGGGGCGACGGCTTCATCGGGCCTATCTTCAAGCTCCGCTAAGCATGCGTCTGCGACAACAGGCGACTCGGGTGCTTGCGCAGCCTCACTCAGAATTTTTTTTTTGCCCTCGAGCTCAGGCTCAAAGGACGGCGCTTCGTCGTAAGGGAGATCAGGTAAGTCGGGCGGGACCGGCATGTCGGGCGGCTCAGCACTATACTCCAACGCCTCGTCCCGGGGGGGATTTCCCGAGGCCACTTCCGAGCTCGTTACGTTTGGCGGAGTTACACTCGCCTGACCGTCCAGAGCGGGCAATTCTCCCTCTGGCGGACTTAAGCGAAACGCCAACATGCGCAACAGCGCCATTTCCAGCCCCGACTTGGGATCTGGCGTCAAGGCCATATCCTTACGGCCCATCAGCGCAATCTGATAAAACAGCTGAACGTCTTCCGCGATCAAAGCTTGCGCAAACTGACGCACCTGCGACTGATCGCCCAGGCTATTGTCAATCGCTCCGGGCACCACTTGCTCGACCGCAATCCGATGCAAGATGGAGGCAAGTGAGGCCAACACGGCGCTGTAATCCGGGGAAAACTCTGCCAGGGCCTGCACTTCATCCAGCATGGCGCGCGCATTCTGCTGCACCAAGGCATCGAGAATACGGTAAATACGTTTCTGATCGACCGTGCCCAGCATGGCCGCCACAGCCGTTTCTTCCAGCTTATGATTGCCGTAGGCAATGGCCTGGTCGGTCAAGCTCAGGGCGTCGCGCATACTGCCATCGGCCGCTCGGGCCAAGGCCCACAAAGCGCCGTCGTCGAATGGAATCTGCTCCTCGCCGAGCACAAACTTGAGGTGCCCAACAATCCGCTCGGGCGACATGTTCTTCAAATTGAACTGCAGGCAACGCGAGAGAATGGTCACCGGGAGCTTTTGCGGATCGGTGGTGGCGAATAAGAATTTGACGTGTTCGGGCGGTTCTTCCAAGGTCTTCAACAAGGCATTGAAGCTGGACGTCGACAACATGTGTACTTCGTCAATCAGGTAGATTTTGAAGCGGCCTTCGGTGGGTGCGTACTGAACATTGTCGAGTAGCTCTCGCATGTCCTCAACTTTGGTACGCGACGCGGCGTCAATTTCGATCAGATCAACATAGCGTCCTTCAGCAACCCCGACACAGGCCGAACATTGACCACAAGGATCCGCCGTGATCCCACGCTCACAACTCAGACACTTGGCGAGGATGCGCCCAATGGTGGTCTTACCCACACCGCGCGTGCCGGTGAACAAGTAGGCATGATGCAGACGCTGCTTCTCCAGCGCATGAATCAGGGCTTGCAGCACATGCTCTTGCCCGACCATTTGCCGGAAATTCTGCGGCCGCCATTTACGCGCTAATACCTGATATGCCATGAGCCTGCTAAACACTAAAGAAGACGGCGTATCTTACACGTTCAGCATTGCAGTGAACACCCGGGGGAAGCGACTTAAAGAAGCGGCGAGGAGATCGTGTTGAAGAGCGGGCATGTGAGCAGTAAACAAATACTCTGCCCGAAAATGGTGATGGCCCCCACCAGCTGCACTCCGGCACCCGAATCGATCGCTGTGGCTGCTCCCTTCCGGGCCTGACCAGGTTCACAATCTATCGTTGCGGAGGAACCAATGAGAGCCACCATAACGCTTCGAGCCTGACAGGTGTTCGATTTAGCCACCCGGTCACTCAAAGAGCGCGCATTCTAGCAAAGCGAATCGGGCTTGAAAACCGCTTTTCCGCATCTGCGTTACCGGCGATTATTTTTCGATCAAATCACTGAAGTACTGTTCGAATAAACGCGCCTGATAGTCCACCAGGTTCTGATGCAGCTTGACCTGCTCCTGCATCGGGCTTTTCAACTCAGGGATCAGAATACCCGTCAGAAATGACAACAGCACCGCATCCGCCGTCGACACCCGCTCCCCCATAAAATAGGGCTTATCCCCCAGAAATGCCGCCAAGGCATCGATGTCCTGACAGGCAAAACGGTAAATCGTATCGGGCTTGTGCAGGCCCAAGCCCTGTCCTTTCA
>JBFHRI010000195.1:0-5900 GCA_041591755.1 Oleiphilaceae bacterium
GATCTTTTTCCTGCTGCTCCGCTTCCTGTTTCTCTTTTTCTTCATCGCTCATGGATTTTTTGAAGCCCTTGATGGCGCTACCAAGATCGCTACCGATACTGCGCAGGCGCTTGGTGCCAAACAATAGCGCGACGATGATCAGAATGATGATGAGTTGGGTAGGACTGATTCCCATGAAAAATTCCTCAAATTAGTTTGCAATAACACTCAGCCTTGCGACTTTTGGCGCGAAGCTTTTTCGGTCAGGCCGGACAGTTCGAAGCGGCGTGCCAGCTCCTGTAACACGTCTTCAGCGCTCAAATCCAAATGCGAGAGCATGACCAGGCTATGAAACCATAAATCAGCTGTTTCGCAGACCAAGGCGTGGCGCAGTGCCTCATTTTGGGCAGCATCTTTCGCGGCGAGAATAGTTTCAGTGCACTCTTCCCCCACTTTCTCGAGAATCTTGTTCAAACCCTTTTGATGCAGGCTGGCGACATACGAAGTGTCTGGGCTGGCCTGCTTGCGGGCTTCGAGGGTAAGCGTAAGTTGATCTAACACATGTGACATAGTGATTTCAGTCTGCTCACAATTCGTTTCATCATGCGGGTGCCGTCCTGCGCGCCCGCTTGCTTTACGACGCCGGGGATGCAGTGTGGCGATCGCGTCACGCTCACGCGCGCGCAGACACCAGCACCAGCCAAACTCCCGCCAGTACGAGTCCAATGCTATGCCAAGAGCCGGTGGACATCCAGTCCAGTATTCCCGGCTTAGCAAAATATATTCCTACCAGCACCAGCCCGATGCCTAGCGAGCGTTGTCGTCCGCGCTGCTGAGCGCGGCGAATTTCCTGCTTGAGGGCATCGATCTGATACTCACTCTGCCTGCCGAAGTGTTCCAGGTGTTTGATTTGACTGAACGCATCGAACAGTAGCTTGGGAACCTCTGGGGATTGCTCCAGCCACTCTGGCAGGTGCTGCTTGACGTTTTTCCATAAGCCTGGCGGAGTGAGACGTTGTTTCATCCAGTTTTCAAGATAGGGCTTTGCGGTATGCCAGAGATCCAGGTCGGGGTAGAGCTGTCGGCCCAGACCTTCGATATTCAGCAAGGTCTTTTGCAGCAGAACCAACTGGGGCTGCACTTCCATATTGAAGCGCCGCGCCGTCTGAAACAAACGCAACAGGAACTGGCCGAAGGAAATATCCTTCAAAGGGCGCTCAAAGATGGGCTCACAGACGGTGCGAATCGCCGACTCAAACTCGTCGACGCGGGTGTTCTCGGGCACCCAGCCAGAGGAGATATGCAGTTCGGCGACCTGTCGGTAATCTCGCTTAAAGAAGGCCAGCAGATTGCGCGCCAGATAGTTCTGATCTTCCGGCGTCAGGGTGCCGACGATGCCGAAGTCAATCGCGATGTAACGCGGCTTTTGTGGGTCGCGCGGGTCGACAAAGATATTGCCCGGGTGCATGTCCGCATGGAAAAAGCTGTCGCGGAAAACCTGGGTGAAGAAGATCTCGACCCCGCGTTCGGCCAGTGCCTTCATGTCGACATTGGCGGCGTTGAGCTGGCGTGTATCGGCGACGGGGATGCCGTAGATACGCTCCATCACCAGCACGCGTGTAGTGCAGTAATCCCAGTAAACTTCAGGAATGTAGATCAACTCGGAGTCGAGGAAATTGCGTCGTAGCTGCGAGGCATTCGCCGCTTCACGTTGCAGATCAAGTTCATCGAATATGGTCTTTTCGTAGTCCAGTACGATTTGCACTGGGTGAAGGCGCTTACCGTCGTCCCAGAACTGTTCCAGCAAACGTGCCACGATCAGCATCAGGGCGATATCCTGCTCGATCGTTTTGACCAGACCTGGGCGAATGACCTTGACCACGACTTCCCGGCCATCATGTAGTTTGGCGGCATGCACCTGTGCAATCGACGCTGAGGCGAGCGGGCTAACCGAGAACTCAGAAAAGAGTTCGGTTGTGGATCGTTTCAGGCTCGTCTCGATCAGCTGCTGCGCCTGCTGTCCAGGAAAGGGGCTGACTTCGTCCTGCAATTTTTGCAGAGCTTCAGCGACGTCGTCGGGCAAGAGGTCGCGGCGGGTCGAAAGAATCTGACCAAATTTGATGAAGATTGGACCCAAGGTCTCCAAGGTTAACCGCAGGCGCTCACCACGAGCCAGTTTGGGCGTGGGAAATAGTCGCCACGGGCCCAAGGCGAGTAGCAAACGTGCACTCATCGGCAAGTGACGATGGGGGAGTAACTGATCCAGCCGGTATTTGCTGACGACCCATAGGATCACCAGCAAGCGCCGTAATTTAGTCAAAAGAATGAGTTTGGACACGGTCAGTCGTTCGCTTTGGTACGCTGCAGCAGTTTGCGATAGCGCGCTTCAATTCGGTCACTGGCAAGGCGCAGTTGGTCAATGGCTTGGAATTGGCGTTCGGCCATGGGGCGTGTGGGGAGCAGGCGCAGCTCATATTTGACGTATTCTTCCAAGTCTCGCCAAAGCTGGTGGCTGATCTGTTGCGTCCACTGCCAGCTCTTGCGTAGACCGCTGCCTAGCGCATGCGCGGGCACATCGCCCAGCCACTCGGCCAGCAAAGCTTCCCAGTCAATATCAAGCGCGGCGACCCATTGCATGATTTGTTGCGCACGTACGGCATCGCCGCTCAGTTGTACCTCGCCTGATTTGAAAAGACCATGGCGCGCATGCTCATTGCGCAATTGCAGCAAGCTGGAGATGGAACCGCTGATTCTAACGGTGGGGCTTGCGTGCTCAGCCAGCACAGCCAGCTTTTGATCAATCACCGTTACATAGATGGATTTGTTAAGGTTGCGCAGATGTATCTCAAACACACAACCCTGCAAGGCTTGCAGCTTTTTCAGTGCGGCCGAGTCTTTGGTTAAGGCCAAATTGAGCGCTTTGGAGGCGCCTTGGCTAAACAGTAAAGTGGCGGGCGCGAGTAGCAAATTGAGCATTAGGGTTTAATTCCGCTATGCAGGGCCACAATGCCGCCGCTCATATTCTGAAAGCGGCAATTGGCAAATCCCGCTTCGCTCATCATCTGTTTCAATGTTTCCTGATCCGGGTGCATGCGAATGGACTCGGCCAGATATCGATAGCTGTCAGCGTCCTGAGTAATGAGCTTGCCCATCAGGGGGAGCGCAGTAAACGAGTAATGATCATAGACTTTAGAGAGTAGTGGGTTGCTGGGTTTGGAGAACTCCAGCACCAACAAACGTCCGCCCGGTTTCAAAACGCGCAGCATGGAGCGCAGCGCCGCATCTTTGTCCGTAACATTACGCAGGCCAAAGGCGATCGAAATACAGTTAAAGTAGTTGTCCGGGAAAGGCAGGCATTCCGCGTTGGCTTGTACATAGCGGATATTCGCGCCATAACCTTGATCCAGCAGACGATCACGCCCGACATTGAGCATCGAGGCATTGATGTCGGCCAGGATTACTTCGCCTTGAGCGCCTACTCGATCGGCAAACAGCCGTGTCAGGTCGCCGGTGCCTCCTGCTATGTCGAGCACTTTATGGCCGGGCCGAACCGCACTGGACTCAATCGTTAAGCGCTTCCACAAACGGTGAATGCCCAAGGACATCAAGTCATTCATCAGGTCATACTTGCTCGCGACCGAATGAAAGACTTCGCCGACACGCTTAACCTTTTCGTCCGTCCTGACCTGCTGATAACCAAAGTGGGTGAACTGCTTGGTGTCGTTCGAATCCGTGGAATGGCTCATGTTTAATCGTCGTCTTGGTGAAATGAGTGGGCTATTCTAACCTTGTGTGATCGGCAAAACTATGCTGCAGCTGCAAATTGCGAGAACCCGCCTGGAAGTGGGATCGCTTGCGGATGCTGGTCTGTCTGAGGCGCATCTGGCAAAATGCGCGACCGTTTGTGTTTACTAAGCGAGGGTAAAGGCGCGTGCTAACGTGCCCTGCCAGCGCTTGAATGATCTTAAATAAGGTAAGCCTGGTGTAAAGGCGGCAGCCAAAGGTGTCGCAGGAAATCCAGCCGAGGCTTTGTATAAAAAAGACTGGAAGTTTTATGTCCACGATTAGAAGAAGTCGCGCGCACTCCTTGGACGCAGCGCATGCCAAGGCCTCTGCCGAAGAAATTGCAAAAGAGCTGTCGCACAAATACGACATCAATTACCAGTGGCGTGGCAGCAATATCTATTTCAAAGGGACGGGCGTCAAAGGGGTCTTGTGCGTACGTGAGCGCGAGATGGAAATCGAAATCGAGCTCAGTCTCCTACTGCGGCCGCTCAAAACAAAAATTGAAGGTGCGGTGGAGCGTTATCTCGACGAGTTTTGTGCCTAGGATGCTTAGCTTGAGTTCAGGCGATATTAGGGTCGCCCAAACTCTGTCTTATCATGTGTAGCGCTGTGTTAGGCGCGCGACTTAAAAGGTTTGGCTTGCTTGCTGCTGTCACCGCGACTGACCGCGGCGCGTTGGTTGTAGCGGCCGATCAGACGTTTCTGCAGCTTGGTTTCCCAATCCAGGGCACTGCGTACTGAGGCGAGCCAGGTTTGGATGTAGAGTTTCTTGGCGCAGGCAATCGCGTCGGGTGATTTTTCTCGAATTTCGGCAACGAATGCCAATGCTTCCTGCATCGGATCTTCACAGACTCGGGAGATCAGATTGAGCGTCTTGGCTTCGTGGGCGTCGAAAATGCGCGCGGTCATCGTGAGTTCTTTGGCGACGTCGATAGGTACCAGTTCGCGCAATAACACACTGGCACCCATGTCCGGGATCAGACCCCAACGACTTTCCATGATTGAGAATGTGCAATCTGGCTGGCTAAAGCGGAAGTCAGCACCTAGTGCAATTTGAAAACCTCCTCCCCAGCATTTGCCTTGCGTCAGCGCGATCACTGGCACCGGAATGTCGCGCCACAGCATGCTCACTTCCTGCACCAGGTTGGCGCTTTTCAGGCCGGGCTTGATCAAGACTTTGAGCACGTTGAGCGGCTGTGCAAACATGCTTTTGACGTCCAGTCCGCTACAGAATGCTTTGCCCGCACCTTGCACGATGACCGCCCTGATTTTTTTATTGCGACGGAGGCGTTTGGCGGTGTCCGCCAATTGCGAAAACATGGCGTAGTCGAGGGCATTAAGTTTTTCCGGCCGATTCAGGGTGACGATGGCAATATCGTCGTGGATCTCGGTCAGGACTCTGGATGTTTCAGGCATGGCTGTGAATTCCATTGTGCGATGAGTTGTCGTTCTGCGCTAGATCCAAAATAAAGGGATCCGGGGCGCCGCTGAATATAAGATCTAAGATTCTCATTTCACGCTGTTCCAGGGCGTGCATCAGCTGGCTGACATTCTGCATGTCGTAAAAGGCGCTGAAGCCGCGCTGAAGAAACTGGTGCAGCGCGCTGAGACCTGCTGTCTCGGCAGGTCCCTCTGTCATCTTCAGGGTCAGTCGCAATAGATGGCTGCGCGCATAGCGATCTAGCAACAAACCCGCTGCTTTAACTTCCTGCAGCTGCCGCGTGCGCAATGCTTGGTTATTGCAAGCCCGAAAGGCTTCGCAATATTGCATGGGGGTCAGCGGCTGAGACGCGAAGAGACGGTCAAGCGCTTCAGTCAGTGCTTGGTCGAGCGCTTGAGTCAGGTGGTTGAGTTCAACCAATTGCGCGACGGTATGTAAGGCAGACTCAGGCAACCATTTGACCATTTTGGGAAAAATACGCTCTAAGCCCTGGTCACGCGCACTGAAGTCTTGCGGTGCGTAAAGATCCTGCAGCAAAAAATTCAAACCACTTTGGTATTCGGGCTTGGCGTGTAAATCACGATGCGTGCTGAGCAGGCGCGCACTCTGCCAGGCAGAAAGTGCCAAACGCTGGGGTAAAAGTGGCGAGCTTTGCAGCGCTTGTTGCAGGTCGTGAAAGCGCAGTAGGGCATCC
>JBFHRI010000196.1:0-5847 GCA_041591755.1 Oleiphilaceae bacterium
CAGCTGCTGCAAGGTGTCTGTGCCACTGGCGGACTCCCCGACGAGGTTAAAATGGTCCTGGCCCAGAATTTTTAGCAATAGCGCTTCGCGAAACAGCAGCTTGCTGACGGTGACGAATATTCGCTGTGATGAACTTTGCATGCGCTTTAGTGCCCTGCTTCGTCAGAAAAACGCAAGCTAAACCACAGGCATTGCGGGCCTCCATTGAGCTCGTAGATGCCGCCTAGTAAATGCGTCGCTATTAGCAAAAGCAGTAATGCTGACTGTTGACGAATCAGCTGGGGCGTGATGCGCGTGAGTGGTGCGAGAGCATGACTGAGTAAAGTCAAAGGGCGTAGGGTCGTGATCTTTAGCTCATGATCGCCTTGTTCGAACTGCAATACCGCCGCCGTTTCGCCTGCCGCCTCCAAGAGGGCATTTAATGCCCTTAGTAGCAGCTTTACCTCTGGCATGGCCGTTTCAAATGCCTCCGCTTGCTGTCGCCATGCTTGCCGCAAGGTGGACCATGGTTCAATTGGCCTGTCCGCGATCTTTCGAGGCAGCGAATGCAAGGCCTTGCCCAGTGCTTGAGTCAGGCCTTCGCAAAGCTCTTGATCCAGTCTATCTTCGCGTTCGGCGCTTGTGCTACTGGGAGAGGGCGGCAAGGTGTCGATGCTTTGTAGCAGATTCAAATAGTCAGTCACGATATCGGCCGGTCGAAACTCGTCTAGCAGCGGGCGTAAGGCTGCGTCGATGCGGCTGCGGCGTTGCTGGAGGGCTGTGTGGTGTCGCTGCAAAAGTTGCGTTTGTAAATCACTCGAGGCGGCGCAACGTTGCCGATATTCAGCGAGCGCCTCGCGAATGCACTGAATGAGTTCCTCAGTTTGCCAGGGTTTGTTGAGGTATTGAAAAATTTCGCTTTCATTGACGGCACCTAGTGCGACCTCAACATCGTGGTAAGCCGAAGTGAGCACCCGTAGGATGCCGGGATAACGGTGCCTTAGGGTTTTCAGCAACTCTTTGCCCTGCATCCCCGGCATTCGTTGATCGCTAATCACCAATGCAATCGGGCAGGTGTCCTGCTCGAGTAGCTCGAGGGCAGCGACCGCTGATTCAACACAGTAGACATTAAAGTCAGGGCACTGCAGTGCGAGTTGTTTTCTCAAATACTTGGTTGCCGTGACTTCATCGTCCACCAACAGAACGCCAAGAGGGCCGCTTGCCGCCGAGGCGTTTTCGCGAGCGTTGGGTAGGAGATTGAGCTTGAGGCTGGCCGCAAAAACTTCGGAGCGTAACAGGCTACAGTCGGCCGGCTTACTGAAACAACGATCAATCGCGCGCGACTTTAGCAGTACCTGCAGCGCCTCAAGTGAGGGCGCATTATGCAGAACAATTCGTATCGCATGGGGGGCTTGCGCTGGTGCTTGTGCAAAGACCAGCGAGTTGGTGACTTGGTCAAGATCCGCTAAGTCGATAATAATGGCCGCCAGCTGTTCGGTGTGAACCGCTAACGCAGCAATGGCGTCTGCATCGGAAAAACAGGCCTGTAGCGAAAACTCAGGCCCCAGGCACTGCGTCATCGCAGTCACTTGTTCAGCTTGATCGCAGCGATAAATGACTCGAGGATGCGGCGACATAACAACGATACTCAACAGGCTAGAGCGCTAAGCTTAGCAGATGCAGTGGAACAATAAGTAAGAAGTTCCTACGCGAATAATTTAGGGTGATTTATTGCAACGGCTCTGCGTTATACTGAAGCCGAGCTAGCCTAAACCTCGCACGAGGGTCTCAGTATGCAAGAAATCCAACTCGCTCAGGCGGATCAAATCTATCGCGCCGCAGTGGAGCGCTACATTGCGTCGCGACGCCAGCGCTTGCCCGAGTTTGCGCAGCGGCATTTTTCTTTTCAAGGCAGTCGGCGTCTGCATCGTCATGCCTTGGGTTGGGACTTGCTCAAAGCCCCGGTCAACGCCGGTGCCAGCTTGTTAACGGTGCTACAAACGGTGGGCGCCAAGGCGCTTACCGCAGGCGGTGCTGCGCAGCATGCCGCACGCCTGAAAAGCCACACGCTGTTTCTAAATACCGAGGTGTCAAAGGAGCTAAACCGTCTGATTTGTACCGAGCTGTTGGAGTTGCCTCTGAGTACGGTGGAGGACGCCCCCTTTGTCGATGCCCTGATGCAGGAAATTTTGCAGGCGCCCGAGATTCAAGCAATTTATCTGGAAACCTTGCAGCAGTTGGCCAAACAGGATGATTACGAGCGGATGCGCCAGCGTTTGACGGAGACCTTCACGGAGTATGCCAGCAGCCGTGCCGCGGCGGCGGATATTGCGGTTTCCTTGGTGAGCGCGGCGGCTGGCCTGGCCATTTTGCACAAGCTGACGCCAGGATTGGCCTCGCTCAGTGCGGGCATCGCGCGCAGTCTGGCACACTCCGCTGCGGTGCATAGCTATTGGGCTGGGCCCTGGGCGGGTAAGCTTTACTATGCGGTGGCCGGTGTCACTGTGACGCCCTTGTTCACGGTCGGTACACTGACCGGTATTCTAGTGCCCGCCGCCTTGGTGGCGACGTTCTCAGGGGTCGTTACGGATCCCATTCAACTGAAGCTAGGCTTGCACGAGCGACGACTGAACCATTTGCTGGATAACCTGCAAAACAGCTTGTTAGGCGAAGAGGGTTACGCGATTGGGGTGAAAGAGCACTACGTCGCACGCATTTTCGATGTGCTGGATTGGTTGTACATGGCCGCAAAAACAATAAAGCCCTGAAGATTAATTCAGGGCTGCAATCCTACTCAAGGAACCAGGCCGGCAAATTGAATTTGGCGTGCCTGCACCATTGAGCTTTAGGCGGTGAAGCGTTTAAAGCTCTTGACCAGTCCATCGGTGAGATGGCTGATTTCTTCGCGTGCCTTCTTCAGTGCCAGCTCGGCCACATTGTCATGTTTTTCCTGTGGGCCGCGGTAGGCATTGAAGCACGCCATCATCGCCGCCATCACCTTAGAGTCCTGCTCGAAACCGTACCACTGACCGATTTTTTCGATCGCCTGACGGAAGGCCTCTGCTTCGCCATGCACGGAAATCGACAGTGTCGTGCGACGGATTTCATCTTCCCAGGGCACATTAATGCGCAGCTCAAACACCTCGGTCGGCGCACGCCCTTTACGTTTGACTTGGATACGACGCAAGCCACGGATCTTGCCGTCGCTGCGAATGTGATAAGCCGGTGATTTGGCTTGTTCGATATGGTAAGCGCGCTGCTCTTTGGCGAGCTTCTCGTCGATTTGCTTGGCTTTGGCATAAGCGGCCTTGCGACTGCGCTTGATACGGACGTACTCTTGATACTCCTTGCCGCCCCATGCCCGAAAGACTCTGAAATAAGCCAAGTCTCCGTATTTGTGGTCATAAATGGCCATGCTGCATTCCTCCTTGGTGGTGTGTTCCTCACGCCATCAGTAAGAAGTTTCGCTAACCGGCATTGCACCGCGCTACCGAAACATCGAGACAGAAAGCGAAGCGACCGCAAACTGATTCGCTGTTCAACAGGGGCTATGTATACCACATCTGTGCCTGTCTTTAATCCGTTATTTACTGATTCTGCATAAATTATTTGTTAAGGATGCATTCTAAGCGAGATGCAGGGCTGGACTAGGTCGGACCTTCAGTCCGACAAAGCCGGCTACGCGGATTTTCCTACACCCCGCACCTGCCCGAAACCCCGTTGTCGGGTTGCAACCCGGCCTACAAAATGCGTCTCGGCATGGCGGATGTTTGAAGTGTGTCAAGCCCTCCTATGCCTTGTCCGGAATGATTAGGGTATACTTGCGCACTTTTGTGCGGCCGGGGTCTGCGTGCTCCGGTCTAGCGTAACAAATCGAAGCTACTAGCTGGGTGTATCACCGTGTCGACAGAGCAAGTTACCCCCTCCAGCCACACTCGTGCGCCGGACGTCAAAACCTTTCAGGGCCTGATCTTGGCACTGCAACAATTCTGGGCCAGCAAGGGCTGCGTGGTACTGCAGCCGCTGGATATGGAAGTCGGTGCGGGCACCTTCCATCCCGCCACGTTCCTGCGCGCGATCGGTCCCGAGACCTGGAATGCCGCCTATGTGCAGCCGAG
Organism: Oleiphilaceae bacterium; assembly: GCA_041591755.1. Classification (GTDB taxonomy): domain Bacteria; phylum Pseudomonadota; class Gammaproteobacteria; order Pseudomonadales; family Oleiphilaceae; genus JBFHRI01. The sequence goes on from JBFHRI010000196.1 coordinate 4,098, forward strand.
TCGCCGACCCACCGATGGCCGCTATGGGGAAAACCCCAATCGTCTGCAGCATTACTACCAGTTTCAAGTCGTGATGAAGCCATCTCCACTGGATATTCAGGAGTTGTATCTGGAGTCCCTCAAGGCGATGGGGGTCGATACCGCGATTCACGATATTCGCTTTGTCGAAGATAACTGGGAGTCGCCGACGCTAGGCGCCTGGGGGCTGGGCTGGGAAGTTTGGCTCAACGGCATGGAAGTGACTCAATTTACTTATTTCCAGCAGGTCGGCGGTCTCGAGTGCTATCCGGTCACCGGTGAAATCACCTACGGGCTGGAGCGCATCGCTATGTATCTGCAGGGTGTCGATAGTGTCTACGATCTGGTGTGGGCACATGGCCCGGATGGCGTGGTGACTTATGGCGATGTGTTTCACCAAAATGAAGTCGAAATGTCGACCTATAACTTCGAGCAGGCCGACACCGAAGCGCTCTTTAGAAACTTCGATCACTACGAAGGCGAAAGCCAGCGTCTGATTGGGCTGAACTTGCCCTTGCCGGCCTATGAGATGGTCTTGAAGGCTTCGCATACCTTTAACCTGCTGGACGCCCGTCACGCGATTTCGGTGACCGAGCGCCAACGTTTTATTTTGCGTGTGCGGACCTTGGCGCGCGCGGTGGCGCAGGCCTATTTTGATAAGCGCCTGGAGCTGGGTTTCCCCTTGGCGCCTGAAACGCTGCGCAACGAAGTGATTGCCCGCGCCCAAGAAGCGGCGCTGAAGAAAGGGGATAAGTAAGATGTCTGTGCAAAACTTTTTGGTCGAAATCGGTACCGAAGAACTGCCACCAAAATCCCTGTTGGCCTTGTCTCACGCGTTTACGGAAGAAGTCACCGCCGGCTTGAAGGACGCTGGTTTGAGTTTCGGTAAGGTACAGAGTTATGCCTCGCCGCGCCGCCTGGCGCTGCGTATCGAGGCGGTGCCAACGCAGCAGCCCGATAAGAGTGTTGAGAAGCGTGGTCCGGCAAAAAATGCAGCCTATGATGCCAATGGTCAACCGACCCGAGCCCTGCTGGGATTCTGTCAGTCCTTGGGCATCGAGCCCGCAGCGCTCGAGGAGCAGGAGACCCCCAAAGGGACCTGGTTACTGTATCGCGCCAGTGAGCCCGGTCAGGCGACCACGAGCTTGCTGTGTCCGATTGTTGAGGCGGCGCTGCACAAACTGCCGATTCCCAAGCGCATGCGTTGGGGGGCCAGCAAGGCCGAGTTTGTGCGACCGGTGCATTGGGTCTTAATGTTGTTTGGCAATCAGGTCGTCCCAGGCCAGGTGCTGAATCTGACGCCGGGTGATACCACACGCGGCCATCGCTTTCACTCCTCCGGCACGATTCAGGTCACTGACGATGCCAGCTATGAAGCGCTCCTGAATCAGCATAAAGTCTTGGCAGATTTCGCCTCACGGCGCGAAAAGATTCGCCAGGCGGTGAGTGAAATCGCTAAAACCGTTAACGGTACAGCTGTTATAGATGAGGCGCTACTGGATGAGGTCACCGCATTGAATGAATGGCCTGTGCCTTTGCTGGGTAAATTCGAGGAGCGTTTTTTGGCGGTGCCCTCTGAGGCGTTGATTTCGTCCATGAAGGAGCATCAGAAGTATTTTCATGTGGTCAATGCGCAGGGCCAGATGCTGCCGTATTTTATTACGCTGGCAAACATTGAAAGTAAAGATCCGGCACAAGTGGTGGCGGGGAATGAGCGCGTGATTCGGCCGCG
>JBFHRI010000197.1:0-5605 GCA_041591755.1 Oleiphilaceae bacterium
ATAAATCCACCCCTCCGAACTCTGGTGCAGCGCGCGAATCCGTTCACCCAATCCCTCCAATAAACGCTCCTCTCCCGTCGCTTGGCCATCCGCCGAGAGGCTGACCCGGTTCAAATGGGTCAGCTTCAGGGCGCCTGCGATCAGCGAGCCCTGCCACTGCGGGAAGGCTGGGCCGGTGTACAAAAGTAAGCTGCCGGGCGCGATGGACGGGTCGTAGTATTTGACCGGCTGCTCCATCCCTGGCTTATGTGTGCTTTCGCCGACCGCGAAAGGCCCCCAGTATTCCTTTCCGTATGAAATCACCGGCCAGCCATAATTGAGCCCGGGCTTGACCAGATTAATTTCGTCCCCGCCGCGCGGCCCATGTTCAATTAACCAAAGTCTTTCTGAGACCAGATCATAGGCCATGCCTTGCGGGTTGCGATGGCCATAGCTCCAGATCTCGGGGCGCGCACCTGGCCGCTGCACAAAGGGATTATCGGGAGGTACAGAGCCATCGAGTCGCAGGCGGATGACAGTGCCATTATGACTGCCGAGATCTTGTGCCGAATCACGTTCGCCACGATCGCCAATGCCGAAATAAACATGGCCCAGCGCATCAAAGGCGATGCGACTGCCGAAATGTTGCGAGCCATCGGTGCGTGAATCCGTGACCAGTAGATCTTGCCAACTCGAAAGCGTGTTGCCTCCGCTATAAATTGCGCGAGCTAGCGTGGTCGCACCTTGTCCGCGCACGTTTTTGCTGTAGGTGAAATAGAGGGTTTGATCTTTACTGAAAGTTGGGGAGGGCGCGATATCAAGCAGGCCGCCCTGGCCCTGGGCAAAGACCTCGGGTAGCCCTGTGACTTTGCTAAGCTGTCCGCTGAAGCGATTGAGCTTGTGCAGGGCGCCGGAACGTTCGGTGAGTAGCAGCTCGTCTTGACCGGTGCTCGCGATACCCCAGGGGATGCCGAGACCGCGGGCGACTTCGTGCACCTCATAGCGCATACCGAGGCTGGTGCCTTGGTACAGCGGCTGCGCTTGGCAGAGTACGCTGCTTACGAGCAGAAGCGTTGGAATGAGATATTTCATGGTTTTCCTCCAACACCGGGTGGCCTTCTTGTTGTGATTCGTACCTCATCACAACCTACGAAACTGCGGTAAAGCGCTTCGGCATGGCAAAAAACGCAATGCAGGGCGAGCAAGACGCCGACGAGTCGTTGAGTCATCATAGCCTCCTTAGTTTAACCCCAAGGTAGGTCGGACCTTCAGTCCGACAGCGGAGTTTAGGGTAGGTACTTGATTGAAGCCTAACTCCGATTAGGCGGCTTTGTCGGACTGAAGGTCCGACCTACGATCTTCGTGCTCCGCTTGGTGTACGGGTATTCAAACAAGTCAAAGGAACCTGTTACGTTCTCCACTGTCTTCTGCTACTCCCAAACCCACCGGATTCCCGGTATCGTTCGCTTTTGCCCCCGCCCCGTCAAGGAGAATACAGATGAAAACTTTGCCTCTACTTATGCTGGCTTTGAGTGTGAGTGCCACCGGAACACTGAGTGCTGCGCCCAAATTGGAAGGCTCGCCGGAGGAATTGCGGGCCTTTCTGCACCCGCAAAAGCACATGGTGACACTCAGCGATATGGCTGAGAAGAGCGCTTGGACAGACAAGGCGACGATAAATATCGTGGTGAGTACCGAGAAATCCAAACTCGCCGATGCGATGGCGGAAAATGCCCAAGTGCGTCAGCGGATTCGTGCCAAAGCGATCAGCTTGGGGGTGCCGGAAGAGCGTATTAAGAACGCACGTTTCTCCTCCACGCCCCAATACGGCTGGTTTGGTGAGAAACCCAGTAGCTTCAAGGTGGTGAATCGGGTCGCGGTAGAAATCGACAACGAACAGCAGATGCAAGGGCTGGCGCAATTGGCTGATGCCGAAAAAACCATGGAGTTTGGCAATGTCGAGTTTGAGCACCGTGATAAAGAGCGCTTTCAGCGCGAGGTGAAACAGGAGGCCCTGGACAAGATCACCAAGCAAAAAACCTTCTATGAAAAATCGTTGGGGGTGAAATTGGTGCCTGTCAGCTTCCATGACGGCATGGTGCAGCCGTTCGCCACGGCGGGTGCAGCCGGATTGGAGCGCCATTTGCGCAGTGCCGCGCCCCAAGCCAAGATGGCGGAGTCTGCTGTGATGTATGCGGCCGATTCTGCGGCGCCCGAAGCGCCTTCAAGTTTTGATGAGGTGCGCTATCAGGCACATATTTCCGTGGTTTACGAAGTGCTGGCACAACCTTGAGCTTGCAAGCTCGAGATAACTTGCGCGACCACACTGTCGACGGCAGTCACATCCGTCCCTGAATAGGCCTGTTTGCGTAAGCCCTCGTCGGTGAGAGTCAGGTGCAGATCGGGCGTGAGCTGCACCTGTGCCAAGCAGGCCTTACAACAATGCAAGGCACAGCCATCCAGGGCAATAATGGGTCGCCCTGATTTGGCGAGCTTGACCAATCCCTTTACGCCTCCGCCCACCCCCGCAATACAAGACATCTGCGCCAGGCCCCGCGCTTGCAGGGCCAAGGCTGCTGCATTAGCCAGCTGCGCGACATTGGAGCAGCCGGAGCAACTGTAAACCAGCGGCAGTGTCGCTTTTTTTTCTGACGAAGAGGAGTCAGCAGCAGTGGCCACAGCAGTCCTCTTTTTTAGGGCTGGCTTGTTGGCGCTCAAACAGCACGTTGTTTTCCAAATGAATATGCTGTTTCAGGTCGCTGATAAAACTGGCGATGCCGGTGTATAGGGCGCGCCAGGTGTTACAGGCGCCTTTAGGGGGCTGCGTGTCGTGGCTCAGATGCAAGAGGCCGCTAATCGCCAGCGCGTGTTCATCATGCTCTTTTTGCATCACGGCAATCGGGCCGCGCGCCATGGTTGTTTGGCTTTTCAGGATCAGTGGAAACAGCACGTTCTCTTCTTTTTGCATATGCAGTTCCAGTTCGGCTTTGAGGCCGCGCAGATATTTTCCCAGTCCACGTGGACACTCAGGGTGATCGGCATGCACCTGTTCCACGCGTTCCGCCATCCGAATCAATTCAATCAGCTGCTCGCGATGGACCTGATGATAGCGGCGCAGAATATGTTCGATGAGCTCCGCATCGGGCTGTTCTTCCCAACGGCAGGGCTCGCTTTGCTGTCTTTCTGATAGCGCGTGAAGCGCCTCCAATACCGCGCTGGTCGAAACGCCGGCGCGGTCAATGGCCTCTTCAAGATTACGTTTACCGCCGCAGCAGAAATCGATGCCGTGAAGATGAAAGATCTGCGTGGCGCCCGGGAGCTCTCGGGCGAGTTTTCCAACCGGTTGCGACAACATACTCATAAGCGACTCCTGCACAAAGAAGGGTGAATCAAAAAAAACGGTTGCCTGCAGTGTAGGATTCGACATATAAGATGTAAACAGAATACATCTTTTGTATCTCCTCAGAGGTAGCCGGGGCTATTTCGCTAGGAGCACAGTGGAGTCGCTATGCAGATTACCCGTTTTTCCGACTACGCCTTACGTGTGCTGATCTACTTGGCGGCTGAGCCGGAACGTGCCAGTAAAATTGCCCAAATCGCTCAGCGCTATGACATTTCACGCAACCATTTGATGAAGGTGGTGCATCGCTTGGGCGCGCTGGGTTATGTGGAAACCTTTCGTGGGAAAAACGGGGGAATTCGATTGGCGCGGGCGCCACAAGAGATTAATGTCGGGGCCTTACTGCGGGAGACCGAAAGCGGTTCTGCGTTGATCGAATGTTTCGGTGTAGATAACCGCTGTGTCATTACGCCTGTGTGCCGTTTAAAACATATACTGGCCGAGGCTTTAGACTGTTTCTACCAGTGTTTGGCCGGCTATACCTTGGCGGACCTGGTGCAGGGAGAGACAAAAAACATGTTGGTGAGCCTGCTAGAGCTCAATTTCCCGCACCGCGATGCATCGCCCTCAGGCGGTCGCACTGAGTGAGGATTTGGGTAGCATGGTTTTGATGATGTCACTAAAGGTGACCATCCCCTTGAGTTCGCCGCGTTCGCATACCGGCACACCATCCATACCTAATTCCAACAACGCGGAGGCTAAATCGGGCAGGCTGACTTGGGGATGCGTCGAGAGCACGGTTTCAGTGCAAAAAATCTCAAGCTGCACCTCGTTCAAGGCATCGACGATCCCTTGATTCGTGCGTTCAATCAAAAAGTGCAAGAGACGGTTACTGCTCAATAGGCCGCACAGTTTCATGTCTTCATCGACAATCGCCAGATGATGGATTTCGTATTTCAGCATGGTGGCCCAGGCTTGGGCCAGGGTGTGATGTCTCCGAGCACACAGCGCGGGCCGACTCATGATGTCCTTCACCTGCAAGGTTTCGGTCTGATCTTTTTCTTCAGCGGTGGAAGAGGGTTGTTGGCTTGAAGAAGAGCGTGTGGCTTGAGCGGGTACTGGGGTTCGTTCATCCCCTGTGCGGCGATGGATGCGGCCGATTTCTTCGGTTGCCTCTGGCGCATTGATTTCTCGGAGACGAAATTTGCGATCCAAGGGGGTGACAATGCCCCGCGCGGGGTCATGAACAAAGAACACAGGCATAGTGGAGTCTCTCCCTAATAGACACCTGAGTTAACAAGGACATCAAGTATCAAGAAAGCTAGGATAAATCGCAGCAGGATTGGGATCAATCGCTTCTATTTGTGTCGAAGTCAGGATTCTTTGTGTCTAAGTCAGGATTGCATTAAAGAATTTTTACACAGAACAACGGCAGCGGCGCGTTTATTGTCTAAACTAACCACACAGGCTGATATGGCCATTTAAAAGTTACCGTTTAGCGGCGTCTATGGATTTTCGATGAGCCAGTTCGAAACGACCTCAGTTCTCAGAGATATTTTCGTCGACAGTTGTATCAGCCTATTTGACAGCTTGGGCTGCGATGTGTCGCCGGTCGAACCCGATGAAGAGGCTCTGGGGGACGCGCCTTTTGGCTTGATTGACGCGGGATCGGATGATCTCGAGTTCACGATTGCGCTGCGTTTGCCTCTGTCCGTCTTGGTGATGACCTATCCGCTGGCAGAAGAGGCGACGGACGAGACGCTGGAGGATTGGATTTCCGAGTTGTCCAACCAGCTCATTGGGCGCATCAAACGTGGCCTCTTGCAATACGATCATCAAGTGAAGATCGGCTTGCCGATGGCGCTGTTTGGCGCAGATATTGAAGAAGCGATGCCGGCAGCGGCCATGCAGTTCAGTGCCTGGCTGTCCGTGGATCGCGAACTGTGTGAGTGTCGAATGGCACTAGAAATCTTTAACCCCGCATTGGTGCTAACACAGGTGTCTCAGGACGATGGCTCATCAAGCGAGGGTGAACTCGAATTCTTTTGACCTCACTATTTTGGTCGCTTCGAGCATGCCATCTACGCCTGATTCACCATCCAAACGGCTGCTTCGACGCGGCTTTTTAACCCTAATTTTTTCAGCACATGCTTAACGTGCACTTTGACGGTGCCGTCCGAGATATCCAGCTCGCGTGCAATTAACTTGTTGCTCAAACCTTTGGCAATCAATTTTAGAATTTCATGTTCACGACTGGTCAACTTGGCAAGCAGACTGCTCTTGCTG
>JBFHRI010000198.1:0-5594 GCA_041591755.1 Oleiphilaceae bacterium
CAGTTGATTAACCAGGCAGCGCAGCAAGGTGGTTTTACCGGCACCGTTTTCACCCAGAATCGCCAGTTTAGAACCAGCCTCAAGGATTAACTCTCCGCCTTTAAAAAGCGGCGCCTCCCCATAACCAAAACTCAGGTTCTCGAGTATCAGCGCATTGCGATGCAGCTTCTTGTCCTGCTTGAAGCGAATATAGGGTGAAACCCGGCTGGAAGGTTTGACTTCATCGAGTTTGATTTTGTCGATTAACTTGGCACGCGAAGTGGCTTGTTTGGCCTTAGAGGCGTTGGCCGAGAAGCGGCTGACGAATTGCTGCAGGTCGGCAATTTGCGCAGACTTCTTGGCATTCTCGGACAGGAGTTTTTCACGCGCTTGAGTCGACGCAATCATAAAGTCGTCGTAGTTACCCGGATAAACGCGCAGTTCGCCATAATCAATATCGGCCATGTGCGTGCACACCGCATTTAAAAAGTGCCGGTCATGCGAGATGATGACCATGGTGCTCTTGCGCTCATTCAGTACACCTTCGAGCCAGCGAATGGTGTTGATGTCGAGGTTGTTGGTCGGTTCGTCCAGCAGCAGAATGTCCGGATCGGAGAACAGGGCCTGCGCCAAGAGCACACGCAGTTTCCAGCCGGGTGCCACCGCGCTCATCGGGCCGTAGTGGAATTCCAGACCAATACCCGCACCGAGCAGAATCTCCCCTGCTCGGCTTTCTGCGGTATAGCCGTCCATTTCGGCAAATTCGGTTTCCAGATCGGCGACTTTCATGCCGTCTTCTTCGGACATTTCGGACAGCGAGTAAATACGATCTCGCTCTTGTTTTACCGCCCACAGCTCCTTGTGCCCCATGATCACGGTATCGACCACGCTATACTGTTCGAAGGCAAACTGGTCCTGATGCAGCTTCCCGATGCGCTGGTTCGGCGCCACCGAGACATTGCCGGCCGTCGGCATCAGGCTGCCATCAAGAATCTTCATAAACGTGGATTTGCCGCAACCGTTGGCGCCGATCAAGCCATAGCGATTGCCACCGCCAAACTTGACGGAAATATTTTCGAACAGGGGTTTGGCACCAAACTGCATGGTGATATTGGCGGTCGAGATCAAGGAAACTTACCTGGCTACTAAAAGAAACTCAAAAAGCCGAGAGCACGGCACTGCCGACGGCCCTCGATAAAAGCGCGCGATTGTATCAGGTATGGAGGAGCGTAAGGATTAATTTTTGTACGCTAGCGCCGCTCACCACAGCGCTCAGCCCGCCCTTGCCTGCCTTTACTCTAGAGACAGGGCGTTCAAGGCGGCGATGGTTTGTTCAATCAGTGCCGATAACTCTGCACATTGTGCGTCATCAGGCATGCGATTTTCACGGGTTTGGGCTTCGAGGATGGCGGCATAAGACTGCAAGCGCAAGGCGCCCAGAGTGCCCGACATTCCCTTCAGGGAGTGCGAAGCTAACACGGCGCCTTTGTAGTCATCGGCAGCTCGAGCGGCGAATAAATTGTCACGCAGTTTGATGGCTTCAGCATTAAACTTTTCGCGCAATTTTCGCGCTAGCATCAGGTTATTCGCGATTCTTGCAAGAATACGCTCCAGGGGTTCCAACAAAGGGGTTTTCAAGTCTGCTTCCATATCAAGAATCCAACTTCCGCTTTTTGATGTTTCACGTACCAACAGGGTCTTCGAGCGCTAAGCGCGCTCAGGCTCAAGTATAGGCCAGAATCTAAAAAACGAAGCGCGACTGCATTAATTTGAGCTAGGTCGTAGCGGAGCGGGTTCGATAAAGCGTTAGGTATTCCTGCACCAGGGGCGCAAAACAGCCTTGTACCCCGAGGGTTTTGGCCAGCCAGTATTGGCCACCCATCATACGATCGATGTACAGACTCTCCACGGGCGGCCGGAAGTGGTCAAAATATTTGAAGAACAGAGGCGTATTGCGAGCCACCTGTAAGTGCATGTCGCTTCGACCGAAATCGTACGGTGCTTGCTGCAAGAACGGTTGAAAGAAAATGTCGCGCCACACCTTATAATAGTCGGCCCCGGGCGAAGGCTTGTTCGGCGCACGCGCCCCAAGACGAATCATGGCAGCGTCCAGCGCGACATAATCCTCTGCCAATGAAGCTTCGATCGCATCGGCATAGGCGGCAACAATCTCGGGCTTCAGACACTTTACACAGCCGAAATCATAGATAATGACCGAGCCGTCGCGGCGAAACGCAAAATTGCCTGGGTGCGGATCGCCATGAATCCACTGAAACACGAACAGTTGCTCTAGCAACACACGAAACAGCCGCTCGCCTAGTAGGTTAATCGTTTCTTGCGGATAGCCTAAATTCTGCAGATCGTTGATATGATCGCCGTGTAGGTACTCCAGGGTCAGGACGCGGCGGGTCGAAAGTTCGGGTATCACATGCGGCACGAGGACGCCTTCATGGTCTGCATGGAACTTTCGAAAACGATCAATATTCTTAGCCTCGTTTTCGTAGTCCAGCTCTTCATGCAGACGCGCTTTCACTTCTTCAAAGACTGCATCGACGCTTTCCTTGGGCAACTTCAATAAGCCACCCAATTTGAGCGTCAGTTTAAGCTGTTTGAGATCGGAATCGCAGGACTCATCGACGCCCGGATATTGCACTTTCATGACGACTTCGCGCCCGTCGGTTGTCACCGCACGATGAACCTGCCCAATCGATGCGGCTGCGTGGGGCTCTCGCTCAAATGATCGAAATAGCTTTTCAGGAAGCGCTCCCAATTCCCGCTCAACCTGTGCTGCAATGACCGCATACTCGACCGGCGGCGCTTCTTTTTGCAGCCTTTGCAGCGCGGCAGCAAACTCTTTAGGCAAGAAGTCCTGAGTCTGCGAGGCGATCTGGCCAAGTTTCATCACCGCGCCCTTCAGTTCGCCCAAGGTGTCCGCAACCTCATCGGCCATGCGCGTATAGGCTTTGCTGCGCCGAGCGTCAGCCGTGTCTTCTGAAGCAAACACGTTTTGCACTTTCTGCCCGGCATAACGTCCGGCTACCGAAGCGGTCATCTTAGCCAGTTTTAGGAACCTGCCGGTGCGCGTGGTCGTGGTCTTTTTAGTCATCGCAGTGGATTATCCGCTAGGGCTTAAATCACATGGGTCGCGAAATGATAGGTATCCGCAAGACTCAAAGCCAAATGGTCGCCCGAGCGTAAGGGTCCCACCCCCTCAGGGGTGCCCGTAAGCACCACATCACCAGGCTCCAGGGTGAAGTGTTGGCTCATATAAGCCAACAGCTCGGCCAGGCCGTGCCGCATGAGGCGGCTATCGCCGCGTTGCTTGGCCTGCCCATTCAGGTCCATACCAAACATTACGGCATGCGGGTTGGCAATCTGTGCTGCAGGCACAAACTCACTCAGAGGACACGCGCCGTCGAAAGCCTTAGCGACCTCCCAGGGTAAACCCTCGGCTTTGAGTTTCGTCTGGATATCGCGCCGTGTCAGGTCCAGCGCCAAACCATAGCCCGCAATCGCAGACATCGTTTCTTCGGGCTTAGCTTGCTTGAGCGTATGACCGATCAGCAAGGCTAACTCCGTTTCGAAATGGACATCGCCCGCCGGAATCTCTAGCGGCTGCTGCAAGGGCACCACCGCCGAAGCAGGCTTGATAAACAGCACCGGTTCGTCGGGTACCGCGTTATTTAGCTCTTGAATGTGCGCCAAATAGTTGCGCCCAACACAAACCACCTTGCCCAAACTGTGGGCAAAAGGCTCACCATTGATAAAGCGTATTGGGTAGTTTCGACTCATCTTTCAACCTATCTGGATAGCCGCGCAATCGTCAATCAAGCCAGCAAAAAAACAAAAGCCCGACGCTTGAGCGCCGGGCTTGTGTGATTCAGACCAAGCGAATATCGCTTATTCCGGGCTCACACACTCTTTCTCTTCCGGATTCACCTTGCAGCGAATTTTCCACAGCATGCTGATCGCTTTAGCATCATATTTGCCTTCTTTGACCAGTTCCAGACGCACGCGCTTGTTCATTTCCTCATACTCGGTCTTGGTCTTGTCGTCGGGCTCTACCCAGTACTTGGCTGGCACTTCGGCATCGGCGTTCTTGACGATGGTTTCCAGCTCATTGAAACGCTTCAGCGTATGTTCACGCATTTTCGGAGCGAAATCATTTGGCACCTTGGTACGGTTAACCAGCATATTCATGCAGTAGTAGAGAATGTTGAACTTAACGATACCGCCCTTCTCACCCAAACCTTGATACAGTTCGAAGGTATTGTAAGCCAGTGTCGGTGCAAACATCACGTCGATGTTGCCGTTGTTAAACTGGCCTGACCAGGTCGCCAGCGTAGCATGCACGGGTGAACCACCAATGGTTTCAGTGAACTTGGTGCTGGGGATATCACCGTTCAGAATGATGACCTTCTTGCCGCTCATCTGGCTGACATTCAGCTGCGTGCGGTCTTTCAGGTAGAAATAGATTTCACCGATCGGGAACAGGCCGGCCAGTTCGTAATCATTGGTCTGAATCAGCTCACGCGCCTTTTCGTTGTTCAGCGTAGCAGCCAGAATCTTGACCTGCTCCAGGTTGCGCAAACCGCCCGGAGAACCGAACGCGGCAGCGAATGGGACAAAGTCTTTGGCCAGAATATTGGTCAAAAATACGGCGTCACAAATACCGGATTTGAAATCTGCTGCGGCGACTTTTTCGTCCGAGTAGATATCAAGGCTAAGATCGATACCCCAGCCGATGGCGGCCAGTTTGGTATCCTTGAGGAAGGTCGCGAACGGGCCGCTCTTGCCCACGGGGTCCCAAATACAGAACTTCACCGGCTTGAGGTTAGCCGATGCGTTGCCCGCGGCAAACAGGGTCAGCAACAGCACCAGCGCTTTAACACGCAGCAGTGCTCGTACAAATGGGATACCAGTCATTGGAGTTCCTCTCGTTTATAGATTTGATTGTGTGGTAGTTAAAATTATTTCAGGAGCAATCTTTGGGCCACTCCTTGTGCCAAACGGCCAATGGAGCGAAATTTTGCCGCTCGATCGCAGTCAGGAAAACCCATCCCTTTGACAAGCACTTTTCCACAGAGTTGTTCGCCGTTTTGTGACCCAATCGACAGCACTGTCAATCATTGGCGAATCAAACGGTAGTGGTAACCGGCTGGAAGCGGCTGCGTCAGTTCGGTTTGCGTACCATCGCGCCAACGCACCTGCAAACGCTCGGCGGCATCGTACTCGCCTAAGCCAAAATGTGCCAGTGGCGCTTGCTGCGACAAATACCCGCCGCTTTGTTTAAGCTCGCGCAACTGCTGCAACTCGCCCGCGAACAGCCTCACCTGCGCGCCAGTGGCGCGTCGTACACCGCGACGATCCTCTAAGCCGATCTGCAACGCGGCGGCGGCTGCATGATTGACCAGAACGATCGGCTCAGCGTCCGTGTGCTCGGTGTCCTCCATCTGCAGCGCCACGATCACGCACCGGCTGTCGCCAACCTGGGGCGCGGCGAGTCCGATCCCGCGTTCGCGATGCATCGTCTCGACGAGGTCATCCGCGAAACGGGCGAGATCCCGGTCGAACGTGTCGACCTTGCTGCACGGCTGCCGCAGAATGGGATCGGG
>JBFHRI010000199.1:0-5584 GCA_041591755.1 Oleiphilaceae bacterium
CCCAACTCCGGTGACGATACAATCCTGGTGGAGTACGCTCCCAACGGGAAAAGTGCCAAAATGTCTTACTCCGCGATGCTGAAGCGCTTGGCATCCAGCCTGATCGGCATTGACTTAGAATCGACAACCACTTTCGGCGAGAACCGTAAAGACAGTGTGATCAAAGGCTTTGCAGATCTCAAAGCACGCATGCATTACCGTTTCGACGCCAACGGCGATGAAGTGAAGTTTCGCATCAACCTCAATCTTTGAACGGCATCGAAGGACGACTTTGTTATCCTAGCTTAAGGCATGCTCGAGAAGCTGCCGCCTCCGGACACATTGGCTCGTGATCTCTGCCTCCGCAGGAGGCTATAATGGCCCGCTGACAATCACTGCTGCAGGACCGGCCATGACCGCTCAATCTTCTTCCCCTCTCTTTTCTAACTCTGAGGCCGCCCTTGTGACGCCGCCCGAAGTCTTGCGTATTGCTTCCCGCGAAAGCGCGCTGGCAATGTGGCAGGCCGAACATATCAAAGCAAGGTTGCAGGCGCTCTACCCAAGCATGAGAGTCGAGATCGTCGGCATGACCACACAAGGTGATCGCATTCTCGATGTCCCGCTGGCCAAGATCGGCGGCAAAGGATTATTCGTAAAAGAGCTCGAAACGTCTTTGCTCAAGGGCGAAACCGATATCGCCGTCCATTCGATGAAGGACGTGCCGATGGAACTTCCTCCGGGCCTTTGCCTGCCAATTATTTGCGAGCGCGAGGACCCTTTCGATGCCTTCGTCGCCAATCGCTACCGCAGACTCGCTGAATTACCGCAAGGCGCGTGCGTTGGCACATCGAGTCTGCGTCGACAATGCCAACTCTTGGCCGCACGCCCGGATTTACAGATCAAGTCTTTACGCGGCAACGTGAACACCCGCCTACGCAAGCTGGATGAAGGCGAATTTGATGCCATCGTGCTGGCCGCATCGGGGCTCAAACGCCTGGGTTTCGATCATCGCATCGCCAGCCGCACCGATACGGAGTTGTTACCCGCAGTGGGCCAAGGGGCTTTGGGCATCGAGTGCCGCGAAGAAGACACCTTAACTCGCCAGCTCTTGCAGCCCCTACTGCACCCGATTTCGAGTTGGTGCGTGCGGGCCGAACGCGCCCTGAATCATCGTCTTCACGGAGGCTGCCAAGTTCCGATTGCGGCCTATGCGACGTTTCTGGATGGAACACTACAGCTGCGTGGGCTGGTGGGTGCCAACGATGGTCAAACCATACTGCGCGTCGATGTGAGCGGTCCGGCAGAAGACCCCGAGGCATTGGGTATCCGTGCTGCTGAGGCTTTGTTGGAACAAGGCGCGGCGGAGCTTTTGGCCGCGCTTTACTCGGGCCAGTCGTGAATCCCCAGCAAACCGATCGCCTAGCGGCTTGCCGCATCTTGATCTGTCGCCCGCAGGCGGAGGCGGAGGCGTGGGCGGACACGCTTCGTCAGTATGGCGCCCAGTGCCAAGTGCTGCCGTGTCTCGAAATCGAGTCGGTGGCCGTGAGTGCATCACACCGGCAGCTTTTGATTGACCTCGATCACTTCGACAAAGTGATTGTGACCAGCCAACATGCGGCACGCTTTGCTTTTACCATCATTGATGATTACTGGCCACAGCTGCCGGTACAACTGCCCTGGTTCGCGATTGGCCGCAAAACCGCACACACATTGCGCGAACTGGGAGTCACCGAACTGTATGATCCGACGGCTGATTTGACGAGTGAAGCACTGTTGCAGCAGCCACTTTTGCAAACAGTCCAAGCTGAAAAAATTCTCCTGCTTAAAGGCTGTGGCGGTCGTCAGTATCTACAGAACACCTTGGAAGAACGTGGTGCATTGGTCTCCAGCATCCCACTTTACGCGCGAAGACTGCCAAGCTACGACGATGCCGAACTCCGTGCCAAACTTTTGCTTTATAAGCCAAACTGCATCGTCGCGCTAAGTGGAGAAACCATTGCCAATCTATGCGTGCTGGCCAAACGCGCGGGCGCGTCATTGCAGTCGCTACCCTTGGTTGTCCCCAGCAAACGCGTGGCAGAAGTTGCCAGAGAGCACGGTTTCCAACTACTCTACATACTACCTTATCTCTGTGCCAACGAATTGGCAGAGCGACTGCCTGAAATTTGTAATCACTAGGCGGCGCTGAAATACCATTGGCTCAGATAGCGTGCCGTCGCCCGTCTTCGCTTATACGGGCCCAGCGACTCACACTCGATAAAAAATTAGGAAACGTCCGACCGTGACCGATACTTCGCCCAGTAACAACAACGAGAAGCCACTCAGTGAACCCGCCGTTGCGCCATCCACGCCGGTACCTGCCAATACACCGCCTAAAGCGCCGGAAAAGAATTTGTCACAAGCTCCAGCTGCTGGCCATAAAGGCAAGTGGCTGGCGCTCGTTGTTGCTTTGCTTGCGCTAATTCTGGTCATCGCCGCAAGCACTTGGTATTGGCTCGAGCGCCAACAACTCCAGCAGCAACTCACGACGCTGATGCAAGAACGCGACGCGGTGCAAAGCAGTGCCGCCGCGCAGTCACTGCAGATCGAGCAATTTGGCAGCGCACTGATGCGGATGCAAGACGAGTACAACAGTCAATTGCCTGGCTTGCAGGAAAAAACGCAATATCTTGCACAAGAACTTAAACAACTCGCGGGGGGCACCCGCAGTGACTGGCTGTTGGCCGAGGCAGAATATCTGATGCGCTTGGCTAACCAACGGATGAATCTCGAGTATGATGCCGCTGGCGCCGAAGCGATGCTCACCGCGGCAGATGGGGTTTTACAGGAGATCGGCGACCCCGCGCTATTTCAAGTGCGTGAACAGCTCGCACAAGAGATTCTGTCGCTGCAAGCCGTACGGCCCATTGATTTGGAGCAGGGCTTTATCCGCCTGCATGCACTGATCAAGCAGGTCAGTCAATTGAGCCCTGGGCAATTTACCGAGTCAGTCACCCCGCCGGCCGAGCCGGTCGAGGCAGCGCCCGCTGCGGCACAGGACTTCTGGCAAAGCATCAAGGCAGACCTGTTCCGCCTGCTGCGAGTCAAACGTTTGGATCAACCTGTTGAGCCCTTGATGGCGCCCGAACAGCATTATTACGTGCAACAAAATTTGCGTTTGATGCTGGAGCAAGCCAGTCAATCACTGCTTGCCGGCGAAGCCACGGTCTTTCGCGCTAGTCTGGACAAAGCTGAGCAATGGTTGCAGCAGTATTTCGATCAACGTAATCCGCAAGTGGCCGCCACCCTACTGGGTGTGCAATCCCTGCAGTCGGCCCAAGTCGCCCGTGATAAAGTAGATATCTCGAGCTCGCTGCGCCTTCTGCGCCAGCATGTGGAAACGCTTTACCGTAGCCACCAGCTCTCACGCACGCTGGCCCCCAAGGATGAGAACGGGGTCGCGCCATGAAATATCTCATTCCAGCGCTAATTCTCGCCTTTGCTCTCGCTTTTGGGGTCTACCTGCTGACGGAAATTGATCCGGGTTACGTCCGCATAAGTGTTGGCCATTGGCTGATCGAGACCAATTTGATTGTCTTGGGCGTGTTGATTCTGCTGCTATTTGTGCTGGCGCAAATCCTCGTAAAGTTATTTCGCCGCTTTGCTGCCACGCGCTCCTTTTTCGGCGCCTTTTTTCACCAGCGGCGCTTGCGTCGAATGCGCGAGCAAAGTAGCCAGGGCATGCTGGCCTATTTGGAAGGGGATTGGCTACGCGCCAAAAAACTGCTCAGCCGCTCAGCAGATGATGCCGAGGCGCCGCTACTCAACTATCTCGCTGCCGCGCGCGCGGCCAATGAACTAGGGCAGACACGTGACGCTGAGGAACTGATAAAACGCGCTTATGACTGCTCCCAAGCCAGTGAATTTGCGATTGGCATCGCCGAAGCCCAGCTACAGCTAGAAGAGCAAGAGCTCGACAAGGCACTGGCCACGCTGCAGCACCTGCGCAAACTGCAGCCAGAGCATCCCTTGGTTCTTAAGCTATTGCGCGCCGCCTATCTCAAGCGGGAAGACTGGCAACAGCTGGCACAGCTCATCCCCGCCTTGCGCAAGCTTCCCAAAAGCAATCGTGAGGCTCTCGACGAGCTAGAAGTTAAAGCTTGGTTGCATCTGTTTGCACGCACCACTGAGCAGCTCAGCAAACACCATAGCCGGGGGGAGCCGGAAGCCTCCGAAGCCTTGGCTGAATTGTGGCGAAAAGTGCCCGATAAACTGCGCTTTGACGCGCGCCTCATCGGAGCCTATGCACGCGAACTCATGCAATTAGGCTTTGATCAGGAAAGTGAGGCGCTGCTGCGCAAGACCCTGAATCAGGAATGGGATGAGTCCCTAGCTCATTTCTACGGTTTGGTTGAGGGCAAGGATGTACGCGAGCAGTTACTGACTGCAGAGCGATGGTATAAGAACCACTCCGATAGCCCTGCTCTACTGTTATGCCTCGGGCGATTGGCGCTTCGTAACGAGTTGTGGGGTAAAGCCCTGGAATACTTTGAGCACAGCAATCGACTGCAACCCAGCATCGAAAACTACGCCGAACTTTGTCGCTTGAGCAGCCGCTTGGATCCCGACGCTCGGGCCTTGAGAAAGTGGAATGATGGTTTGGTTAGAACGCTGAAACTTCCAGCCTTGCCACTGCCTGAAATTGACTAAGATTGCCTCCTTACATTCTTAAGCGGGCAGATCATGGGGATGCCCGCCTCTCACTTTATCGCCTGAAACTTTTACCTTAAGACCACGATCTCTTCAGCGGATTAGCGCTTAAAAAGATGCGGAAAAGAGCGCTCTCGGGTAGACACATGCAGCCTAACCCATGAGTACCCGCGCGATATCAGCTAGCAAGGTCCTAACCTTCTCTGAATCATAGACAGGATTGCGTTTGATCCTGCCTACACAATCTAAAATCAGACGCCTCTTATCCGCACCCAGATTAAAATTACGCTCTAAATCAATCGCCCGCATGCTCCAATCGCCAAAAATGCGTGTTTCAATGGGCGACTCATCGAGAATTTGGAACTCCGCGTGCCGTTTGTCCAAGGCAATCCTTTCCACCAATGGCTCAATTGTTTCTGGCTCACCTTCGATTATTTGGAAATAGTAGTTGCCCTTTCTAATCAGTAACCCGGTGATGTTACGTTTTGCATTCTTTACTGCAAAGTCGGAACACATACGTAGCAAACTGTTCGCGTCCACATGGACCGTCGCACGACTGATATAAATAATATACTTGAGGTTCAAATTTTTTTACCGTTCAGTGCTAATTAGAGCCCGCGTCGAGTAGCCGTACTTAATAAGTCTATAGAAGTCCGTTTTGCGCGGCTTAAGCATAAGATCCATAGGATTAGACTTATTGGATTGAATGTAAATCGTATTTTTCTCTGATTCTCTGCCATTCACCTGAGGCTTTGAGTATTTTCACGCCCTCATCAAAGGCCTGGATATAGGCTCTCGCCGTCGCACTGTTTTTGCTGAAGCCGATTGAAACATACTCAGTGCTATCTTGTGACAAGGTACCGGCTCTCCGAATTTCGCCGCCCATTCCCATCTTATTTGCGACATGCCAAACGAC
>JBFHRI010000200.1:0-5533 GCA_041591755.1 Oleiphilaceae bacterium
AGTGAAAATAGTTTTGCGGCCAACTGCGTACCTGACTTGTAATTCAAGCTGGTCGAGCGAACGGAAATCGGACCGAGCGCAACCAGGGGCATGCGGGGCAGCGTTTCGGCATGCTCATTGACGAAGTTCGAGAGCGCTTCAGCACAGACGCCCATCAAAATGTCGTTGGTGGTCACGTGAGGTAGCTGGCGTCGAATGGCGCGGACCTTGGTGAGGGGAACGGCAATATGTTCAATGCGACGACGCGAGGTTATGGTCGTGTTGATGGGGGTGCGAGCGACGCGCAGCAAGGCTGGGGGTAGATTGAGTCTCTGTAAGCTTTCGAAGACCGACGAATACAGCGCTGAGGATGCGGTGTCCTTGGCCATGGCCGCCAGCTTGCTGGGAATATTAATCGCGCTATTTAGGGCCAGACCCAGCCAATTGCTATTATTCGGCATGGCTTCGGGGTTCCAGGGTTCAAGTTCCTGCAGTTCCTCTATTTCGGGGCTGACGTGCAGCAGTTGGCTTAGAATGTCTTCGCCCGTTGCACCATCGATGGCTGAAACATGGACTTTGAACAGCACTGCGAAGCAACTTTTGTCATAGGGTTTGCCGAGTCCGTCGATATATTGGGCTTGCCACAGAGGGCGCGAACGATCCAGCGCTTCGCTGAAAAACGCGGAAGCATAGTCGAGAAGCGATGGCGGCGGCTCCATCTGATTCAATGTTATGCAGCGCACATGGTTGTCGAGTTCGAAGTCTGCATCATCGACCCACAACGGAAGCTCCAGGCTCAATTTGTGCTCGACTAAGCGCTTACGAAAAAAGGCCTCGTTGCCCAGCTTGGACTCGAGCAGGCTACGAAAACGTCCGAAGCTGAAGCGGCTGCGGGGTAATTTCTTGAAGACGTACACGCCCCCTACGTGTAAGGGGCTGCGCGAAGATTCCAGCGCGAGAAATGAAGCGTCGAGTTCGGACAAGGAGTGCATCACAATTACTCTGCAGTCAGCGGTTGGGCCTTATAGTAAACACCCACTCTCGGTGGAGAGTTTGTATCCAGGCTGGTTCCGGATGATGTTCAAGAGTCGATATAGAGGAGCATTATAGGGCAAAAAACCGTGAATGGGTTTACCCAATTAACGCATCCGCGAGAAATTGTTTCTAGTTGTTACGGTCGATCACGCGATGTGTCAGTGCACGCAAAGCTTGTTTGCTGGTGCTTTCAGGCAAACAGTTCAGGCAGTTGATCGCCAAATCGTGCTGGATTTGTGCCTGGTCGCGTGTGTATTGCATGCCGCCATGCTTTTCGACGATGGCACAAACTTCATCAATGCGGGATTTATCGCCTTTGCGCAGTGATTGACGAATCAGTTCGGCCTCGGTTTTGTCGCAATGCTTAAGCGCATAGATTAGTGGGAGTGTGGGTTTGCCTTCTGCCAGGTCATCCCCCAAGTTTTTGCCCATGGTCTGGGTATCACCGGTGTAATCCAGCAAATCGTCAATCAGTTGGAAGGCCAGACCCAGGTGTAAGCCGAAGTGCTTCAACTGGTTTTGAGTGTGTGCGTCGGCTTGTGCAAGAATCGCTGCGGAGTGGGTGGAGGCCTCGAATAGCATGGCGGTCTTGTTTTTGATGACTTCAAAATACGTCTCTTCCGAAATGTCCGGGTTTTTGCAGTTCATCAGTTGGAATACTTCGCCCTCAGCGATTACATTGGTGGCGTTGGCCAGGACCTCCATTACTTCCATATTGCCGATTTCAACCATGAGCTGGAAGGCGCGAGAGTAGAGAAAGTCGCCGACTAAGACGCTGGGCGCATTTCCCCACTGTGCATTGGCGGTGGCTTTGCCGCGTCTTAGATCAGAGGTGTCGACCACATCGTCATGGAGTAGGGTGGCGGTGTGCAAAAACTCGATGATAGTCGCGAGTTTGATCTGCCTATGGTCAAGCTGCTGCAGCGCGTTGCTGCAGAGCAGAACGAGCATGGGTCGCATGCGCTTACCGCCACTGGCGATAATGTATTCGGCAATTTTATGTACCAGCGGCACGCGCGAGGACAGCTTTTCATGAATGAGCTGGTTCACCTGCGCAAACGGCTCGGCAATGGATTGGTAAATCTCTTCTATTTGCATCTGGCTCGTTACTGTCGCTAAGGATGGGTGCGCCGCAGGTGCTCGTTTGTTGTCTGGCAGATCGAGCGGGAATGCTATGAAGCTCGTTAGAGGCTGTCAAGGCACATCGTCGTCGTGCGGTTAATTTGGTCGATAAAAAGCCTTGATTGTTCGGCGGGAGCAAGTCCTGGGGCGTGAAGAGGCTGCTGTCTGTAATTGGCTTGCACTGGGTGAGCGAATCGAATAGAATTGCGCGCCCTTTAAAACCGGTCTCCTCTCTGTGATTGGGTTGCCAGAGCGCTTCCTTAAGAAACAGATCATGCAAAGCAGGGGTGGTGGGTTTTCCAAGTTTTGGGAGACTACTGAAAGGTATCTGGCGATTGGCCTCGTCTAATCGTTAAAACAAGTGTTTGCCAACACCTGTCGGTGGGTTCGAGTCGGATCAAGGGCTTTGACTGCGGGTGCGGGGCAAATGGTGGAGAAAAAACATGTACGCAGTGATTGTTAGCGGTGGCAAGCAGCACCGTGTTTCAGAAGGCGAAGTTCTGAAGCTGGAAAAAATTGAAGTGGAAACTGGCGCAGCGCTCGAATTTGACAAAGTTCTGCTGATTGCCGATGGTGAGAAAGTTCAGATCGGTGCGCCGGTTCTGAGTGGTGCCAAAGTCACCGCTGAAGTGGTGGCACACGGTCGCCACAAGAAAGTGCGCATCATCAAGTTCAAGCGTCGTAAGCACCACATGAAGCAGATGGGTCATCGTCAGTGGTTCACCGAAGTTAAAATCACCGGAATCAAAGGTTAATCGAGTACGGCTGAGTGCGCATGACGCGCCAGCTCGTCCTATAGAGGAGTAGCAAAATGGCTCACAAAAAAGCAGGTGGTAGTACCCGCAACGGTCGCGATTCGGAATCGAAACGCCTTGGTCTGAAACGCTTTGGCGGTCAGGCCGTTATTGCAGGAAACATTCTGGTGCGTCAGCGCGGCACGCGCTTCCATGCCGGTGAAAACGTTGGTATGGGCAAGGATCACACGCTGTTTGCCACTGCAGATGGTGTCGTGAAATTCGTGACCAAAGGCGCCAAGAACCGCAAATACGTTGTGGTCGAGGCTGCTGCCGAGTAATACGTGCTCGGGTTGGCTTGGCCGACACCCTGGGTGGGGCAATCACCTGCTCAGGGCTGACACGTGTGCTCCAAGGCATATAATAAAAAGCTCCGCTTGCGGGGCTTTTTTTGTTACGGCAGCCGGATTTTCGATCTTGGCTGGTTCGCGCGAGTCGTTATGAATTACCACGTCTGGGCGCTGGGAAAGGTTGAGTTATGAAGTTTGTTGATGAAGCGACGGTATATGTGCAGGCGGGCAAAGGTGGCAATGGCTGCGTGAGCTTTCGTCGCGAAAAGTTTATTCCGATGGGGGGGCCGGACGGCGGTGATGGCGGCGATGGGGGCTCTGTTTTCGTGGTGGCCAGTGAATCGCTCAATACCCTGATCGACTATCGCTATCAGCGTAACTATCGCGCGCGCAATGGCGAGGGCGGGCGCGGTGCCAACTGTACCGGTGCTAAGGGTGAGGATTTGGTTTTACAGGTCCCTGTGGGTACCACGATCATCGATGTCGATACCGAGGAAACCCTGGCTGATCTGACTGAGCCCAATCAAAAGGTCATGGTGGCGCAAGGTGGCTTTCACGGCATCGGCAATACGCGCTTTAAGTCGAGCGTGAATCGGGCGCCCAGACAGAGCTCGCCGGGTAAAGAGGGCGAAGAGCGCAATTTGCGCTTCGAGCTTAAGCTGTTGGCGGATGTTGGACTGCTCGGTTTGCCCAATGCGGGCAAGTCGACGCTGATTCGTTCGATCTCCGCCGCTAAGCCCAAGGTGGCCGATTACCCTTTCACTACGCTGGTGCCCAACTTGGGTGTGGTGCGCGTGCAGACGCATCGAAGCTTTGTGGTGGCCGACATTCCGGGGTTGATCGAAGGTGCCTCAGAAGGCGCGGGCTTGGGGATTCGTTTTCTGAAGCATCTGACACGCACGCGGCTCTTATTGCATGTGGTGGATATGGTGCCTTATGACGGGTCAACACCCGCCGATGCGATACGCTCGATCGTTTCCGAGTTACAGAAGTTCAGTTCGGCGCTGGCCTCGCGGGAGCGCTGGTTAGTGCTGAACAAGCTGGATCAGGTGCCCGAAGAAGAGCGTCAGGCGCTGTGTGATGCGGTGGTGGCAGAGTTGAACTGGAGCGGTCCGGTCTATCCGATTTCCGCACTGCAAGGAGAAGGGCTGCAAAAATTGTGTCAGGACATCATGGTGCGGCTGGAAGAGCGCGCGCGTGCGGAGGCTGAAGACCCCAGTCTGTTGGAGCGAGAACGTGCGCTGCAGGCTCAGATGCAGCAAGAAGCGCGCGAGAAACTCGAGCAATACAATGCCATGATGCGTGAGCGCAAGAAAAAACAGAAAGGCGATGATGACGATGATGACGACTGGGATGATGACGAGGCCGACTACGAGTATGCGCCCTAATAGGTCTGAGGTGTCGGGAGTCTCTGATGTCTGAACGCAATAAGCTGGGTTCCGGTAAGCGCTGGGTCGTCAAAATTGGCAGTGCGCTGCTGACGGATGATGGCAAGGGTCTGGCGCGCGCGCGAATTAGCGATTGGGTGGACCAAATTGCGGCGTTGCGTGCTGCAGGTGTCGAGCTTGTATTGGTGTCGTCAGGTGCGGTAGCGGAGGGTTTGACGCGCCTGGGTATCAGTGAGCGGCCGGCAGAGCTGCATATGCTGCAAGCAGCGGCAGCGGTGGGTCAGATGGGCTTGGTACAGGCCTATGAGGAAAACTTTCAGCGTCATCGTCTGCATACGGCACAAATTCTTTTGACGCACGATGATTTGTCGGATCGCAAACGTTATTTGAATGCGCGCACGACGATTCGCACGCTGCTGCAATTAGGTGTGGTGCCCATCATCAACGAAAACGATACGGTGGTCACCGACGAAATCCGCTTTGGAGACAATGATACCTTGGGGGCTTTGGTCGCTAACCTAGTTGAGGCGGATGCGCTGATCATTCTGACGGATCAGCAGGGGCTTTTTGATAGCGACCCGCGTAGTAATCCACACGCCAGGCTAATTGAGCAGGCGGCCGCCAGTGATGCCAATCTGGATCAGATGGCGGGGGGTGGCTCAGGGCGGTTGGGGCGGGGTGGCATGCTGACCAAGTTGCGAGCGGCACGTATGGCGGCGCGTTCGGGTGCGCAAACCCTCATTGTGGGAGGGCGTATCGAGCAGGTTTTAACGCGCGTGCGCGCGGGAGAAACCCTGGGTACCCTGCTTTGGCCGGCGTCGTCTCGGCAGCTGGCGCGCAAGCAATGGCTGGCCGGACATCTGCAAACGCGCGGCCAGCTGGTGCTGGACGCTGGGGCGGTAGCCGTCTTGGAGAAAGGGGGTAA
>JBFHRI010000201.1:0-5518 GCA_041591755.1 Oleiphilaceae bacterium
CGGGTATGTCGGTCGGTCTGGCGTCGCAAGGCGTGACCTTCAATGACAGTATGAGTTTTTACGTATTGGCGGTATCCACCTTCGTGTGTGGTGCGGTCTTTATGATGTGGTTAGGTGAGCAAATCACCGAACGCGGTGTGGGCAATGGCATTTCACTGCTGATTTTCGCGGGTATCGTCGCTGGGCTGCCAAGTGCAATCGGTCAGTCGTTCGAGGCGGCGCGTCAGGGTGAGTTGAATATCCTGGCGCTGTTATTGATAGCGTTGTTTGCTGTTGTGGTAATTGCCTTTGTCGTGTTCATCGAGCGCGGTCAGCGCCGGATCACTGTCAATTACGCCAAGCGACAAACCGCTCGCGGAGGCTATTCGCAGCAGACTAGCCATCTGCCACTAAAAGTGAATATGGCCGGTGTTATTCCGCCGATTTTCGCCTCTAGTATTCTTTTGTTCCCTGCCTCGCTGGGCCAGTGGTTCGGTCAGAAGGAAGGGATGGAATGGTTGGCAGATGTGTCTCAGGCGCTGGGTCCAAGCCAGCCTCTGTATATCATTTTGTTTGCGGCAGCAGTGGTCTTTTTCTGCTTCTTTTATACCGCATTGATGTACAACCCGAAGGAAGTGGCCGACAACTTGAAGCGTAGTGGCGCGTTTATACCTGGCATTCGTCCAGGCGAACATACCGCTAATTACATCGATAATGTGTTGACGCGCTTAACCATGTTCGGAGCAGCGTACATTACGCTGGTGTCTCTGTTACCTGAATTCATGATTGTGTGGTTTAAAGTGCCTTTCTATTTTGGGGGTACTTCCTTGTTGATCGTGGTAGTGGTCGTGATGGACTTCATGGCGCAGGTGCAGTCGCATTTGATGTCACAGCAATACGAGTCGCTGATGAAGAAGTCCAATCTTAATTAGTACGGCTCCGGCCGTTCGGCTCGATGAATAGACAACAGTTTGTTGAAATCTGGAGTTAAAAATGAAAGTTCGAGCATCGGTAAAAAAGATTTGCCGTAACTGCAAAATGATTCGTCGCAATGGCGCTGTTCGTGTCATTTGCGTTGAGCCCCGTCATAAGCAGCGTCAGGGTTAAGCGACTGATTGCAGGGGTGAATTCGGCGCTTGATTTATTTTTAGTCAAGCGCTATGATTCGCGCCTTTTTAAATGACGGTAACATCAACTGGTATGTGGGCACTTACCCGTAATGCCAGGTAATTACTGGAGTAAAATGGATGGCACGTATAGCGGGTGTCAATATACCCGACAATAAACATGCAGTCATTTCCCTGACCTATATCTATGGTATTGGTCGGACGACTGCTAAAAAATTGTGCGACGCTACCGGAATCAACCCTGCCGCTCGCGTGAGCACGCTGTCCGAAGAACAGTTGGACAGTCTGCGTAACGAAATCGGCAAGATTGTGGTGGAAGGTGATCTGCGTCGTGAAATTCAAATGAATATCAAGCGCTTGAAAGATTTGGGTTGCTATCGTGGCCTGCGTCACCGTCACAGTTTGCCGGTACGTGGTCAGCGCAGCAAGACCAACGCACGTACCCGCAAGGGACCACGCAAGCCGATTCGTAAATAATAGGAAACTCAGATGGCAAAGCCAGGTACACGTACCCGTAAAAAGGTGAAAAAGAATGTTGTAGACGGTATGGCTCATATCCATGCGTCTTTCAACAACACGATCGTCACGATCACTGATCGTCAGGGCAATGCGCTGTCCTGGGCGACTGCAGGTGGTAGTGGTTTTCGTGGCTCGCGTAAGAGCACACCTTTTGCTGCGCAGGTAGCAGCTGAAAGAGCCGGTAACGCGGCTGCTGAATACGGCCTGAAAAACCTTGAAGTTTGGGTGAAAGGGCCTGGGCCAGGACGAGAATCTGCTGTTCGCGCTTTGAACGCGTGTGGATACAAGATCACAAACATCACTGATGTGACCCCAATTCCACACAATGGGTGCCGACCACCCAAGAAAAGACGCGTTTAAGGAGACAGACAGATGGCTCGTTATATTGGACCAAAATGTAAACTGTCGCGTCGCGAAGGCACAGACCTCTTTCTAAAAAGTGGTGCCAAGGCGCTCGACACAAAATGTAATATTGAAACAGCACCTGGTCAGCATGGCGCACGTCGCGGTCGCCTGTCAGATTACGGTACCCAGCTGCGTGAAAAGCAGAAAGTCCGCCGCATTTACGGCATCCTGGAGCGTCAGTTCCGCACCTATTACAAGGAAGCCGCTCGTCGCAAGGGCGCAACAGGCGAAAACCTGCTGCAACTGCTCGAACAGCGTTTGGACAACGTGGTATATCGCATGGGATTTGGTGCAACACGCGCTGAAGCACGTCAGCTGGTATCGCACAAAGCGATCACCGTCAATGACAAGGTGATCAACGTAGCGTCTTATCAGGTGAAAGCAGGCGATAAAGTCGCTGTACGTGAGAAGGCCAAGAAGCAACTGCGTGTCCAGAACGCGGTTGAGTTGTCGGCCAATCGCGCGCCTATCGCGTGGGTTGAGGTTGATGCCGGTCAGTTGAGTGGTACCTTCCGCTCAGTGCCAGAGCGTAGTGAGCTGCCTTCTGACATCAACGAAAACCTCATCGTAGAGCTTTACTCTAAGTAAGGCCTAACCACTAACAACGTATAGGGGCGTATATGCAGCGTTCAGTAAATGAATTCTTGAATCCTCGCAACATCGAAGTTCAGGGTCTGAGTCCGACACACGCCAAGGTCATTCTTGAGCCGCTGGAGCGTGGTTTTGGGCATACTCTGGGCAGCGCACTGCGTCGGATTCTTCTGTCTTCTATGCCAGGTTGCGCAGTGGTTGAAGCCGAGATCGATGGTGTGCTTCACGAGTACAGTGCAATTGAAGGCGTACAGGAAGATGTCATTGAGATTCTGCTCAACCTGAAAGGGTTGGCAATCACGATGCACAGCCGCGACGAGGCAACCTTGTCATTGAGCAAGAAAGGCCCCGGCGTTGTTACGGCGAAGGATATTCAACTGGATCATGACATCGAAATCGTCAATCCAGATCACGTCATCTGTCACTTGGGTGACAATGGCAGCATCAGCATGCGACTCAAAGTCGCGAAAGGGCGAGGCTACGAGCCTGCGGACCAGCGCATCAATCATGATGACGAAACCCGTGCCATTGGCCGTCTGCAGCTCGATGCATCCTTCAGCCCAGTCGCACGCGTTGCGTACTCGGTTGAAAGTGCGCGGGTTGAGCAACGTACCGACCTCGACAAGCTGGTGATTGATCTGGAAACCAACGGCACCATCGACCCGGAAGAGTCGATCCGTCGTGCGGCGACGATTCTGCAACAGCAGCTGGCAGTCTTCGTTGATTTTGACAACGAAAAAGAGCCAGTGCAGGAAGAAGTGGAAGAAGAAGTCGATCCGATTCTGTTGCGACCCGTTGATGATCTGGAGTTGACAGTACGTTCTGCGAACTGTCTAAAAGCAGAGAATATCTACTACATTGGTGATCTGATTCAGCGTACCGAAGTAGAACTGCTTAAAACGCCAAACCTGGGTAAGAAATCTCTTACCGAGATTAAGGACGTGCTTGCATCACGTGGTCTTTCATTAGGTATGCGCCTTGAAAACTGGCCTCCCGCCAGCCTCAAGGGCGATGACCGTGTTCTGGGCTCCTGAGCCCAGATCGGTCCGATAAGTTAAGGAATCAGTACAATGCGTCATCGTAAAGTTGGTCGAAAGTTTAGTCGTACCAGTGCGCATCGAAAGGCGATGTTCAAAAACATGGCAGCCTCTTTGGTACAGCACGAACTCATTAAAACAACCTTGCCAAAAGCTAAAGAGCTGCGTCGCGTTGCGGAGCCTCTGATCACTCTGGCAAAAAATGACTCTGTGGCCAATCGTCGTTTGGCGTTCGCTCGCGTGCGTGATGACGCCGTCGTTGCGAAGCTGTTCAACGAATTGGGTCCGCGTTATAAAAATCGCCCAGGCGGTTACATCCGCATTCTAAAATGTGGTTTCCGCGCCGGTGATGCAGCCCCCATGGCTTTTGTAGAGTTGGTCGATCGGCCACTTGATGCGGAAGCCGTCGAAGCGGACGCAGAGTAAGTAAAAAAACCAGCCTAGTGCTGGTTTTTTTTATCTCTAATTGTTTTCCCATCGGGTAATGCTCGTCTAATCGCACCCTCCGTCGCGCAGAGAAAGGCGACGCATTCGTCACTGTAACGATTCGCAACATAAATTTAGTCTGTTTACAGCTAAGCTAGAATTAATCGCTAGCTCTTTTCTTTTTGTCGGTCGCCGCGCTTATCCATGCAGTTAATTCATCTTGTTTGCCTACTTTCGCTCCTGATCATTACCGGTTCTGTGAGGGCCTTCGAAAGCGTTGAGCATAAGCACCTCGGTGATCTCTCTATCCGGGTCGCTATTGACTATGTACAAGCGCGAAAGCTCGCTCGAGAAGAAGACTATTGGCGCTTAGATTTTCAACAGCGCTGTAAACTTTTGGACTCAGAACTGCGTGCCTTCTATCGCACTGAAAAAGGAGAGGTTTGCGACGGACAGCGTGTCGGTGCACCCTCCTATGGAGACTTGGTCAGTCTTGTTGATTATGTTTTGTATCCGCGAAAGTTATTCGATGCGCCAGAGCATGAGCTTTCTGACGGCATCCCTCGGCGTTTTGGTCATCTAAACCCCAGATTAGTCAATGGTTCACCCAGGAACTTCACGCTCGACTTCGCTCAAGCAACCAGTGCAAATGAACTGCATTTTCAGGTCGCGGCGATTCGAAAAATGGTTAACTTACATCGTGAAGCAGTCAATCATGCGGCCAATGGGGCGTTATTCGCGGCGCTCAGTACCAATGCATTGGCAGATCATTTCTTACATGACATGTTTGCACCTGGTCATATTACCGTGAATCGCGAAAACAGCCATGATGCGATCGCCCTCGGGATGCATGATACGGCCAATCGTCAGGGCGCAGATTTTCAAATCGATACCAAGAAATTTAAGGATGACCTATTACCCATCATGGAGTTCCTGCGCCGAAATCATGCGCCGGAAAGAGGGCATTATGCGTTTGTCATAGAGGGGGTCGAACCTGATGAGCGGAAGCTGCAGCAGGTATTCGATGATTTTAGCGCGGGTAAAAGCCTTTTGAAGATCTATGGCGATGGCGAACTTAAGTATCATGCCCATCAACAGCTCTTTATGTTGATGATTCAAGTGCGGGGCTTACTAGATGTGCTGGATCGCTGCGACGGCTTGTGCGCACGTAACAGCCTTAATGAATTTATATGGTACGAATACGATGAGCGCAAGCCGCAATTCCCGCCTCGCGCCGGTTTGCCCTATGGCGAGTATGTGCTCGAAGTAGAACAGCTCTCCCAAGCTTCAAATATCTTTATTATCAGTGTCGGTGGTGAGGCGCCATTATCGGAATTTGGCTCTTCTCGCTTGGTTATCAGTGCGGAGCTAGCGCCTTTAAAAGCAATTGGTGCCTCAGATTTCTTACGCAAGCACACGATCAACCGGCCTGTC
>JBFHRI010000202.1:0-5470 GCA_041591755.1 Oleiphilaceae bacterium
AAATTGGCACGCTGCGGGAGGCCTGCATTATTCTGGGCCAGCAAACACTCAAGAATCTGGTTTATAGCTTGGCGGTTATGGACCGTTTTCAACGGCCGCCGGTCACGACCTCGGAAATGGAGTTGCCCTTGGTCGCACGGATCTGGCGTTGTTCGCTTTTCAATGCATGTGGGGTTGCAAGTTTGACGCGTTTTGCCCAGGTACATTTGCCCGAGGCTTTCACTGCGGCGTTATTCGAAAATCTCGGTCTGATTGTTGTGGAGTATTTTGAACCTGATCAATGCGCGCAAATTTTTCATGAAGCAGATATCGAGAACGTGACTTTGCAGCAAACCATGTTGCGTCAGTTTGATTGCGGGCCAGCGTTACTTAGTATGCATGCCCTGACGCAGTGGCAGTTTCCGCAAGGCGTTTGTGAAATACTACAGGCCTTGGGCTCGGGTCAATCCAGTCAAGGGGCCGCAATGATTCGTTTCAGTCATTTGCTAGCCAAATCACTGGGAGAAGAGTTGAGTCCTGGTATTTGGCCGGAGATGCCGCGGGCGCATGATTTTGATTATTTGCGGCGGCTGTTGCCGCGGCTCCCTGAGGTGATTGATCACTGGTTGGCATTGTTTGAGCAGCTCGGTCGCGAGCTCCTGTAGTGGCGCCGTGGGGTCAAATCTTTTGCCAGATCAAGAGGCGATTATTAGACGGCATGGCATTGTCCTCGAGTTTACGTAACCCAATATCTCGCGCTAGTTTCTGCACCGCTTCATAATCACGGATCCCATAATTGGGGTTCTTACTTTTCAGTAGGGCATCGAATTTACGATTGCTGGGACTGGTGTATTTGCCTTCATAATTAAATGGGCCGTAGATAACAACGAGCGCGCCGGGGTTCAAAATCTCCTGCAGGGCCATGAACAGACGCTGAACCTGTTGCCAGGACATAATATGCAGAGTGTTGGCGCTAAATACGGCCTCAGGGTGATCCACCGCCCAGGGTTGCCGATCTACATCGAGCTCCAAAGGGGATGGCAGGTTAGGCAGCTGAGCCTCATCCAGCCACGCTTGAATGCCAGCGTGGCGCTTTGCCAAATCACTGGTTTGCCATTGCAAATGGGGAAGATGTCGCGCGAAATGGACGGCATGTTGGCCGGTGCCGCTGCCGATCTCCAAGACAGTGTTGATCCGTGCAAAACTGCGACGCAAGACATAGAGAATAGCGTCCTTGTTGTTTTCGCAGGATTGACAGAAAGGTTTGTCGAGTGCAGTCGCGATCATGCGGATTCTAATCCCTTAAAATATCTGTTAATTCAAACTAAAGAGTGCCTGTCAGCAGCGTATCATTCGCCAATGAAACCACCGGATTGGCGCGCCCAGAGGCGTGCATACAAACCGCCGGCCGCCACCAATTGCGCGTGTGTGCCTTGCTCAACAATTCGCCCCTGATCCACTACCACTAAACGATCCATCGCGGCAATCGTCGACAGGCGATGCGCAATCGCTATCACCGTTTTTCCGGCCATTAACGCATACAAGCTGGCCTGAATGGCAGCTTCGATTTCCGAATCCAGTGCAGAGGTGGCCTCATCCAGCACCAAGATCGGCGCGTCCTTCAGCAACACACGGGCAATGGCGATGCGTTGTCGTTGTCCGCCGGACAATTTTACACCGCGTTCACCCACCTGCGCATCATAGCCTGTGTTGCCTTCCGGATCACTCAGGCTCAAGATGAAATCGTGCGCTTCAGCACGTTTTGCTGCGGCAATCATCTCCGCTTCTGAGGCGTCTGGCCTGCCATAGAGGATGTTATCACGAACCGATCGATGGAGCAGCGAGGTGTCTTGGGTCACCATGCCGATATGAGCGCGCAAACTATCTTGTTGGACCTGCGCGATATTTTGGCCGTCTATGCGAATCACTCCAGCTTCGACGTCATGAAAACGTAGTAAGAGGTTCACCAGGGTCGACTTGCCGGCCCCGGAACGACCCACGATACCCAGTTTTTCTCCGGGTTGCAGTGTGAGCGATAGCTGCTCAATCACGCCGCTGCCCAGACCATAATGAAAACTCACCTGATCAAACTCGATGCGACCATGTCGAACTTCCAATGGCGGCGCCTGGGGAACGTCTTGCACTTCTCGCGCTTGCGCCAGCGTGTTGATGCCATCGGTAACCGAGCCGATGTGTTCGAACAAGGCCGAGACTTCCCACATAATCCATTGCGACATGCCATTGACGCGCAGGGCCAGGCCAATGGCGACCGCGATAGGGCCAGCGGTGATCGCCTGTTCCGACCAGAGCCAGAGCGACAAGGCAGAGATGCTGAAAATAAGCCAGGCATTGAGTAGCCAAACACAGATATTTAAGCGTGTGACCAAGCGCATTTGTGGATGCACGGTGTCGAGAAAGCCTTGCATGGTGTCCTGCGCATAGGCTGCCTCGCGCTGCGAATGGGAGAACAATTTAAGCGTTGCGATATTGGTATAGCAATCGACGATGTGGCCGGTCATAACCGCGCGCGCATCGGCTTGCCGTGCTGAAATACGTTTCAGTCGGGGAACGAAATAACGCAGTACCATCACATACAGCAGCAGCCAAATAAATAATGGCAAGCACAAGCGCAGATCAGCGCTGGCAATCACGACACTGACCCCGAAGAAATAAACCGAGATGGATAACAGTACATCGAGCAGCTTCATGACCGTTTCGCGCACGGACAGAGCGGTTTGCATCACCTTGGTGGCAATGCGTCCGGCAAATTCATGTTGGTAGAAGCTCAGGCTCTGGCCTAACAGATAGCGATGTGCCAGCCAGCGAATGCGCATCGGATAGTTGCCTAAGAGGCTTTGATGAATCACCATCGAATGCAGTAGGACGGTGATGGGCAGGATGAGTAGGATCATCAGCCCCAAGGCCAGCAGGGTATCGCCTTTTTCCTGCCACAGGGTTTCCGGTGTCAGGGTGGACAGCCAATCCACCAAGGTGCCCATATAAGCAAACAGCGTGACTTCCATTAACGCGATCGCGCCCGAGAGCACAGCCATCAGAATGAGTTGCGGTTCCATGCCGCGCGTGTAATGGCGACAAAACGCCAGTAGGGAGCGCGGCGGTTGCGCGGGATGGGCGGGCGGAAAGGGGTCGATTAAACGTTCGAAATAACCAAACATGCTGGATAGCGGTCGCGAAGGTTGGGGCAGGCAAAGTGCGATGAAACAAGATTATCGCCTGACATGTGCCCGGAGCGGACTATCATAACATTGAGCGAGCTGAGAGACGACGCTTGCGCTAAAACAGGATAATAAAATGAATGATTTGAACGGATACTGGCAAAAAGTCGAACAGTGGTTGCTTGAGGATGTCTCTCCTGAACAACACCTTTTGCATCGCGCGGGTAAGCGAGCAGCGCGTATTTTGTATGCGGTGATTCGGGACGTTTTGAGCGGCCAGTTAACCCTGCATGCCATGAGTTTGGTCTATACCACCTTGCTTTCAGTGGTGCCCTTGTTGGCACTGAGCCTCTCAATATTGAAGGCATTCAATGTGCAGGATCGCTTTACGCCCATGTTGTGGAGCTTCTTCGAGCCGATGGGAGAGAAAGGCTTAGAGCTGCACAATTCGGTGCTGCATTTTATCGATAACATCAAGTTTGGCGTGTTAGGCGCGGTAGGCTTCGTGTTGTTGTTTTATACCGTGGTTTCGCTGGTGCAAAAAATCGAGACTTCGTTCAATACCATTTGGCATGCGCCGGAACTACGCTCCCTGAGCCAGCGCTTCAGCAATTATCTGTCGGTCATTTTGGTGGGCCCAGTGCTGGTGGTTGCGGCACTCAGTGTGACCGCCACGACCATGAGTTCGAGCATCGTACAAAACCTGATGGCGATTGAGCCCTTCGGCACGCTGATTGTCGCCATCGGTCGCTTGATGCCTTTTTTGATGATCATTAGCGCCTTCACTTTTTTCTATATTTTGATGCCGAACACGCGTGTGCGCTTTCGCAGCGCCTTTGTCGGCGGCGCGGTCGCGGGTGCTTTGTGGCAAACAACCAGTTTGTTGTTTACGTCCTTTGTGGTCGGTTCGACCAAGTACGATGCGATTTATTCCGGCTTCGCGGTGGGCATCGTGTTGTTGATCTGGCTCTATGCTAACTGGCTCATTTTACTGGTCGGCTCGAGTATCGCTTTCTACCACCAGCACGGCAGTCATATCGGCGCTGGACGGGACACCGAGCTGGCCCCCGATCTTTTGCATGCAGCAGGTCTTGATGTGCTGTGTCGTGTTGCCAGGCGGCATCAACTGGACCAGGAGCCCTTGGCCCAGGCAGAGCTCGAGGCGGATATTCATTTGCCTGCCATCCTAACGCGAGCTCTGGTTGAGCGCTTGATCGAATTGGGTCTTCTGTATTGGGTCGGTGACAAATCCGATCGCCTGGCCTTGGCAGCCTCTTCGGATCAAATCTCGGTGCGTCACGTGCTGGATTTGTTAGACCAGGATCGAGGGCATTTGCGTCAAAACCTGCGTGCCCCTGCTGCGATCGAACATGCGCTTGCCAGGGCCCAGACTGCACGTGGGGAAAGTCTTGGAGAACTTTCGTTACGAGATCTCATCACACGCTAACAAAATTCAAAAACTACTCATGACCGCTTCAGCTAGTCTTACTTTGATCAGTCGCGTCGGCCCTGCGCTCGGCGCGACCCATGAGTTTAAATAAGATGTCTACAGTCAGCTGTAGGGGGCATAATGAAGTCATCCCGTATCGCAGCAGCGATTGCTGCTTTTTCCCTGAGTGCACCCGTGTTTGCCGGCGCGCCGAACTTTATAGATACCCGCGCGGCGGCGATGGGCGGGGTGGGCGTTGTCACGGCACGGCCACGTGCGGCCAGCTTTTTTAACCCCGCTTTACTCGCGGTGAAGCAGCCGGAGAAGTCGGATAGTTTTCAGATGATTACGCCGTCCATCCAAGCCTATACCGATAACGTGGATGAATGGGAGGACTTGGCAGATAACGTTGATGCGATTGAAGACGATTTTGTCACGCCGTTTGAGAATGCGGTGACGGCGCTCCAGACGGCGCCAACACCCGGTAATGCGGCCGAAGCCCGCGCAAGAGCCTTGGCGTTGAACAATGAGTTGGTGCGCATCAATAACGATCAAGCGACCGCAAACCTCGGCGCAGGTTTGTCTTTTGCGGTGCCGGGTCAAAGTTTTGGTTTTTCCGCCTTCGCGTCGGGGAGTGCCCGCGTCAACCTTTCGTTGCAATATCGCGATGAAGCATTGCTAATGGATATCATCGACGATGCCGACAATTTGCGCGCACCGAGTTATAACGATGGTGATCTGCAGTCGAGTGTGCGAGCCATTGGCGCAGCGACGCAGCAAGCGGGTATCAGTTTGGCCAGTAGTTTTAATGTCGGTGGCTACGATATCGCGGTAGGCGTTTCGCCCAAGTTGGTCGACTTCGTTGCCTACGATTTTGTTGCGGATG
>JBFHRI010000203.1:0-5468 GCA_041591755.1 Oleiphilaceae bacterium
CCAGGCGAGACAAAATGTCATCATCATGGTGGTCGCGGCTACCAAGATCATTGAGTGTCGAGATAAGTCTGGCACGATTGAAATCGATAGTATCGGCTTTGGTTTTGTTAGTACTCATCGTTGCTAAATCTCCGATTTGGCGGCCAGAAATTGCCGGCCTACTGCTTTTGAGGTGATTTAAGCGATAACTGTGCCATTTAATATAAGTGTAATAAAAACAAGATATTGGATTGCTTGTGCGAGAAACAGGATGAAAGCGGGGCGGGTTTGTGACGAATAATCAGGGATATGGGATGGCGGCAGTGTTAATTTTTTGACGTATACCTGATCTGAGCTCTCTAAGTGCCGGTTAGACGTGCAAAACAGCTGTGCTAGAATGCTCACCGCAAACCCGATGTCTTCACTATTGCTGATAGAGACGGTTCATGAATTTCCGAGCGGCCGAAAGCCTGGCTGAACAGATTGCCCAGCACGTCGGTCAACAGATCATTTGTGGCAAGCTATCGCCGCAAGCCCGGGTGCAAGAGCAAAAAATTGCCCAGGAGCTTACGGTCAGTCGTGGTTCGGTAAGAGAAGCGCTACTCATTCTGGCTCGCCGCCATCTGGTCGATATACTCCCGCGGCGAGGGGCGGTGGTATCGCAACTAACGGCGTATCATGTTGAGTGTGTGCATGACGTGTATGTTCCGCTGATAACCCTGTTTGTGCAGCGCGTGGCAGTCTTGGCCAGTGAGTCCGATCTTAATCTGATTGCCGGCGAGATACAGAGTATCAGTAAAATGATCGCCAGGAATAACCCGCGCCCTGACGAGATTATTCGAGGCTTTGAAAAACTTGCATGGATTGGATCCAGAGTTAACGACAATATTTATCTGCATGAAATTCTGGAAGATTTTCACGCCCTGATTGCTCGCATAGGTTATCTTGGCATGCAATCGCGACTGGGTGCCTCAGGAAAAACGCACGAGTTTCTTACGGCGCTGCTGGAGGCTGTCCGGTGTAAAAATGAAGCCGCTGTTGCTCAACTGATAAAGGCATACGCCGCATGGCAGCGAGACAGGGTTGTTCTGGCGTTTAATCGTGGATGATTTGAACTAGTTTTAGAGGAAGCCGTTTTCGTAATGCGACTAAAAACCATCAAGCTCGCAGGGTTCAAATCATTTGTCGATCCGACAACCGTTCCGTTTGTACACAATCTTTCGGCTGTGGTTGGACCGAACGGGTGTGGTAAGTCGAACATCATTGACGCGGTGCGTTGGGTTATGGGTGAAAGCTCGGCCAAGCATCTGCGTGGGGAGTCCATGACCGACGTGATTTTCAACGGGTCGAGTGGTCGCAAGCCGGTGGGGCAGGCCGCTATTGAGTTGGTGTTTGATAACAGTGCCGGAAAACTGGCAGGTGAGTATGGTCGCTTTAGCGAGATCTCGATAAAACGCCGAGTCACCCGGGAAGGGGCGTCCGATTATTTTTTGAATGGAACGAAATGTCGGCGCCGGGATATTACCGACATCTTTCTGGGGACGGGTTTGGGGCCGCGCAGTTATGCCATTATTGAGCAAGGCATGATCTCGAGACTCATTGAATCCAAGCCTGAAGAATTGCGCGTTTACATTGAGGAAGCTGCCGGCATATCCAAATACAAGGAGCGCCGCCGGGAAACTGAAACGCGCATGAAGCGCACCCAGGAAAACCTTGAACGATTGAAGGATCTGCGTGATGAGCTTGAGCGGCAATTGCAGCATTTGCACAAACAGGCACTGGCGGCCGAAAAGTACAAGGAGCTCAAGAAGCAGTCGCGCTATCTAAGCGCCCAGTTAAGTGCGATGAAATGGCAAAGTCTCAATGAGCAGATAGAAATTCAAAGAGGCGAGGTCGGTGATCTTGAGTTGGCACTGGAGCGGGAAGTGGTTGGCCGCTCCACCAACGAGGGGGTCATAGACAGCCTGCGCCAGCAGTACGACGAATGTAATCTGGAATTTCAGCGGGCACAGGCACGGTTTTATGAAACCGGGGCGGAAATAGCCCGCACCGAGCAGAGTCTGCAAAGTCTTAAAGACAGAGGGCGTCAACAGCAAAGCGAGCTGGTCAGCACGCAGAATGAAATCCGGGAGTTGGTAACAGAGCAGGAGCAGGAGCGCGACAAGCTTGAAGAAGTGAGCAGGGAACTGGCAGAAATAGCCCCGGAACTGGAGGCAAAGTCTGCCGAGGCAGAAGAGTCTCTGTTGCTGCTCGAATCGGTGGAGCAAGAAATGCAGGCCTGGCAGCATACCTGGGATGAGTTTAATCAGCTCGCGGCCACCGCCAAGCAGTCAGCAGAGGTCCAGCAAGCCCAAATACAGAGCATAGAAGGGGCACTAAGGCGTTTTCGTGACGGGGTAGAGAAGCTCGATGCTGAATCAAGCCTCTTGACTTCGCATCTCGAGGAGGTCGATGGCGAGGACCTTCGCTTTCAACTGGCAGAACTTGATGATCTGATTGAGGCTGACGAGGCCCATTGTGCCCAGGCGCAAGAGCTCATTATGCGTACGCGTGCCCAACTCAAGGAAAATACCGGGTTGTTGGCCGAACTTCGTGGGCGTGCGCAAAACAGCAGCGGAGCCCTGGCCTCCAAAAAAGCCCTGCAGCAGGCCGCGTTGGGTGATGAGAACAAACTTCAAATGCGTTGGCTGGAAGCCCATGGCCTTAATCCGGATATGCGACTGGTGGGACAGATTGCAGTTGAAGCAGGTTGGGAAGTTGCACTGGAATCCGTGCTCGGCGATAAGCTGCAGGGTCTGATCACCAAGGATCTCGACGCGCTGGCCCAATACCAGCTTGAGACCTTGCCTGAAACACTTACCTTGGTGGCGAGCGATCCCCGATGCGCCTTGGTCGATACCCTCGATGCTTCACGTCGATCCTTGTTTGCGCTAACCCGCGGTGGTCAGGCCTTACAGCCACTGCTGGATAGCATCTACCTGGTTGATAGTGTCTCGCAGGCGTTAGATCGACGCCATGAGCTTCAGCCGCATGAAGCTTTTGTCACCCGTGACGGCACGCTGATTACGCTCGGTTGGGTGCGCATTTATCGCCCGGATCAAAGTCATGGCGGTGTGCTGCGCCGACAGTCAGAGATAGATCAGTTACATGCCAGCTTGCGCAACTTGCAGGATCAAATTGCGCAGACCGAAGATCAAGGAGAGACGCTGTCGCAAGCGCTGAGTGAGACGGAACGAACCTTGAGTGACATGCAAAAGGCCATGACCGACAGGCAGCGTCAGCGTAGTGAGGTAGTTACGCGTCTGGCGGCTATTACAGCCCGGCAGGAGCAAATGCAGGTGCGCCTGCAAGGCATTGGCGCTGATCGGGCAGACATTTTGCGTCAGCAGGCGCAGGAAACGGAGCGCCTGGCCCTGGCGCGGGAGATTTGGCAGGAAGCAATGGCGGCCATGGAGGAAGACAGCGAGCGTCGGGAAAGCCTGCTAGGACAGCGCGATCGACTGCGCCAGCAACTTGATGAGCTGCGTCAGGTCAGTCGGCACAATCGTGATCAGGCACACCAGCTGCAACTGCAGTTACAATCCCTCACCAATCAGAAAGTGGGGCTCAGTCGGGCCATTGAAAAGCTTGCCACACTGCATGAGCGATTGATTGAAAAAAGACAGAGTTTGAGCGAGAGCCTTGAAGCGGCCAATGAGCCGCTGGAGGAACTCGCTATCAAACTGGAAGGCTTGCTGGACGCGCGCGCCCAGGAGGAAGCCAGACTCACGGCGGCTCGAGAGCAATTGGAGGAAACCGACCTCCTGGTTCGCGACAAGGAAAAGCTGCGTCATGCCGGTGAGCAGGCGGTGCTTGAGCTGCGAACGCGCCTTGAAAAACGCCGAATGAATTTGCAGGCCCTTGAAATTCACCGGCAAACGGTCCTGGATGAGTTCGACAAGGACTCTGTGGGAACAGAAACACCGTCGCTGCCGGCGATGCTGGAAACCTTGCCGGAGGATGCGCACCCGCAGGTTTGGCAGGAAGAACTGGATAAACTGAGCCAGCGGATTACCCGCATCGGTGCGATCAATCTCGCCGCGATTGATGAGTACCAGACGCAGGGCGAGCGCAAGCGCTTTCTGGATGAGCAAAGTGCCGATCTTATGGAGGCACTCGAAACGCTTGAGGCGGCGATTCGTAAAATTGACAGAGAAACACGGGCGCGCTTCAAGGAAACTTTCGATAAGGTTAACGGTGGCTTGCAGGCGCTGTTTCCCAAGGTGTTTGGGGGGGGGATGGCTTATCTCGATCTCACCGGGGACGACTTGCTGGAAACCGGAGTCACCATTATGGCTCGCCCTCCTGGCAAGAAGAACGCTACCATTCATCTGCTGTCCGGAGGAGAAAAGGCGCTGACGGCCATCGCCTTGATTTTCTCGATCTTTCAGCTTAATCCGGCACCTTTTTGCATGCTCGATGAAGTCGACGCACCGCTGGACGATGCGAACGTTGGCCGTTACGCGAATATGGTTAAAGAGATGTCAGAACAGGTTCAGTTCATTTATATTACACACAATAAAATCGCGATGGAGATGGCAGACCAGCTGATGGGCGTAACTATGCACGAGCCCGGAGTGTCGCGACTGGTCTCCGTCGATGTGGAGGAAGCCGCGGCCTTGGCCGCCATGTGACCGGAACGTTTGGGTTACGAAAACAAAAATGCCGCGTTGATCGTAATGTCGGGAGTTAGGGAATCGTCGGATATTGCTACGGGTAAAACGGGTAAAGGTGTGAATTAGCCACCGGCAATTCGATGAGTGTACGCACACGAGTGCCAATTATTGATAAGTGACTAGAACAATGGACATGAATTTTCGCGATTGGTTGATTGTTGTTGGTGTTGTGATTGTAATTCTGATTGTGCTTGATGGCCTCAGGCGCATGCATCGGGCGCGCAAAGATTCGCTGGACATGGCCCGCAGCATGGGCGGTGATATAGGTGATTCACCGCTGGAGGGTTTCAATCCGGAATTGCCCAACGGTGGAGCCCGCGTGCGCCGTGCTGACGGCAGCGTCGTACCTGTGACCGGGGATGAGGTGGCATTGGGCGAGGTATACGCTGACCAGTTTAATGGTGTAACCGATCCGGCAATTACCTTGAGTGCCCCAGCGGCAGACGCTGCGGGTGGAAATGTTGTGGAACTCAGAGGCGAACCGCGCAAGACCGGCACCTTGAAGTCGGCACAAAAGCGCGAGCCTGTGGCGGCGGCAAAAAACTTTGGAGAAGGACTCAAAGGTTCGGGCAAAAAAGGCCGACAGAGTGATGTGGCGCCGGAGAAAGCGGCACCAGCCAAAAAAGCCAATCAGGAAATCCTGGTTATCAATGTGTTCAGTCGTGCCCCCCAAGGGTTTAACTGTGGCCAGCTGCTGGAGCTGTTTGAGGCTTGTGGCCTGATCTTTGGCGAGATGTCTATTTTTCACCGCCACGAAGAGACAGATCAGTCTTC
>JBFHRI010000204.1:0-5462 GCA_041591755.1 Oleiphilaceae bacterium
AACTCCGTCTCCGCCTCGCGCATACTGGCCTCCAGCGCATCAACAACACGCTGTACCAGAGGCTCAATGAGCACGCGCTCACGCTCCAC
This sequence comes from Oleiphilaceae bacterium, assembly GCA_041591755.1. Lineage (GTDB taxonomy): Bacteria > Pseudomonadota > Gammaproteobacteria > Pseudomonadales > Oleiphilaceae > JBFHRI01. The sequence continues at coordinate 90 of JBFHRI010000204.1, forward strand.
GTCTTGACGGATCACCCGTGAAAGCTGCAGCAGATCGCCCAGCAATCCTTCCATCTGGTCCACATTGGCCCGGATGCGCGCAAGCTGATGTATCTGTTTCTCATTCAACTGGCCATTGAGGCTTTTTTCTAAGTGACTGGCAAAACCGCCGATGGTGACTAAGGGTGACTTCAGGTCATGCGAAACGGTGTAAATGAACTGCTCCATTTCTTCGTTTTTTTGCTGCAATTGCTGATTGAAGCCTTCCAGCTCGGACCGCACTCTATTCCATTCTCGCGTGTCGACCACCGACACGACCACGTAGTCGCCATTGGCGACATGCAGCGGGTTCAAACCGACATCGACGCTGTGACAAACCCCGTCTTTGCGACGCGCGACCAAACCGCGGTTGCCCAGCTCATGCAAACTCGCATCACTCAAATTCTGTTCCCAAAATAAGCGCGTCAGATGCGGGTCACCATGCGGCAGGACAACATCGATCAACAAGCCCCTGAGTTCTCCCTGTGCATAGCCAAACAGGGCCTCTGCCTGGCGGTTACTGCTAAAGATTGTTCCGCTACGGTCAATAACAATCAAGGCATTCGGGGCTTGTTCAAGCACGCGGCGCCAATCCTCCCCGACCAGACGCATCTGTTTTTTTGTGAGGTACATGGCATAAATGACGTAGAACAACAACAGATCGACCACAGTCCCCGCCAAGGCGATATAGGCGGGCTGTCGTGCTTCGGGCAGATTCTCCAGGTAATTTCGCGGGGTATTGAAATAGATTGTCCATGGGTGACCCTGCAACTCGAGACGAACGACTTTAGAGAGATCAGGTTGGTGATTTGCTTCATCGAGATGAAGGCTATCGTTGCTATCGAAGAGCAGGCTCTCGGGCTTGAGCTCAACACCATCAAACAGCTCGAATTCAATCTCCGGGTCATCGGCGGGTAAAATACCTTGCATCAAATTCCCTGCGCGGAAAGGTGCATAGACCCAACCCACGAACTGTTCCCGCCGTTGTGTCAGGGTCTCTGGCACCGCCCCGTCACGGTAGACGGGGGTATACATCAGAAAACCGCGTTGCACATTGGTTTCGGTCTCTTGCACCAGGGTGATGATGCTGCTGGTCGCCGCCCGCCCCGTGTCACGCGCACGCGCCATGGCCTCGCGGCGCGTCTCGTTGGACCACATATCAAAGCCGAAGGCACGTTGATTACGCCAGTCAAAAGGCTCCAAATAAATAATGGCAGAATATTCGTCTCGCTCTCCGGCAGGCTTGACAGAATAATCCGGAAAACCCTCGGCGCGGATTTGTGTTTCATGCGCTGCCAATTCACTAGCCTTGAGCGGCACGCTGAAACCGACGCCTTGGATTCCCGGCCAGTTTTCATTGATGTTCAAAGTCTCGACGTAGCGCGCAAAGGCCTGTCGATTGACCGTTCCGGCTTTGGCATTAAACAAGCCCACGCCGCCCCACAGGACTTGTTCATAAATCAAGGCCCGGTTCCGGATCGCCTTTTCCAGCTCTAGCACTTTGAACTCAAAACGATCTTCTACTCGTCGCGTCACGAAAGAGTCCGCGACAAAATAAGCGACTACCGTCAAACACAGTGAAATCGCGAGGATTACCCAGGCCGTGTATTCATTATGCAAGAGTTCAACCACGCGCAGCAGACGACCATTTTTGGTCGCCGAGGCGGGGCGATCAAAGATATTGGGCATAGCAGTCGACCCGGCTTAGCAACAGGGCATGACAATTCATCACAGCAACTAATCTAGCCAGGTTTCAACGGTGGTTTTTAGTAGGTGAACCATCTCCTCAAAACGCACAGGTTTGGTCAAAAAATCTTTGGCGCCTCGCTGCAATACCTCCTCGATAAACAGTTCACTGCGCGAGGTGGAAAAGATCAAAATGGGGACTTGGTCACTGTCGGGAAAGGTACGACATTTTTCCAGGGTCGAGATGCCATCGAGCACAGGCATATTGAAATCGAGCAAGACAAGATCTGGCAGGCGCTCTTTATGTCCCTGCTCAGCTGCGCGAAAGCGCTCGAGCAATTCCATGCCAGAGTCGGCGGTTTCAAAGTTTACCTGGATGCCTGCTTCAGTCAGTGCTAAGCGCACAATGTGCTGATCTTCAGGATCATCATCAACTAACAGTAATGTTTTTTGACTCATCGTTAATTCCCTCTACTGACCATGACAGCCCACATGCATCAACACTTTCTGGCGGACTAAACGCATTCAAGTTGGCATGCGACCCGAGCAGATGCGTGGGTTTTGAAACGATGACCGTTGAATAAGGCCAGCCGCGAAGCGTTAGACCGCTAGTCCTGCTAGAGAAAATGTAGCTCATTTATCCATAAAACGCCCGCCGTTGTACTTCTAAATATTCCTAGCGAAAGCCGCTGATTCGCTTGCTCTACCGCTTATTTAGAACTACGTTTTGTATTGGCCGAGGCATCGTCTTCCCTAAGAGCTTGCCTGCGCAGCCGCGCCACCAGTGGGTAGATTGAGAGACTCAACCTCAGTGCGCGCGCGCCCACGACTCAGGAGCAGTCACCACCGAGGACATACCTGACACGATGACCGTTACTAAATCACTTATACTCGTCGACGACGAGGACAATATCACGCGCTCGATTAAGCGCCTTTGTCGGCCACACGGTTTCGACATCCGCATTGCCTCGAGTGCCAAAGATGCCCTGGTGATGATGGCTGAGGAGCCCGCCCAGGTGGTGTTGTCCGATCAACTCATGCCAGACATGACCGGCGCCGAAATGTTCTCCGAGCTACAAATTACGCACCCTGAAACTGTGCGCGTGCTTTTGACCGGCTACACCGCTCTGGAGGGCTTGACTAAGGCTGTCAACGAGGGGCGCGTGTTCAAAATCCTGTTTAAACCCTGGGATGATGAGCACCTAATCAATACGCTTGAAGAGGCCTTCGATTATTTCCACATGAAGGAGCAAAATCGTCGACTCACCGAGGAGTTGCGCGACCTCAATCAAAACCTGGAACAACGCGTAGAGGAAAAAACGCGCGAACTGAATTTACATATCCGCCGACTGCAGGTCGCGCAGAGTTTGTTTGAGCTATTTCCCGAGGTGGCGATGGGGCTAAGCAATGACGGCATTATCGTCCAAGCCAACCGGCGTGCGCGCGAAGTGTTTACGACCCAACCATTGGTCGGAGTCAGCGCCAGGAATGCGCTGCCCGAAGCGCTGCTCAATCTGTTGGAGACTTCATTAGACAACGACTTCACCTCCAGCCCCTTGGAGATCGGCGAACACAAGATTAATTTTGAGTTGGTAAAGTCCAAACTGAATAACGAATTGTCCGGGTTCTTGCTATTCGGACATCAATGCTAACGAGAGGTTGTCATGGCGAGAGAAGTACCCACTGCGTGCCCCTTGAGTGATGCTGAGAGAAAACAGCGTTTGGACGCTGTGGAGCACTATGTCAGTCTGCAGGCTCAGTCCTCTTCGATGAGCGCGTTTGTCGAGTGTTTGCGCACCTACTTAGGTGGCCACGCTAAAGATAAGACCGTAGACGGAGAGCAAGCACGATGAGTATCGATTTGCCATCCGTACTAGAAAAACTGCCTCCCTTCTCCCCCGCCACCGAAAAGTTACTGGCCAGCTTGCAAAAAGACCTTGTTAACGCGAGTGAAGTGGAACGATTACTGATTGCATGCCCGGTAATAGCGGGGCGTTTACTGCAGATGGCCAACTCCTCTTTCTATGGTTTTAGCCGCGAGATCACCTCGCTTCGTGAAGCGTTTGTGATCCTGGGTCAACAAACGGTTCAAAATCTGGTTTACACCATGGCGGTGATCGAACAATTTGCGGGTCAGCGCCAGGCCGAACCCACGGAGGAAGCGCGCCTAGTCGAGTCGATTTGGCTGCATTCACTGTACAGTGCTTGCTTTGCGCGCGTATGGACGACCGAACAGAAACTCAATGCAAATGATGCGTTTACGGCTGCGCTTTTTCAGCACCTGGGTCTGGTCATCCTCATTCACTGTGAGGCCAAGATCGTCTTGGAACGCTTGCACAGTCTGAGAGCATCGCCGATGGACATTCTGGGCGCACTGGAACAGGTCAGTGGCTGGAACCATTGTAGCTTATCTGCAAGCGCGCTTGAGATCTGGCGTTTTCCCGTTTCAGTCTGTGAGCTGATTAATCCCCATGCCAGCTCGATGACCGAGGAACGCAATGCCATACTTTTGGGTAACTGCCTGGCAGACGCACAAGGGTTTACGCTAGCACCGCAAGGCTTTATGCCGCCGCCATGCGAAGCCCTTCTGCGCCAGCTAACAAGCAAACAAACGACTTTCACCCCCTTGATGAGTCAAACCGATGCCCTGTTCGCAGAGATGCGCCAGGGATTACTAAGCTAATTCAGAGACCTTGCCATTCGCATGAGCAACGAAAGTTCAACGGAAACGGAAAACAGCGCAGAAAACGAACGTACTGAGAGCGTCTTATTCGTGGACGACGAAGCGCATATTCTGTCGTCCATTCGACGCCTAATACGCCCCTTGCGACTGAATACCTACTTTGCCAACAGTGGTGCTGAAGGCTTGAGCATCCTAGAACAACACCCGATCGATCTGGTGGTATCTGATATGCGAATGCCAGAGATGGACGGCGCCGCATTTCTGGCCGAGGTGAGTAAACGCTGGCCCGATACCATCAAGATGCTGCTGACCGGCTATGCCGATATTTCTTCCACCATCAAAGCCCTGAATGAAGGGGGCATTTACCGTTATATCAGTAAGCCTTGGGATGACGAAGAACTGAAAAAAATCATTTCCGAGGGTCTGAAGCTCAAACGTCTCGAACGTGAGCGCAATGAACTGATTGAACTTACTCGCAAGCAAAACGAAGAGCTCCAGGAATTTAATAAAAACCTGGAGAAAAAGGTGGAAGAGCGCACCGAAGAAATTCGCCAAACCTCCGCCATGCTCGACCTGGCCTACGAAGAGCTAAAAACAGGTTATACCCAATTTATGCGGGTATTTGCCGGCTTCGTCAACAATCGCGAGGCCTTGCGCAAGGCCGAATCGAACAAAGTCGCTGACCTGGCCAAGGAGATGGCAGACGTATTGAAGCTCAAAGAAGACCATGCGCAAGCGGTGTATCATGCCGCGCTGTTACACCAAATCGGCAAAGCCGGCTTTAGCGACAAAATGCTGAACACGCCGGAAGCCGCCCTAAAAGACGCTGAACGCTTGATGTTCGAACAGTACCCGCTATTGGGCGAAGCGACACTCTCAGCCATTAGTGGCTTCGAACGCACAGCGGTGCTAATTCGAAATCATATGGAAGCCTTCGATGGCAGTGGCTTCCCTGACAAACTCAGCGGCAACAACATTCGTTCTGG
>JBFHRI010000205.1:0-5432 GCA_041591755.1 Oleiphilaceae bacterium
ACCCTTCGCCCGCTCATCCGCTTCACGATTTCCTCGTCGGGAACGGTAATTTCCACGACGCAGTCGACGACCACACCCGCGACATTCAATGCCTCGGCTTGGGGTATGGTGCGCGGGAAACCATCGAACAGAAAACCATTCTTGCAGTCCTCCTGCTTGATGCGCTCTTCAATCAGCTCAATGATCGTTTCATCGGAGACCAAACCGCCCGAGGCCATAACTTCCTTGACCTTGAGGCCCAGCGGTGAACCCGCCTTAACCGCCGCACGCAGCATATCGCCCGTGGAAATCTGGGGAATGCCGAATTTCTCGGTGATAAACTTGGCCTGGGTACCTTTACCAGCGCCGGGCGCACCTAACAGGATAACTCTCATGGGTAATAACTCCCTCAATAACTAAAAAACAAAGAATTCTTGATCTGCGTGACTGCGCGCTGAAGCCCTGCTCCGACCCGGACTACCAATAACCGCAAAACCGAGCAGCGAAAAACCGCGCATTATACGGAGTTCAGGGGAGCAGGCAAAGCACCTTCGAGGAGGGATTGTGAGCGGCTGTTACGCACACGATGAAAAAGCCTTTTCCAGCCGGCTCGTAGCCTGCTGGGAAGCACTAATGATATGAATCAACCGGCCATGCTGCAGACCAGCGCGTCAAGCTCGCGACACTGGTCCAGCGTCGCATCGGCCAAGGCTTGTGCGGCCGACAAAGAAATGCCCAGCTGCGCCAACAAGGGCTCCGCATTAAGCGCCGAGGGCTCATCCCCGATTCCGCGCTGCGCCAAAAAATGGTTGGCCAATTGCACCAACCAGACATAGTGTTGATCAGGGCCTTCGTACAACAGATTCTGATGCATCCCCGCCACCCTTACGGTACTGGCAGGTAATTGCCACATCTTCAGCAAAATCGCGCCGATCGAGCCATGCCCCATCGCGATCACTTCACCGGCCGCGCCCATACCAAACACCTGTTGCTCCAATTCACCCAAACTGGCCTGCGGAGCCTCTTCGCGCAGGCGATTCAGAAGCTTGAATTCACTTGGGAACAAGTGACCGATTAACAAAATACCGAAATTATGCAGCAGTCCCGCCAAATAGGCGTCTTTGTCGTTCACCTGCAGCTCGGGTTTGACCATCAACGCCAGCGCCTGGCTCAGCACGCCATTGTACAGCGCATGCTGCCAGAAGCGCTCCAGGCCCAAGGGACCAAAGCGACTAATGGTAAAAGCGCGTGAAGCGGCGATGCTCATCGCCAACTTGGAGACCCGATCAAAACCCAGTACACGGGTCACCGCATCCTGAATGGTTTTCAGCTCGCCGCGATACCCAAACAGCGGCGAACGTGCATAGCGCATGAGCTGTGCACACAAACTTGGATCGCGCTCAATCAGTGTAGCCAGCGCATTGACCGTGGCATCGGGATCGGCCGTCAGATGCAAAATATTCACCGCGGTTTCAGGCATCGGCGGCAAGCGGAACACCGACTCTAATTTGCGCGACACCGACCCCAACGATAAATTTCCTGCACCGGTATTCAAACCCGCACCATGTGTACGCTGGGAACCCGACCAACGCGCCACATGGCCTGCCTTCGCTCCCTGCATTAAGGTACGAAAATCCCTGCCCTCAATTCTAAGCAAGGTTTGGCCACAACCGGCGGGCACGAAGACATGATCACTATTTAATAGATCCGCGTCGACAATCACCGGAATGTTGTAAGCCATGCCGAAGGGCGGCAGTGCATGCGCCACGCAATCGCGAAAAATGCGCTGCGCAGTGTGCTCATCCAGCCGCTGTAAATGACGATTGAAATTGACGTTAAGCAGGTCCAGATCGAGCTCGGCCGGATACGGCAACACCACCGCGACCGGCCCCTGACGATCAATCAATACGTAGGTACGCGCGGTCAGCTCCGGGACCGCCTGAGCGCGCTCAATCACTTGCGCAAAATCCAAGCCTCGGGGATACGCTATCGACTGTGCCGCAACGGCATGCTGACGCAGGAATTGATGCACACGGGCGGCAGGGGTCATGGCCTTCTCCAACACTCGGAATTGCAGGAATCTATCGAGTGTAGTTGAGGCTGACCCAAGGCCGGCAACTTGGTTCACACAATTCGGTAACGTTTGTCAGCGCGTGTGTAAGGTTGTGTGAGCGTACGTGAGACAGTGTTGCAGGAGCCTCGTCGGCCCGCTCCTGCACTAGGCGCTGACCACCTCAACCCGTATTGCGGATTCCCGCGGCGATACCTGCCATGGTGACTTTGAGCGCCTGCTCAACCTTCTCACAGGCTCCCTCCGACTGACGATCACGTCGCATCAATTCGGCCTGCAGATAATGCAAGGGATCGGTATAGGGCTCGCGCACCCGCAACGACGAAGCGAATCGCGGATTGCTTTCGAGCACCGCCTGCTGCTGTTTCAAGCGGTTGACACAGGCCACGGTATTACGGAAACGCTCGCGCAACAGTTTGCCCAAGGGCTTGAGCTGTTCAGGCACCAGCACCTGGTCGTAATAACGCGCAATCCGGAGATCGCCCTTGGCAACCACCATCTCGAGCATATCGACATGGGTGCGAAAAAACGGCCATTGCTGCCGCATTTCTTGCAACACGGCTTCGTCGGAGGTACCAAAGACACTGGCAAAGGCTTCATCGGAGCCGAGCCAGGCGGGAAGCATGAGGCGGATTTGTGTCCAGGCGAATATCCACGGGATCGCGCGTAAGGACTCCACCCCGCCGCCCGCGCGACGGCGCGCTGGGCGACTCCCCAATGCTAACTTACCCAGTTCCTGCTCCGGGGTCACGGTGCGGAAATACTCCACGAAATCCGGATGTTCTCGTACAACCTGGCGATACGAAGCCAGCGACACCGAGGTCAGCCGCTGCATCAGATCACGCCAGTGCTGTTGTGGCTTGGGCGGCGGCAACAAACTCGCTTCAATGACCGCATTGAGATACAACTTCATGCTGTTTTGCGCGACGCCCGGCAAGCCAAACTTGAAGCGAATCATTTCGCCCTGCTCGGTAATCCGGAAGGCGCCATTCACGGAGCCTGGCGGCTGCGACAGAATCGCCCGATTAGCAGGACCGCCTCCGCGACCGACCGTGCCGCCACGGCCGTGGAATAAAGTTAGCTTGACGCCAAACTCCTGCGCCGTCTCCACCAGTGCTTCCTGTGCCTGATACTGCGCCCAGGCGGCGGCCAGCTGGCCGGCATCCTTGGCCGAATCAGAATATCCGATCATCACCTCTTGTTGGTTCTGGCAATAGCCTCGATACCAGGGTAAGGCCAAGAGTTGTTTGATGGTGTCGGCAGCACGGCTCAGGTCATCCAGCGTTTCAAACAAGGGCACCACGCGCATGGGATGACGCACCCCACACTCCTTGAGCAGAAGAATCACTGCCAAGACGTCGGACGGGAACCCCGCCATCGAGATGACATAGGCGCCGAGCGCTGAACCACTTTGCTGCGACAGCACACGACAGGTCGCCAAGACCTCGGCCGAGTCTTCCGAGCATTCGAAATCGTGCGGAATTAATGGGCGCTTGCTGGCAAGTTCCTTAAGCAAAAAGGCTTGTCGCTCGGATTCGTTCCAGGCCTCGTAATCGCCCAAGCCCAGATAACGCGTCAATTCAGCCAAGACTCGGGCATGGCGCTCGGAGTCCTGGCGGATATCCAGCTTTAACAGTTCCAAACCAAAGCAGTTGGCGCGACGCAGCGTATCGAGCAATGCGCCATTGGCGACCGTATGCAGCCCAACCTGTAGCAGCGAGTCGTAACACAGGCGCAGCGGTTGCAGCAACTCGGCATTGTCAAACAATACATGCGTGGTATCCGCTGACTCACCATTCGCCACCATGGCGGCCCAGTCGCGTGTTGCTTGCAAGCGATGACGCAAATGACTTAGCACCACCCGATATGGCTCACCCGGGTTACGCTGCGTGCTATCAGCCAGGCTGGCCGCGGCCTGACGCAGCTCGTCGCTGCACTCCCACATTGAGAGCTGATTTAGCAGGGTACGCACATCACGCAGATACAGATCCGCCGCCATCCAACGGCTCAAACCCAAGACCTCGCGGGTCGTATTCGCCGTCACATTCGGATTGCCATCCCGATCTCCGCCCATCCACGAGGCAAAGTTGACCAGAGTGGCCTGTGGCGGCAAATGCACACCAAAGCGCTGAAACAAGGCTTCGTCGAACTCACGCAGAAACCTGGGTAAGGCCTGCCACAAGCTGTTCTCGACCACGGCAAAACCCCAGCGCGCCTCATCCACCGCAGTGGGACGTTCGCGCCGGATTTCGTCCGTATGCCAAGCTTCACACACTAAGCGATTCAGCGCCTCGGTAATCTCGCTCTGCTCCTCGGGCGTGAGGTCTTTATGGTCCCGACGCGCCAATAAGCCGGCAATCTCGTCATATTTCATGATCAGGGTGCGGCGCGTGACTTCGGTCGGGTGCGCGGTCAACACGAACTCGATCGACATCTCCTGCAACAGCTGCAACACCTCATTGACCGTTTTGCCCTGTTGCGCCAAGCGTTCCAGTAGATCGGCAAAACTCTCGACGCCCTCTTCCACATCATCGCGATGACGACGCACACTGTGATATTGCTCGGCAATATTGGCCAAGTTCAGAAACTGGTTAAAAGCGCGTGCGACTTCGACAATTTCGTCATCACTCAAATCCGCCAACATGCCGACCAACTCCGGGCTGGCATCTCCGCCGGCGACCGCACGATCTTTTTTCGCCGCTTTGCGAATGCCCTCAATCTTCGTCACAAACGACTCGCCCAGATACTCACTGATGTTGCGACCCAGCAGTTCCCCCAGCAGGCGTACGTTCTCTCGTAGCATGGGATGTAATTCGGTCATATCGACTCCTTGTTGGTGATCGAGGGTGGTCGCTGCGATGCAGAATTAATCAGCACCCAGGCCAAGCGAAACGTAACAATTACATACAAATTTCGCATTCAAAAGCGCCCGCGCGGGACTAAAATTAGTAGTACTTCCTCGCGCAATGACGCTAACAGTCTAAGGATCAAACCATGAGAATCAGAGCACTGGCAGCATATTGGGAAAAACAGGCTAAAGTTCCGCTGACCACCGAAGAGTACTCATTCCGACTCTCCATTGAGGATGCCGCCAAAATCGCCGCGCTGGCAGAAATGTACCCGAAACGCAGCAAGAGTGAAATTCTCAGCGAGCTGCTTTCTGCCGCATTAGACGAATTGGAAACCGGTTTTCCCTATGTTCGCGGTTCCCGCGTGATCAGCACCGATGAGCAAGGCGACCCGATCTACGAAGACGTCGGCCCCCCGCCACGATTCTTGGATTTGTGCAAAAAGTATCGCGAGCTGTTGAAGAAAGAGCAAAAAGCGGCCAATGGCTAGGGCGTGTCGCAGCAAAAAGGCCCGGTATTGGAAAAATTTCAGG
>JBFHRI010000206.1:0-5394 GCA_041591755.1 Oleiphilaceae bacterium
TAATGGTGTGTAATCATGTGAGTTTTGTTGACGCCATCTTATTAATGGGCGCCGCCCCGCGCCCTGTGCGATTCGTGATGGATCACAATATCTTCAAGATGCCGATACTAGGTTGGTTGTTCCGCACCGTTGAGGCCATCCCGATTGCTCCCAAACAGGTGGATGAGGCGCTCTATCAAGCAGCTTTTGAGCGCGTATCGGCCGAACTGAGGGAAGGCCATCTGGTGTGTATTTTCCCGGAAGGCAAGTTGACCAAAACGGGTGAGATCAATGAGTTCAAAGGTGGTGTCGAGAAAATCCTGGAGCGCGACCCGGTGCCAGTGATTCCAATGGCGCTGATTGGACTCTGGGGAAGTTTTTTCAGCCACAAGGACGGTCCGGCACTGGTTAAGGTCCCGCGACGTTTTTGGTCGCGTGTACAGATTTTGGCGCAGCCGGCCATTCCGCCAGAACAGGCCACGGCAGCGCATTTGCAGGCCGTGGTCACGCAGATGATGCAGGGTAGGGCCTAAAAAAACGCACGGGTTTTCAATTGCTTGCGCTTGTGGATAACTTTTGCCGCTTTTTAGAAGTGGCGGAAAACAGAAATATATAGTCAATAAATACAGTTAGTTATAGAACACTCTTAAAGTTTATCTTGAGTAATCCTGTGGATAACTATATTAATAACCTCTTGAAGAAGCTTAGCTAAGTAACTGAAAAATATATTTTTGAGGGAATCCTCAGATTAGGTAATCAAGTCTAAAAGTATAAAAAATGTACGGTGAGTTGCCTGTTTTTTGTGCAGTTCGATGCTGAATTCCAAGCGGACACACTATATAATCCCTGCCCTTTTCTTCCTTGTCCGAGGTGTGCGATGGATTACCCCAAGCATTTTGACGTGATCGTGATCGGCGGTGGCCATGCCGGTACCGAAGCTGCGTTGGCGGCGGCGCGTATGGGGTGCCAAACCTTGTTGCTGACGCACAACGTGGAGACCTTGGGGCAAATGTCTTGCAATCCCGCAATCGGCGGTATTGGCAAAAGCCACTTGGTGAAGGAAATTGATGCTTTGGATGGCGCCATGGCGCGCGCCACTGACCTGGCCGGTATCCAGTTTCGCGTTCTGAATAGCCGCAAAGGCCCGGCGGTGCGCGCAACACGAGCACAGGCTGACCGAGCACTTTACAAAGCGGCGATTCGTAGCATGCTAGAAAACCAGGCCAACCTGGAAATTTTCCAACAGGCGGCTGACGATCTCATTGTCAAAGGCGAGCAAGCTAAAGGTGTTATCACCAATATGGGTGTGCGCTTTCATGCACATACGGTGGTCCTCACCACAGGCACCTTCCTCGGTGGCGTGATCCATATCGGTTTGGAAAACCACAGCGGTGGCCGCGCCGGAGATCCGCCCTCTATTGCGCTGGCGCGTCGCTTGCGCGAATTGCCGTTGCGTGTTGGACGTTTAAAAACCGGTACGCCGCCCCGAATTGACGCGCGTAGCGTCGATTTTAGCGTGATGGAAGAGCAGCCGGGCGATACGCCCCTACCTTGCATGTCGTATCTGGGTAGCATCGCCCAGCATCCGCAGCAGATTTCTTGCTATATCACCAAAACCAATGAGCGTACCCACGAGATTATCCGTTCCGGCTTTGATCGTTCGCCCATGTACACCGGTATTATTGAGGGGACCGGTCCGCGTTACTGCCCCTCGATCGAGGACAAGATCAATCGTTTCTACGACAAGGATTCACATCAGATCTTCGTCGAACCCGAAGGCTTGAACACCCACGAGCTTTATCCCAATGGTATTTCGACCAGTTTGCCCTTCGATATTCAATTGGCGGCGGTCAGAACCATCAAGGGCTTCGAGCAGGCGCATATTACGCGCCCCGGCTATGCCATCGAATACGACTTTTTCAACCCACAAGATCTGAAGCACAGCCTCGAGACCAAGGTTATTCAGAATCTGTATTTTGCCGGCCAGATCAATGGCACGACGGGCTATGAAGAGGCCGCGGCACAAGGTTTGTTGGCCGGTATCAACGCCGCACTGCGGGTGCGGGGCGAAGACCCTTGGTGTCCGCGTCGCGATGAGGCATATATTGGCGTATTGGTCGATGACCTGATTACCCATGGCACCAGTGAGCCGTATCGCATGTTTACTAGCCGCGCGGAATACCGATTATTACTGCGTGAGGACAACGCCGATTTACGCTTGACTGAAAGCGGTTGGCGTTTGGGCGTGGTGGGCGAGGCGCGCTGGCAAGCTTTTGCCGCCAAACGTGCGGCGATCCAGGCGGAACATGAACGACTTAAACGGACCTTCGTACAGCCGGGTTCGACACAGGCGGCGCATGTTGAGGCCAAAACAGGTACGCGCTTGACACGTGAGTATTCACTCACTGACCTGATCAAGCGTCCGGAATTGGACTTTCAGGATTTGTTAGCGCTGTATCCCGAGCACGAAGTGGCCGCCGATGTGGCCGAGCAGGTCGAGATTCAGGTCAAGTACGATGGCTATATTGCGCGGCAACAGGAAGACATCGACAAACTGCGGCGCAATGAAGAGACCCGGCTGCCGGAGAACCTGAACTACGCCGGCATTTCGGGCCTATCGAATGAGATCGTGCAAAAACTTAACGCCGTGCGGCCCGAAACCATTGCCCAGGCCTCACGCATTCCGGGTGTGACGCCCGCCGCCGTGTCACTGCTTCTGATTTATCTGAAAAAACACAATCTGGCGGCGAGCAATCGTCAAGCGAGTGCCTGAGCCGATGAGTCTGGATTGTGGCGTACTGGCGCAATGGATTGCCCAAGGTGTACAAAAAATGGGGCTTCCGGAGCGTCCCGAAACCTGTTTGCAGTTGGCGCGCTATGTGCAGCTTCTGGCGAAATGGAACAGCACCTACAATCTCACCTCGATTCGTGATCCGCGTGAGATGGTGACGCTACATATATTGGATTCCTTGAGTGTCGCGGAACATGTCAACGCCAGCGGTAGTTTGCTCGATGTAGGCACCGGGCCTGGCCTACCGGGGATTCCATTGGCGCTGTGGTATCCCCAATTGGCGGTTGATTTACTCGACAGCAATATTAAAAAGACACGGTTTCTGACTCAGGCGATGATTGAGCTGGGTTTGCGCAACCTGAAAGTGCACCATACGCGTGTCGAACAACATCAGGGCGCCTACACGCAAATTATTTCACGCGCTTTTACCAGTTTGTCCAATATGAGTGAGTCCTGTGCTCATTTACTGGCCCCCGGTGGCTGCTTTTTGGCGATGAAAGGCGTGCGACCGGAGCAGGAAATGCGCGAGCTCCATGCTCGCTTTCAGGTGAAAAATGTCCAGCGCCTGACGGTTCCCGGTTGTGGAGCCGAACGACATTTAATTATCATAACGGCCTGACTGGTCTCGCTCGAACACCCAGCGTTTCCGGCAAGTCTCTGACAGGTTGGACTATTTTGACCTAACCCTTCTTTCAACCGGCTCTCAGGAAGTGCTTTGTGGCAAAAATTTACGCGATCACCAATCAGAAAGGCGGTGTGGGTAAGACCACGACAACGGTCAATCTGGCAGCCTCTCTGGCGGCTACCAAGCGCAAGATTCTGCTGGTCGATCTGGACCCGCAAGGCAATGCCACCATGGGCAGTGGGGTGAACAAGAGCGCGCTCGATTTTTCAGCGTATGAGGTCTTAACCAAAAAAGCGGCGGTTGAGGCGGCGATTGTAAAAGCCCAAGAGGCCGGCTATGACGTGCTCCCGGCAAACGGCGATCTGACCGCAGCAGAAGTTGAGCTACTCAATGAAATCGGCCGTGAACATCGCCTAAAACTGGCGCTGGCGAAGATCGAAGACCGTTATGACTACATCCTGATCGATTGCCCTCCTTCACTTAACATGCTCACGGTCAACGCGCTATCTGCGGCACATGGCGTGATCATCCCTATGCAGTGTGAATACTATGCTTTGGAAGGTCTGGCCGCACTCATGTCGACCGTCGAACAAATCAAGGAGACCGTCAACCCCAAGCTTGAAGTATCCGGTATCCTGCGCACCATGTACGACCCGCGCAACAGTTTGACACGTGATGTGTCTGATGAGTTGGAAGAATACTTTGGCGACCAGCTATATAAGGTGGCGATTCCGCGTAATGTACGCTTGGCCGAAGCGCCCAGCCATGGCCAGCCGGTGTTGCAGTATGACCGCGGCTCCAAAGGTGCTTTGGCGTACTTAGCTTTAGCTGGCGAGATTGTCCGTAAGAACAAAGCGCTGCAGAAGGCCAGCGCAACCGCATGATGGTTTGATCGACCAGACAACAAAGAGACGGGTGACGGTAGTGAAAAGAAGAGGACTGGGCGAAAAAGGTTTGGGCGCGCTACTGAAGGGCTCAGGCATTGATTTGGGCCAGAAGAGCGAGGCAATCGATGATGGCGAGTTGAAAGAATTGCCCGTTGAGTTGGTGCAGCGAGGCAAGTATCAACCGCGTCGTGATATGGACCCAAAAGCGCTCGAAGAGTTGGCCGATTCGATTCGCAAGCAAGGCATTATGCAGCCGATTGTGGTGCGGCCGATCGGCGAAGGACGTTATGAGATCATTGCCGGCGAGCGGCGCTGGCGCGCGGCCCAATTGGCCGGTATGGATCGCATTCCGGCGCTGATTCGACACGTTCCGGATGAAGCCGCTATCGCGATGGCGCTGATTGAAAACATTCAGCGCGAAAACCTCAATGCGATGGAAGAGGCCACCGCCCTGCAGCGCTTACAAGAAGAGTTCGAACTGACCCAAAACGAAGTAGCGGAAGCGGTCGGTAAATCGCGTACAACGGTCACCAATCTCTTGCGTTTGTTGAACCTCACCGATGAAGTGCGCACGATGCTCGAGCATGGCGATCTTGAAATGGGTCATGGTCGTGCCATGCTGACACTTAAACCCACGCAGCAAATTCAAGTGGCGCGGCAGGTCGAGTCAAAGTCGCTTTCGGTACGTCAAACCGAAGCACTGGTGCGCAAGTTACAAGCAGAGGCTGAAAAGGCGCCAAAGCCTGAAGTCAAAAAGGATCGAGATGTAAGCGTTCTTGAGAACGAGCTGAGCGAAAAACTCGGCACCGAAGTGAGTGTTGACTACAACACCAAGGGCAAGGGAAAGCTAATCATTCGCTACAACTCTTTGGCGGAATTGGACGGGATTCTGACACACATTAAATGAACGTAAGGAAAAATCCTGTCTCTGCTCAAAATAAAGCCAGCGGCAGCGGTTGAACCCCCGCACCATTCACCCTATAATCTGCGACGCTTTTGGGGTCAGAAGCTAAATTTGTCGGATGGATCGCAGAAGTCTGTTTTCCGACACGGGTAGAACGCGCTTCTTGGCCATCCAGAGTACAAGTAGAGGCGTTTAGATAGAGGCTTGA
>JBFHRI010000207.1:0-5383 GCA_041591755.1 Oleiphilaceae bacterium
GCTAGACATATATTGATTTGTTTTGGTCTGCTATCGGCTAGTTTGATTGGCGGGTGTGGAGGATCTGACGAAAGCGAGTCGCTGCAGTTTACTATTGTTCAGTTTACCGCGTATAGCGGGGCGACATCTGAGCTTGAAATTGATGTCGCGAATGCCAAGAGGGTCGCATACCTCGCTACGCATATGCTGGATATCGCGCAGTCGCTGCACGTATTTTCTGGTATCGAACCCCTTTATGGCGAGCGAGTTCATGCACTCACAGGGGCGGGCTTCGATGACGAGGATACAAGTGATGAGCTATGCACTGCGGGAGGTCGCTTAGACCTTAGCGAACGTTTCAATGAGCGCGGAGAGGGCTATGTCGTCCTAGATTTTGACCAGTGCGGGATGGATTCATTACTCGTGGATGGCGCTGTTGTGGTCGAGGGTCGCTTTTCGGGTACTCATTTTGAGGTCAAGGTCCGCATGGGCGCATTGCGTTGGCAAAGCGTTGATGCTGAGTCTGCTGATGAGGCGGTGACGATATCGGGCGAAATCGTCAGTTTGCTTAATGAGTTTGGCTATTACCTCAATCATACCCTGTGGACCGCGAACCTGGTGATGTCAGCGGGCGAGCATCAACTTTACCTGCAGAATTTGACGCGCGAAAAAAGAAGCTCCGTAAGCAATGATTATTTCCTCAGAGGGAAACTGTTCTTCTCAGAAGCGGGGAGTGTTGATCTGGCATTGGACTCGCAAGCGCAAAAACTGGAAATCAGCGCGAGCAGATCGAATCTGGCTCTGAACTATACTCTCAAAAACCTGGCTTATCATGCCTACTTCGTTCCGGTAGAGACTTACGCGATACGTTTGGAATCCCACCAGCCCTCAATTCCGAGCCAAACCATCACATTGACGCCAGATGAATTGGCGAGCAGCTATGACAGGAATGTTGGCGCGCCGCAAATTCTTTGGCGTTCTCCGGCTGCAGTGCCAAGCGGGCAAGTACTCAGCGTGCAACCTGAAGTGGATGAGCCAGATAGTTTCATTCAGTATTTATGGCACCTTGAATCAACGAATAGTCAGTGCGATGTGACTTATGAAGATCAGGGTAACACCTTTAACGCTTCCAGCGACTGTTATGGTGATGTGAGCGTCAGGCTTAATATCTTTGATGGGTTTGACTATTTCACCCATCACTACGACCTGCGATTCAAAAAACATCCAGCACAGGTTGTCGTGGAATCTCTCGATAATCCGGTCAGTTCTGAGAGTGCATTCAATTTAAGTACGACGATTCTAAATCCGGATCAAGGTCCCTTTGACTATCGCATGGCCTACGGTGCACCCGGTGCGACGATCTCAGATTCGGGAGTGTTTAGTTGGACACTCCCCTCGGACTATCCCAATCTGTTTGCTTCGCAGCTAATGCATTACGGTATTGCTGTGACCAATGAAGACACGGCTTTGGTTGACGTCCCCGTTGCCGTAAGTTTCGATGAGGTGTCTCCCTCGACCACGCTGCAAATTCGGAACGAGAGTGGACAAACCATTCCGTTTGTTTTCCATGCGGTAAAGGATATTGAGCCAGACAATCCAGCCGGTGATATCAGTGTGCTGGCATCCTATTTTGATAACAGTATGCACCTGATAAAGGTGAATAAGCGCACCTTGGTCGCGAATGATAGCTTGATGATTAGGGACGCGATAAGACCCGATGAGGTGGCTGATCTAGCGGCGGCATCAGCATATATCGACTGGAACCAGGATGGCGCCCTTGATCTGGTGTTTTCGGACGTGCTTCTTTCCGCAGATGGACTCGAGACTTTTACCCTCAGAATCAACATCTACGATATAAAAAATGCGCAGATGCTTGAGCAGCGAAACGTCATCTCTGCATCTTATGTGTCGGGAGAGACCCCAAAAATTGGCGACATCCACGCCATCTCTATTTTGGGTGAGCGCGTCACCGAATTGGTTATTTCATTAAATGAGCCATCAGCCGAATACCGAGATTCAAAAGATGCGAAGGTGCTGGGTTTCGGTACCTTCCTGTTTAATTTGGAAACCGGAAATCTGGACAAGATATCAGTCCGAGGCGGTCAATTGGAGTCACTAGCTGGCTCCGAGCCGATCACGAGCATCCTGATTAAGCAGAATGAAGAGATGGAACTGCTGCGATGGAGCGTTGCCACCGAGCGTTACCAAAGTCAGGGCTTGCTTAATCTGCGTAATGTCTATGGTCACCTGGCAAATAGTATGCGTCTTATTGCGGTGAATCATGATCGCGCAAGCACAGAAAGGACCTCTTTTCGTTTGATGTTGCAAGGCAATAGCACGCAATGTCGTTTGGCGATTCTGCGCGCCAGATTGATGGAAAGCGAGATCGGTCAGGTGTCTGAGCAATGCTTGGTTAAACAATTGATCGTTAACGATCGACTGGAAGTTTTGACCAGTGAATTGTCCGACTACATCGTCGCCGACAGCGCCCTGGTTGACGTGCCAAATGATGGGCTGCTCTCAGGGACGATGCTGGCTTCAATGTGGCGAACCGATGGTAGTCTTGAGTCCATAGCAAGTATCGATGTGTCTTCTGGGCATGTCGTGTGGAGGCACGCGTTCTCGAGTGAAGAACGATGGGGACCTATCGCAGCTGCGGAGTTTAAAGATGACTCTGGGAGCTCCCGGCTGATCGTGGCGACGCATTCGGAAATTCTGGTGACACATTAAATAGTCCGCCTTGGTGGTTAAACACCAAGGCAGCGTCTCGGCTTTCCGATTAAGCCTTATCCAGCGCTTGCGCAACGTCGGCAATAATATCGTCAATATGCTCAATCCCGACCGATATCCGGATCAGGTCAGCACTCACACCCGCTTTTGCCAGCTCCTGTTCATTCAATTGGCGGTGCGTAGTGGAGGCTGGATGGCAGGCCAGAGATTTGGCATCGCCGATATTGACCAGGCGCAGGATCATCTGCAGCGCGTCGATAAAGCGGGCGCAGGACTCCATGCCGCCTTTGAGGCCGAAACTGAGGATGCCAGAGGCCTTGCCCTGCGTAATTTTTTCGCACACGACGCGATAGGGGCTGCCTGGCAAGGCGGCATAACTGACCCATTTGACCTTAGGATGCTGCTGCAGATAGTGCGCCAGCTTTTCGGCATTTTCACAGTGCCGCTCCATGCGCAAGCCCAAGGTTTCCAAGCCCTGCAGGATCTGAAACGCATTCATCGGTGACAAGGCTGCGCCGGTGTTGCGCAGCGGTACCACGCGGCAACGTCCAATATACGCGGCCGGGCCCAGTGCTTCGGTGTAGACCACACCGTGGTAGGACGGGTCGGGCTCATTCAAGACCGGAAAGCGCGCCTTGTTGGCGACCCAGTCGAACTTGCCGGAATCCACGATGATGCCGCCAATCGAGGTGCCGTGGCCGCCGATGTATTTGGTGAGGGAGTGCACGACGATGTCCGCGCCCAAGGTAAAGGGGCGACACAGATAGGGCGTGGCAACGGTGTTGTCGACGATCAGCGGCACGCCATGTTTATGTGCAATCTCGGCCAGCCGCGCGATATCCACAATATTGCCGGCCGGATTACCGATCGACTCGCAGAACACCGCCTTGGTCTTGGCATCGATCGCCCGCTCGAAACCATCGAAGTCATCATGCGAGACCATTCTGACTTCAACGCCTTGGCGGGGCAGCGTGTGTGCGAAGAAGTTAAAGGTTCCGCCATATAACTGGCTGGTGCTGACAATATTGTCGCCCACTGCGGTCAGGCACTGAATGGCATAAGTGATGGCGGCCATGCCGGAAGCTACCGCCAGCGCGCCGATACCCCCTTCCATTGCGGCGATGCGTTGTTCCAGCACGGCCGTGGTGGGATTCATGATGCGGGTATAAATATTGCCCGGTACCGCGAGGTTAAAAAGGTCAGCGCCATGCTGCGTATTATCGAAGGTGTAGGAGGTCGTCTGGTAAATAGGCACCGCAGCGGCCTTGGTGGTTTCTTCTGACTTGTAGCCTTCATGTAAAGCAATGGATTCAAGTTTCATATTGACTCTCTGTACGTTAACGGTCGGAGGGTTCTGGTTAGCGTTGCGAATAATGGGAGCTCAAGCGACGACGACTTAGTTGTTATCCTCCAAGCGCACGGGCGTTACAAAACCCTCGGGTTTCAGCGCCAGCACTGCGCACTGCAGCTGATCCAGAATCGCCTCCGCCGTGTTGCCGATCAGCAGACCTGCGATGCCGGTGCGGGCGACCGTGCCCATCACCACGAGATCGGCTTTGAGTTGTTGCGCCAGCGCCGGGATCAGCCTAACCGCATCGCCTTCGGGTAGATGGCAGCGCGGATTCACGTAATTGCACGTGTCTTCTCCGAGCAGCTGAGGCAGGCTTTGTTTGAGTTTTTCCATGGCCACAACGTGCCGCGCCTGCTCCCGCTCGAGATAGGATTGCTCGGCCTTCTCAGGGTTGTCAGCCCACATCGTCACTATGCCGCTATCCGGGGCGTCCCAGGCGTGCACGATATGCAGCTGGGCGCCATCATTGACGGCCATGCTGGCGGCATAGTGCAAGATCTTGCGGTTCAGTGGTGTCAGGAGTGAAAGCGTGTCGTCGGGGTCAAAGTCGATCGCGGCAACCACGTTTTTACATGGGCGAATTGAGTCCGTTTTCATTAACCAGACGGGGCAGGGGCACTTGCGCAGTAGATGCATGTCCTGACTCCCAAACAAACGTGTGAGCCAGTCTGGATTTTCGGCCGGTTTGACTACCAAATCATAGTGTTCGCGCAGCACGGCACGAATGCCTTCCAGGTACAGCGTGCCAAATACCGGCTTGAGTTTGACCTTGCCGTTTTGACGCAGCTCGCGCGTCAGCTGTTCCAGCGCGATGCGGTTTTGCTCGGCCAGAAAATTGCGCAATTGTTCGGTGGAGGGCACTTCTGAGGCGAGGCGCTTAGCCGGAGCCGGCAGCACGCGCATCACGGTCAGCTCTGCCTGATTCGACGCGGCCAATGCGGCGGCACGCTGCAGCGCCTCACGCTGCTCAATGGAGGCTTCACACAGATACAGAATCTTTTTCAGCGATTTCATGATTGGGTTCCAAGGCTAGTGGTGCACAATCGCCAGGCCGGCTTGCCAGGTCAGCGCAAACAGCACCAACGTTGAGAGGACGAAAATAATAAAACGAAGCTCGATACGATTGATAAGGGCTTGCACCAAGCTGTGCACGATGCGCAATCCAACATACAGCCACGCTAGGAAGGTATTGAGAGGGTCCCCCAAGCCCATTAACGCCATGGCCAAGACCAGAGCATAGAAAATAGTGGGCTGCTCCATCAAGTGATTATAGTTGTCGGCCTTCCAGCGCACGACAGCCGGCAGCTCGGCCATCTGCGCGCC
>JBFHRI010000208.1:0-5305 GCA_041591755.1 Oleiphilaceae bacterium
CAATACAAACTAATCAAGAGCGCGTTGCTCAGGAATCTTATTTCTCCAGTCAGGATTGGGCGCTCGATGGCGCCCAAATTGAAGATAACGAGACCGCCAACACCGGCTTGCCAGAAGGGGTTGAGCTACCGCCCTTGCCTGGAGAGGAAATCAAATTCAAGTTCAAGCTTTATCAATCGGGTTATCACGATCTGCAAGGTCGTGCAGACTCCAAGTTGGGAAAATTATTGTTCAAAGCCAAACTGATGCCCAGCAACGAAGTCAAACTGGAAATCAAATTGAAAGGCGAGGAAGACGACCTGCTTTTTAAGGCTTACTTCGATCTAGCGAACTTCACCATGAGCACCGATGGCGGTGGTGCGGTGTTGACGCCGCAACATAAAACCATGATGGCCTATAGTGCTGAACATCTGCGGCAAAAGCTGATACAGAAATATGGTGATGAGATTCCCGATCAAAGCCTGCTCACGGTACAAATGCTCAGCTACTGGTCGAAATCACCGGCCGGTTATGCGCACACCAAGCGGGATATCGTCAGTCACTAAAGTATGAGTTGGGGTCTGAGAGGAGGCACCCTCTCAGACCCCGGTCCGATTAGCTGCTGGGCGTATCGACGCTCGAGGCCACTGCAGGCTTAGGTGTGCGCAGCAGACTGAGGATGACAGATCCCAGAATAATGCTGCTAACCACCAGCAAAGACCAGCTTACCGGAATCTTGTACCAATCCACGATCAGCATCTTCACACCGACAAACATCAACACAATCGCCAAACCGTACTTCAACAGACTAAAGCGATCGGCCACTTCGGCCAGCAGGAAATACATCGCACGTAGTCCCAGAATCGCGAACACGTTAGACGTCAGCACGATAAAGGGGTCGGTGGTAATGGCGAAGATCGCCGGAATGCTGTCGACGGCGAAGATCAGGTCGGTCACTTCCACCAACACCAGAACCAGGAACAGCGGCGTGGCAAAGCGAATGCCATTCTGCCAAATGAAAAAGCGTTCGCCATGCAGTTGCGGCGTGATGCGCAGGTGATTGCGCATCCAACGCAGCACGGGGTTTTTCTCCAGGTCGGGCGTATGCTCCGAAAACCAGAACATCTTGATGCCGGTGATCACGAGGAACGCGCCGAAGAAGTACAGAATCCAATGGAAGTGGCTGATTAGCCAGGCACCAATCAGGATGAAAATGGTGCGCAGGATAATCGCACCCAGCACACCATACAGCAAGACCTTGCGCTGGAACTCAAGCGGTATGCCAAAATAGCTGAAGAGCATCAGCCAGACGAAGACGTTATCCACCGCGAGGGATTTTTCAACCACATAGCCGGTGAGGAATTCCACCGCTTTCTGATTGGCCAGTTCGCGGCCCAGCGTGCCGTCGAGGTACCACCATAACGCGGCGTTAAAAAGCAGGGCGATGCCCACCCAGACCAGCGACCAGATGGCCGCCTCTTTGACCGAAACGCGATGGGCATGACGCCCACCCAGCACAAACAAATCCAGTGCCAACATGACAAGGACGAGGCCAAAGAAGCCTGCCCACATCCACCAAAGACCAATCGTTTCCATTTTTTCTCCAACACTCGCCAAAAAAAACGGCCCTCATCCGCG
This sequence comes from Oleiphilaceae bacterium, assembly GCA_041591755.1. Lineage (GTDB taxonomy): Bacteria > Pseudomonadota > Gammaproteobacteria > Pseudomonadales > Oleiphilaceae > JBFHRI01. Next base: position 1,618 of record JBFHRI010000208.1, read on the forward strand.
TGGATGAAGACCGTCTTGGATTGCCGGCAATCGTTCACCACGGTGGGTGAAGGTCTTGCTTGCAACAGCGACTGTTGCCTGCCGCACCGGAAGCCAGAACTTCGTGATGACGATACGGCAGCGAAAAAGCTACTCCCCTTCAGGGACGTGCGACCAAGTTAGTTAAAATCGCGTAGGTCGTCAATTAGGGCGGCCCGGCCAAGCGCATTAAAGTTTTGTATTAAACGTTTTGCGGTGCGGGCGGCCTCAACGAACGTAGCCAATGATCGAAATAAAGTGGCTCGCTGAGCCTAATAACACGAATAGATGCCAGATGCCGTGGGCATGCTTCAGGCGGCCCAACTCATCCAGCACATAAAAGATCACCCCGACGGTGTAGGCCACGCCACCGATAACGAGCCAAACAATTCCGGCGTACGCCACACTGGCCGTCAGGCTGGGAAAGATCACCACCACGACCCAGCCCATAATCAGATAAATCGCAATCTGCAGCGCCGCGATGCGGCGTTTGATCAGTAAGTCGAGCAATAAACCTACCAGCGCCAGCGACCAGATTAGCGCCAGCATCCACGGGCCTTCCTTGTCCCACAGTGAGACTGCCATATAAGGCGTGTAGGTCCCCGCAATCAAAAGATAGATCGATACATGATCCAGCTTCTGAAAGATGCGCTTCACCTTGGGCATCGGGAAGCTGTGATATAAGGTCGACATGGTGTAAAGCAGCACCAAGGTAAAGCCGAAGATGCTGAAGCCGGCAATCATGCGAGCGTTCTGTTGGTAGATCGCCAGGCTCAGCAATGCCCCCAGGCCAACCAGCGCCAGCACCGCGCCAACCAAGTGAGAGATGCTGTTAAATTTTTCGCCGTCGTACATGGATATGAGTTCCCTGAAATGTTGCGAGGTCCTGGGTCTTGCCTTACTCGTCCTGACTAATCACCAACTCTGGAAATACGTTCGCGTAGTTCTTGCCGCGTTGAGACAACTGCGCTCCGATCTTGCGCGCGATGTCCTGGTATTGTTTGGCGAAGGGCGACTCCGGGTCGGCGATCACGGTCGGGGTGCCGGAGTCGGTCTGTTCGCGGATGCGCAGGTCCAGTGGTAATTGACCGAGCAGTTCGGTGTCGTATTGCTGGGCGATGCGTTCGCCGCCACCGGCGCCGAAGATGGATTCTTCGTGACCGCAGGTGGAGCAGATATGCGTGCTCATGTTTTCGATCACACCGAACACCGGAATGTTGACCTTGCGGAACATCTCGATGCCTTTTTTGCAGTCGAGCAGGGCGATGTCTTGCGGTGTGGTGACGATGATCGAACCCGTCACCGGCACGTGCTGTGACAGGGTCAGCTGGATATCACCGGTACCGGGGGGCATGTCGATGATCAGGTAGTCCAGATCGTCCCACTTGCTCTGGTTCAGCAGTTGCTGCAGGGCGCCGCTGACCATTGGGCCGCGCCAGATCATGGGGGTTTTATCGGTCACCAGGAACGCCATCGACATCGCCTGAATGCCGTGTGCACGCAGCGGGATAAAGAACTGGCGGTTCTCGGTCTCCGGGTGGCTGCCCTCGGGGAAGCCGAGCATCATGCCAATGCTGGGGCCATAGATGTCGGCATCCAGAATACCGACCTTGGCGCCTTCCTGAGCCAGCGCCAGCGCCAAATTGACCGAGGTCGTGCTCTTGCCTACACCGCCTTTACCGGAGGCCACGGCGATAATATTTTTCACCGAGTCGAGGCTTTTCAGGTTGTTCTGCGTTTTATGCGCAATGATGTGCTGGCGGATCTCGATGTGCACGTTGCTGACGCCTGCGACATCCTCCAGCTGGTTGCTCAGAATCTCGCGAATGCCGCCGTGTAGCGAGGCGCAGGCATAGGGTAGATCGATTTCCAATGTCACCTGGCCCTGCGCATCGGCGCTGAGTTGGGTGACCGCTTTTAATTCCAGAAGATCTTTTTGCAGATAGGGGTCTTGATAGTGCTTGACCGCCTGCTCCAGGCTGGCCTGATCAACCTTGCTCATTTCGGGGCCTCTTACTGAACTGCTGGGGGAAATGGACTTATCATCGCGTCCATCGCTATAACGTGGGCGATTCTACCTGATCCGGCGCTTAAAAAGCAGAAGTCGCCGGGATTCCCTTGCGTGCGGGATGAAAAAGCAGCAGCGCACAGGTATCATAGCGCCCGTTTTTTAGTATCTACTGAGAGAGCACGAGCCTTGCGAAAGATTCTGGTCACCAGCGCCCTGCCGTATGCCAATGGTCCCATCCATCTGGGTCACCTGCTGGAATATATTCAGACCGATATCTGGGTCCGCTTCCAGAAGCAGCGCGGCCTTCAATGTACCTATGTCTGTGCCGACGATGCCCATGGCACCGCCATCATGTTGCGCGCCGAAAAGGAAGGCATTAGCTCCGAGCAGCTGATCGACAAGATGCGCGCCGAGCATCAGGCAGATTTTCGCGATTTTCTGATTCGCTTCGACAATTACCACTCCACGCATTCAGAGGAGAACCGCGAGCTGTCCTCCTACATTTATAAGAAGTGTCTAGAGAACGGCAAGATTGCCACGCGCGAGATTGTGCAGGCCTATGATCCGGTGAAAGAGCTGTTCCTGGCGGATCGCTTTATCAAAGGCACCTGTCCCAAGTGCAAGACCGAAGACCAGTATGGCGACAATTGTGAAGCCTGCGGCGCGACCTACAGCCCGACCGATCTGATCAACCCGAAGTCGGCGATTTCCGGTGCGACGCCGATCGAAAAAGCCTCCACTCACTTCTTTTTCAAACTGCCCGAATTTGAGCAGTTTCTGAAACAGTGGACGCGCAGCGGCACGCTGCAGCCAGCGATTGCCAATAAGCTGGCCGAATGGCTCGATGCTGGATTGCAGGAATGGGATATCAGCCGCGATGCGCCGTATTTTGGTTTCGAGATTCCGGATCAACCCGGTAAATACTTCTATGTCTGGCTGGATGCACCGATCGGCTATATGGCCAGCTTTAAAAATCTTTGTGATCGCCGCGACGATCTGGATTTTGACGAATACTGGAAACAGGGTTCGAACACCGAGCTTTACCACTTTATCGGCAAGGATATCGTTAACTTTCACGCCCTGTTTTGGCCCGCCATGCTCAGTTGTGCCGAGTTCCGCACCCCGAGTGCGGTGTTTGCGCACGGCTTTGTCACCGTCAATGGCAAGAAGATGTCGAAGTCGCGCGGGACGTTTATCAAGGCACGCACTTATCTGGCACACCTGGATCCGGTATACCTGCGCTATTACTTTGCGGCCAAGCTGACCAGTGGCGTCGATGATCTCGATCTGAATCTGGAAGATTTTAGCCAGCGTGTGAATGCTGATCTGGTCGGCAAGGTGGTCAATATCGCCAGCCGTTGCGCCGGGTTTATCGCTAAACGCTTTGATGGCAAGTTGGCTGAAACATGCGAAGAAAGCGCTTTGCTGCAGCAGTTTATCGAAGCGGGGGACAGCATCGCGGCGCACTACGAGGCACGGGAGTTCGGTCGTGCGATTCGTCAGATCATGGAATTGGCCGATGTCGCCAACCAATACATTGATGAAAAGGCCCCCTGGGTGGTGGCCAAGCAGGAAGGTCAGGACGCGCAGTTGCAGCAGATATGTTCGGTCGGTCTGAATATGTTCCGGCAGCTGATGACCTATCTGGCGCCCGTCTTA
>JBFHRI010000209.1:0-5279 GCA_041591755.1 Oleiphilaceae bacterium
CCACCATTACTGAAGCCAATCCCGCCTCCTGGGCACTGTTTGAAAAACTGGCGCGCAATCGCGAGACCACGCTGGAGCGCTCCGTGATGTTCGACAGAAAGCAGCATTTTGCGGACCAGCACGATTCCGAATACCTCGTGCGCATCGGTCCCCTCTAAGTGCGACGAAGGTCGCACAGTTGTAACCCATGACTTACTCAACCTCAAAAAGGTGAAAATGATGAAAATTTTCGAAGAAATCGAATCTGAAGTGCGTTCCTATGCGCGTTCTTTCCCGCGTGTATTTCATCGCGCCAAGGGCGAGTTTCTCTACGATGAACAGGGCAAGGCCTATCTGGATTTCCTGGCCGGCGCCGGCACGCTAAATTACGGACACAACAATCCGATCTTTAAAGAGAAGCTGCTGCAATACATTCATGACGATGGGATCACCCATGGCCTGGATATGCAGACCCGGGCCAAAGGCGAATTTTTACAGGCGTTCAATGAGAAAATCCTAAAACCTCGTGGCCTCGAGTATGTGGTGCAGTTTACCGGTCCGACCGGGACCAATGCCGTCGAAGCGGCGTTAAAACTGGCACGCAATGTTACGGGGCGAGAAAACGTTATTGCCTTTACGAATGGTTTTCATGGGGTCAGTCTCGGCGCGCTGGCCGCAACCGGTAACAGCCATCATCGCGGCGCTGCGGGTACTTCATTGAGCGGAACCAGCCGGATGCCGTTTGACGGCTACTTGGGCGATGAGGTTGACACTACGTTCTATTTGGACAAAGTGCTTAGCGATTCCAGCAGTGGTATCGATAAACCCGCTGCCGTGATCGTAGAAACAGTGCAGGGCGAGGGGGGCATCAATGCTGCCAGTTTCGAATGGCTGCGTAATCTGCAAGCAGTGTGTCGTCGCCACGGTGTGCTGTTGATTGTCGACGATATTCAGGCGGGTTGTGGTCGCACCGGGACCTACTTTAGTTTCGAACAAGCCGGCATTGAGCCTGATATCGTGACCCTGTCCAAGTCGCTGGGAGGCTACGGGCTGCCTTTTGCGGTGGTCCTGTTCCGTCCAGAGTTGGATCAGTGGCAGCCGGGTGAGCACAACGGTACATTTCGCGGCAATAATTATGCGTTCATTACCGCCAAAGCGGCGATTGATCATTACTGGTCTGATGATCGTTTTGCCCAGGAGATCCAGCGTAAAGGCAGATATGTGAGTCAGCGCTTGGAGGCGATTGTGGCGAAGTATGGTGAAGGAAACTTTACCACCCGTGGGCGTGGAATGTTCCAGGGGATCAACTGCGTCAACGGTGAGTTGGCGGGCAAAATTACACGCGCGGCATTTCAGAAGGGGTTGATTATCGAAACCAGTGGTGCGGATGATCAAGTTGTTAAACTGCTGTGTCCCTTGATCATCAGTGACGAGAATCTCAAGCGCGGCATCGATATTCTCGAGGAAGCCATAAGGGATGTCTGTGCAGCCGTTGAGGATATTCCCGAGGAGCAATGTTATTTCGACGATGTAGGTCTGCGTACGGTCAATGCTTGATAAAAGGGGGTTAACAGGATGAAGCAGCATACCGTTGAGAAAATTGGCGGCACCTCGATGAGTGACTATGTCTCGGTACGTGACAACATCATTTTGGGGCCAGAGCCAAGCCAACGCTACCAACGTATTTTCGTGGTTTCAGCCTACAGTGGTATCACCAATCACTTGCTGGAACATAAGAAAACCGGCCAGCCAGGCGTGTACGCATTGTTTGCGGGCAGTCAGGAAGTAGCAACCTGGCAACAGGCTTTTGCTCGTTTAGAGCAGGAAATGCACGCCATCAACCAGCGCTTATTCGACGACCCGGTGCTGCGGCGGCGCGCTAATCGTTTCTTGGATGAGCGTTTGCAGGCTGCGCACCAGTGCCTGCAGGATTTACACAGCCTGTGTCAGCATGGGCATTTCGAGCTGCCTGCGCATTTGGCGACCGTCAGGGAAATGCTGGCGAGTATCGGTGAAGCGCACAGCGCCTGGAACATGGCGACCTTGTTGCGGCGCGATGGTGTTAATGCTCGTTTTGTCGATCTAACCGGATGGCAGGATGAGCAGCATGTGAGTCTGGATGAGCGTATCGAGAGGGCCATGCGGAGTATCGATGTGGCGCGCGAAATGCCGATCGTGACGGGCTATGCACACTGCAAAAAAGGACTGATGCATAGTTTTGACCGCGGCTACTCCGAGATGACCTTCAGTCGTCTGGCGGTGCTGACACAAGCTCGCGAAGCGGTGATTCACAAAGAGTTTCATCTCAGCAGCGCTGATCCGCGTCTAGTTGGAGAAACCAATGCGGTGCCAATTGGGCGCACCAATTACGATGTGGCGGACCAACTGGCCAATCTCGGAATGGAAGCCATTCATCCGAAGGCGGCCAAGGGCCTGCGTCAGCACACTATTCCGCTGCGGGTGAAGAATACCTTTGAGCCCGAGCATGCCGGTACCTTAATCACCGGTGACTACGTGAGCGACACGCCCTGCGTGGAAATTATTGCCGGCTGCACAGGCATCTATGCTTTGGAGCTGTTTGATCAAGAGATGGCCGGCGAAATACATAATTACGACAGTGCCATCTTGCAGGAAATCGCACGCTTCAAGGCGCCCATCGTTGCCAAAGACATTAATGCCAATACCCTGACGCATTATCTGCGTACCAACCTGAAAACCGTCAAGCGCATTCATCAGGCCTTGGCCGAGCGGTTTCCCGAAGCGGAATTCAATCAGCAAAAGGTCGCCATCGTTTCCGCCATCGGCAGTGACATGCAGATCCCCGGTATTCTCGCGCGAACTGTACAGGCGATGGCTGATTACAGCATCAGCGTTCTGGCGGTGCATCAGAGCATGCGGCAGGTCGACATGCAGTTTATCGTGCGTGAAGAGGACTACGAGCAGACCGTGAAAAGCTTGCATGCGGCATTGGTCGAGGTGCATGACCATGGTCGAGCGATCTGTTTGGCCTCCTAGCCGTAACATAATAGGCTGAGGCAGGCCTCATTCATCTTCGCTTGGGGCGACCCGACAGGGAAAGCTCAGACGTATGCCCAGACCGCCTTCAACCGCTTGAAAGGCTGTACACTGACCATGGTGGAGTTGCATAAATACTTTGACTAAAGCTAGGCCAAGGCCGTTTCCGAGTGCAGCTTCGGGCGAGTTTTCCAGACGAAAAAAACGTTCAAACAGCATGGAAAACTGTGCGCTTGGTACTCCGGGGCCCGTGTCGGTGAGCGTCACCACGGCGAGGCCATGGTCGAGTTCCAGACGCAGGTGTACGTCGCCGCCCTCGTTGACATGACGAGCACAATTGTCGAGCAAGTTCTCGAAAATTCGTCGCAAGTAGACAGGGTCTCCCGATACCCACAAGGCCTCATCTAAACTCTGGTAAATGTGCAGTTTTCGGGTGTTGAGCAGCGCCTCCTGCGTCTTGATAGCGGCCTGTATGACTTGGCTCAGCTGTAGGGGCTGCATATCTGTCTCAAGCGCACCCAAGTCGGCCAAAGCGATCAGATGCAGATCGTCCACCATGCGCTGCAGACGCAGCGTTGAGTCATAAACCGCATGCGCTCCAGAAAAATCGGCATCAGTAGGCGCTATGCCCGCGAATTCCTGAGCGCGTTCTTGCTTGGGCAGGCTGCTCAAAAGGCGTTGGATGGGCTCGCGCATGGCTTCGATAGCGCGCGCCATGCTTTCTCGTCGGTGCTGTTCTTTCTCATCCAGCTCGGCTTGCTGTTTTTCGATAATCAACACGAATATTGCAGAAAATATCGTTACGGTGGTGAGTGTCACGGTCGCTCTCATCGCCAGGGCCGGGTCGAGCAATTGCCAGATACAAGGAATGATGACCGCGAGCATCAGTACGCTCGAGCTCAGCGCTTGCTTGTGCGGCAATATGAAATAAAGCGCTAGCAAACTTGGATAGCACCAAAATAGTCCGACGATTTCCTGGTGATACATCGCGGTGACCAGATAGGCGGTTACGGCAGGAACCAAGCCGACCGTGGTCAACAGTGAGTAATAATGGCCACGACGGATAGCAATCACGTGTAAGATCACCACCAAATAGATGATTGCTGTCAGCACGCCGGCCAGCTTGCGCTCTTGCAAAAAGTTGTTGAGGATAAAGGGGGGCAGAAAAATGAGCGTTGCGATGGCTAGCCAGAACGTTGTGCGAGCCCGATAGCTTATGGCCGTAACTTGGCTTTCTGTCATCAAGAGGTGCTTCCTTCACGGTTGATTTTGGGGCTTAGCGGGCGGGACAGATGGCCTCACCTTGCAGGCCTCCCTGCTCATGTTCTGCTATCCAAGCAGATTGTGTTGAGAATTTCCAGTACCCTAAGCGCCTGGCAGGGTGGCATCCACGTCACAGGAGGATCTAAGCATGAATGATGGGTGGCGTCACGTACCGGATGCCCGTGACGGATTGACGCAGCGTGAGCGCATCGTGTTGTACTGTTTGCAGGAGGCCCAGCGTGAGCGGGGCGGGCGCAATGTGCCGACTGCAATGTTATATGGGCGGGTGCTCGAGAAGGTGGACATGAGTGAGGCAGAGCTCCAATCCATCCTACAACGTTGGGCCGGACCCGGTATGTGCTGACGCGTGCTTGCGAGGTAGTGCGGCTTGTTCGCGCCGGGTGAAACTGAGATCATGCGCGCCCCAATCGATCCAGAGTTGTCAATGAACAACGCATTCCTAGCCTTGCGCGCCAAGCGCCTGGCTGAAGCAACACGCGAATTCAAGGCGCGCGGGAAGTCGGTCGACCGTTGTCCTGGATGTCAGCTGGCGCGTTATGCCTGCCTGTGTGCGTATCGACCACGTTTGCAAAGCCGCAGCGAGTTTGTCTTGCTGATGCATCGTAATGAGGTATTCAAACCGACCAATACCGGTCGTCTGGTTGCGGATGTGTTGCCTGCGCAGACGCACGTGAGTTGCTGGCACCGATTGCAGCCGGAAGTAGAGCTTTTGACTCTCCTGGCAGACCCAAATCGACGTGTTTGTGTCGTTTTTCCAGATCAGGGAGAGCCTTTACAGGAACCCGCATTGCTCGGTCTGCCCGACAACAAGTGCAATACCTTTATTCTGCTGGATGGGACCTGGAAACAGGGGCGCCGCATGTTAATGCTGAGCCGCTGGCTGGATACTGTGCCTCGATTGGCACTGCCGGAGTCTTTGCTGCGCGGTTACGCCGTGCGCAAATCTCGTTTGGACCATCACCTCGCTACCGCCGAGGCCGCAGCGCTTTGTTTGCAACTCG
>JBFHRI010000210.1:0-5278 GCA_041591755.1 Oleiphilaceae bacterium
CAAGGGCCATAGCAGCCAACGTTCGAGGCGATTCGATTGTGAGATGATGCCACTCTCGCCAAATAAGCTGGCGGCGCCAGTGGCGGTGGGCAAGGCCAGGAAATTAGCGTAAGACGAGAAGGCATAGTAACGTGCATCGGGCGTTGGTTGCACGGCAGCGACTTCGACTAGGAAATGGGTCTCTGCTTCGATTCTAAGTAAGATTTTGTCGTCGGCAGTGAGGGTAGGGGCGAGCTTGAACACAAGCGGTTTTTCGGCGCTTATCTGCGTGACGTCCATGGCGACATCTTTGGGTAAAAACAGTAAGTGGTAACATCCGCACGGGTGGATCGTATCGAAAACCAAAGGCTGACCCTCGGGCCCGAGTGTCACGCGCCAAATCAGGCCATCCATTTTGCCGGCATAAATATCCAACATGGATTGTGCCGTTCGCGCAGGCATCCAAACGACGTAGTTCAGCTGCAATAAGGTATGCTGATTCCAGCGGGTGTAGCTGGGATAGGTATAGACGACGGGGAACGCTGTATCGATCTGAATCCGATCCTCTTCGAACAGTGCAGCACCGATCAAATCGTCGTTAGTTTTATATTCAATCGCCAAATCGGGAGCGAAATGTTCAAACAGGCGTTTGAGTTTTACTGGCGTCAGTTTTGGCAGGCCCAACGCATGATCTGCACGTGCATCCTGAATCCAAGCGCGACGGGTCTCGGCACCCAGTTGCGTATTTTTTGCACTGCGATAATACGTTTGCTGCGCAAAATGCTGCTGTGCGCCGTTTAGGACTCTGGCATGCATTTCGTCGCGATAATCGCCAATGCTGCCTTCGGCCAGCCAACTGCTCAGGGGGTAAAGGCCAAACCAACGCGCTACCTTGCTATAACTGTTGGGAACCTGCCAATCCAATGGAGGTAGCTGCTGCGGAAATCCGGATTGATAAGCGCATTCACTTAAGGCCTGGGCGAAGTCGGATTTACGCCGGGTGACCGTCCGCTCCAGCGCTAACAGTGGGTGTTCGGTCAGTAGTGTTGCTTGGGTTTGCGCGTCCAAACGCGAAAACTCGGAGAAGTAAAGCTGCGAGCCCAGCTCGAACATTTCGTGCACCAAGGCGGCTTGTTGAGCCGGACTTAAGGGTGCTTGCGTAAAGCTGGCCAACAATCGATCGCTGCGCATAACGCGATAGGCAAAGGGCAAAGCCGACAATTGGGAGAATTCATTATGTGGAGAAATCGCGGGATCAGGATGGGTTTGTTTGCTGATGGCGTGATCGACGGTATCCAGCCATTGATGGCAACGTTGTAGCGTGGGCCACTTCGGATCGGATGGGCTAATCGACAGCGCTTGTAATGCGGGATCATCTGTCGTGGGCAGCCAACTACATCCAAAAAGGCCGACGGTGAAAATAACGGCTATCCCTAGATTAAACACCGTGTCTCGCGTCATGGAGGAAGCTCGCTGTGGGGGTATGGGCATCGGCCATTTTGTTTTGGTTGTGTCTTAAATATGTTGGGGTGTGATGCTGACCCATCGACACCCTCTACTATGTCGAATACTGTTTAGTATTCGACATAGTAGAAATAAGCATCTATCATTCAAACACCTGTATTATTTGCCGAGATTCACGCTATGTCGACACCTGCACCGGTGCCTTTATATCCCACTTATGATGAACTCAAGGATTTCCATGCCGAAAGTTATCCTGACCTCGAGACCTTTCTGCAATCTGGCGAATCCTGGTGGCGTGTACATTGGCATTGGGGCCAGGAATTTTTGAGCTATATCGGCCGCAATAAATCTGAACATACCTATACACGCTTTCGCGCTGAGACCGAGCGCTTTCTTTTGTGGAGCTTTCTGGTCAAAGCCAAGCCGATTGATCAACTCCGCAAAGCCGATATCCTCGAATACGCTGATTTTTGTTGGAAACCACCTTTGAATTGGATCTGTGTCGCCAACCACGACAAATTCATTCTGCAACACGGTGTATTTCGTCAGAATAAGCTGTGGGCGCCATTTAAGCTGAAACTGGCCAAGAACGGCTCAGCCGAAAGCGCGGATCGCAAAAAATACAAACCCTCGCAACAAACACTGACTGCGACATTCACGGGCATCATCGCGTTTTACAAGTATCTGATGAACGAGGAACAAGTCTTTGGTAATCCAGCACAACTTGCCAAATCTGACTGCCGCTATTTTATTAAGGACGCTCAGGTCCGCGAAGTCCGCCGCTTGACCGAGTTGCAATGGGATTACGTCTTCGAGGTCGCCCTGGAATTGGCGAACGAAGATGCCTTACATGAGCGCAGTTTGTTCGTTATTTGCACACTCAAGACGCTTTTTCTGCGTATTTCTGAACTGAGCGAGCGTCGGGATTGGACGCCCATGATGAATCATTTTTGGGAGGATACCGATGGCAACTGGTGGCTGAAGGTGTATGGCAAAGGCCGGAAATTGCGCGATGTCAGTATCCCTTTGGATTATTTAGACTATTTAAAACGCTATCGCCGTTATCGCGGGCTGAGCGCACTTCCTTCGCCCGGTGAACTGCACCCTATTGTTGAGAAAATCCGCGGTCAAGGCGGGTTGACATCGCGCCAATTGATCCGCATCGTGCAGGAGGTATTCGACGCGGCATACGAGCGTTTGAAAGCATCTCAAGGGGAAGATCGGGCGCGCAAACTGCGCGAAGCTTCGAGCCATTGGCTCAGGCACACGGGGGCGAGCATGGAGGTGGAGCGCGGGCGTGCTCTGAAAGACATTTCAGAAGATTTAGGGCATTCCAGTATGGCCACGACCGACCGTATCTATGTGCAGTCAGAGAATCGCAAACGAGCTGCTAGCGGGCGTGATCGTCGGGTTAACTAAACACCGAGTTGAACGCTTGTTGTGAATCCTTTGTCATCACAACCTACATATTGGAGTTAATTTGTATGACACGCTGTTTCTTTATCGCACCGAGCGCACTGAACTCAGGGTTAACCTCGGTTGCCTTGGGCATCGTTCGCAGCCTCGACAGCTTAGGTATTCGCGTTGGTTTCTTTAAACCGATCGCTCCGTTTACGGAGGACGATAAAGAAGACAGCTCGGTGCATTTCGCGCGCTTTACTGGCAACCTCGACTGTCCAGAACCGATTGCTCTGGCTGAAGCACAGCAGATGCTCAGTCAGGGTGACCAGGGCTTGTTGATGGAACGCGTCATCGAAAAATACCAGCCTCTTATGCAGAAATTCGACGTCATCATCGTCGAAGGATTGGTGCCGGATCGCAACGAGCCTTATACCGTTCGCCTGAATGTCGATATCGCCAACAACTTGGACGCTGAAGTCATTTTGGTCGCTGCGCAAGACGAAATGGATTGCGCGGAGTTGGATCAACATCTAAAAATTGCGGCCGGTCTTTATGCCGCGCCCGAGGACCCTGATGTGATTGGCGTGGTGCTTAACAAAGTCGGCAAACCCCAAGCCCGCCAGGACCAGACCTTGGCGCTAACTCATGAACCGCAACCTGCGAACGCCAAACTGCCCGCGTTTGAACACGATTGCCCTATCCTCAAGAATCAGATTCGCTTGCTGGGCGTCATTCCCTGGGAGCCCCGACTGAGCGCACCGCGCGTGGTCGATTTGGCACGCGCCGCGCACTTATCTGTTCTGCATGCGGGTGAAATGGAGACACGTCGGGTGTCAAAAATTTCAGTCTGCGCGCGCACGGTAGGCAATCTATTACATGAATTCACGCCGGGCCACCTGATCGTTACGCCGTATGATCGGGTTGATGTGTTAATCGCAGCCGCCATGGCCACCATGAACGGGGTTCCGTTGGCAGGCGTCGTGCTGACCGGGGATGGCGAAATTACCGCTGCGGTGAAAGCCATCTGCCACAATGCTTTCCAGGCCGGGTTGCCAGTTTTGTGCTCCAATATCGACACGCTGCCCACGGTCGTCAAACTGTCCAATATTACTAAAGAAGTGCCGAAAGATGACATCTCCCGGATGGAAGATGTGGTCAGCCATGTGGCCGAAAATCTGGACCTGGCCTGGTTCAAAGATCACTGCAAAAAATTACGCGCCGCCCGTCTCTCCCCTCCTGCGTTTCGCTACCAGCTCTCCGAACGCGCGCGCGCTGCCGCGAAAACCATTGTGCTTCCCGAAGGTAACGAGCCCAGAACCGTCGCTGCGGCAGCCATTTGTCACCAACGTGGCCTAGCCCAATGCGTGTTGATTGGTAAGGCCGATGAGATCCATGCCGTCGCCAATTCGCAGGGCATACACTTACCCGATAACATTCGCATCATCGACCCCGATGCGATTCGCGAAGACTATGTTGCACCCATGGTGGAATTGCGTAAACACAAAGGTTTGACTCCTCAGATGGCCCTCGCCATGCTCGAAGATAATGTCGTGTTGGCGACGATGATGGTGGCATTGGATGAAATGGATGGCTTGGTCTCCGGCGCGGTGAACACCACCGCCAATACCGTGCGCCCTGCCCTCCAGCTGATCAAGACCATGCCCGGCGCCAAGGTTGTGTCGTCCGTGTTCTTCATGTGCCTGCCGGAACAGGTATTGGTCTATGGTGACTGCGCCATTAATCCTGATCCCAACGCAGAGGAGCTGGCGGATATAGCGATCCAGAGCGCCGAGTCGGCCCTCACCTTCGGGATTGAACCGAAAATCGCGATGATCAGCTACAGTACCGGCGAGAGCGGTAGTGGTAGCGATGTCGATAAAGTCCGCGAAGCGACGCGGATTGCCAAGGAGCGTCGACCCGATCTGATTATCGATGGCCCCTTACAATATGATGCCGCCGCCATCGAGAGCGTCGCCCGCACCAAAGCGCCCGACAGTCCGGTCGCCGGCAAAGCTACGGTTTTTATCTTCCCTGATCTAAATACCGGTAATACCACCTATAAGGCGGTGCAGCGCAGTGCCAACGTAATCAGTGTCGGCCCGATGTTGCAGGGCCTTAAAAAACCGGTCAATGATTTATCGCGCGGCGCCTTGATCGAAGATATTGTCTTTACGATCGCGCTGACCGCCGTGCAAGCCACCCAGGTTAAGTCCGAGTCCTAAGGGCCTATAACCGTATTTAGGCTTTACACAAGCTAAGCCGCCGGTGCACCCAGCAGCGGCGCTAATTCTTTATTTCTTTTAGCTATTTTTCCGCCCCGCTATTGCAGCCTTTCTGCTAAGCAATGCATTTTTTCTTGGTTCAGCTTACCTATCCGGATTGCTACATTGCCCCTGCACGACGACGCAAGCAGGAGCCGTCACTCAGTTGCTCA